>JAKSSO010000048.1 GCA_024403055.1 Mogibacterium sp. | reverse complement strand
CCATGTCACACTTGTTCAGGAATACGATGATGTAAGGTACTCCTACCTGTCTTGAAAGCAGGATGTGCTCTCTTGTCTGTGGCATTGGGCCGTCTGTTGCTGCGCATACCAGGATTGCTCCGTCCATCTGTGCTGCTCCTGTGATCATGTTCTTTACATAGTCAGCGTGTCCCGGGCAGTCTACGTGTGCGTAGTGTCTGTTTGGTGTCTCATACTCAACGTGTGCTGTTGAGATTGTGATTCCTCTTGCCTTCTCTTCCGGTGCCTTATCGATCTGGTCGAATGCTACGTCTCCGCCCAGTCCGTACTTTCTGTTCAGTACAGATGTGATAGCTGCTGTAAGAGTTGTCTTGCCGTGGTCAACGTGGCCGATTGTACCAATGTTGATATGTGGCTTGGTTCTTTCGTATTTCTGCTTAGCCATTTTTATCCTCCTCTTAAAATAACGTTATTTGTAGAAGCGGGACAGGGGCGTCCCCTTGCCCCGTGCGTTTCCGCTGGAGCTGACGAGCAGACTTGAACTGCCGACCTCATCCTTACCAAGGATGCGCTCTACCGTCTGAGCTACGTCAGCTTATTTAATAATTACGCATACGTCATAACGTATGCAACAAACGAATTATATAGTAATTTCAAGCCTTTTACAAGTTTATTCTTTCGTTATTTTTTCAACATATTCGGCCCACGCGGCATTAATATTTACAAACTGATTTTTAGGTGGATGTATCTCTTCACCGTTACTAAGAACTAGTTTATCCCTGGAAAGAGACCTTATGTGTGCCATGTTTACGACCAGACTCAGGCCTACGATAGTAAGCTCTTCATGGACCAGATATTCAGCGACATCTTCAGAAAATTTGCTCCTCATTGTTGTGCCCCTTTCGCATGCACCATCCACGAAATGATACACGCAGGACCTGCTGCTTTTATCTATGTAAGTGATGTCGGACAGGCGAACTCGCATTATGCCGTCTTTCACTTTCAGTTCCACAACAGGTGATATCCTGTTCAACTTCAGCTCATTTCTAATTTCGGTCAGCGACTCATACAGATATTCTTTCCTGACGGGACTCAGTATGTAATCGAACGCCCTGACTCTAAATGCCCGCCACGCACGCGATGGCTCGCCATTTATGTATATTATTCTGCCGTTGTCCCCGCCGGCGCGCAGCCTTTCAGCAAACATTATGCCGTCCATTTCAGGCATCAGCACGTCAACAACATATAACTCATATCCACCACATGTTTCAACTTCTTTAAGAAGCTTTTCAGCGGAAAGATAATACTCGATCTTCAGTTTAGCTTCCGTTCTCCCGGCATACTCCCTCAGCATTTCCACGGTCCTTTCCTGCTGAATAATGCCGGCACTTAATACCGCAATATTCATTTTTTCCTCCCGTAGTGCTTTTCTGCAATAATACAAAAAGGAGTGTCCATTATTTGGGACACTCCCTTCCGATTCTTGTTTTTTTGATGTACAAACGATTGGTCTAGAACGCTTCTGGTGCCAGCTCCTTGACCACCGCCTCACAGGTCGTGATCCTGCATCCAATGTCATGCAGATAATCAATGGCAAACTTATGCGCCTTCTTGCTGCCTGAACCACAGCAGTCCTCAATAACCGTTACAACATAGCCTCTTTTCAGGAATTCCTTCGCTGTCTGCTGGATCGCGATGTGCGTCTCAAGACCTGCAATATATACCGATTTGTCCGCTATCGTTTCCGCTAGAGATGCGAATTCCTTGCTGTCAAAAGCATTATAATCCACGATCTCGACTGTTTCCGCATTCTCGGAATTTTCACCGACAGGCTCGATCATTTCGCCGTCCGCATAGCGTTTTACCAGTATCGTCGGCAAACTCAGTCGCCCGATGCATTTCGTAAGCATAGCAATATTTTCTTCGAATTTTTCCGGCTTTCGAATTTTTGCGAGAACTTCAGTTTGGGCGCCGACAATTACAAAGAGGTCTTTATTCACCGTCACATTCTTCATCTGTTTGAATCCCTGCGGATCGAACATTCTTGCTGTTATCGGCGAAATTGATGCATAACCCGCCACTACGCAGCCCAGATCCTCGTCAAGATTCGGTCTGCTTTCCGGCAGAACTGCTGTCATCTGATAGTAGCCTTCTCTTTCAGTATCCGTAAAAACGAACTCCGGACATCTTTCTCTTGGAGGCATTTTTGCTATTCTTACGCCTTTAACGAATTGCGGTTCAAGGTCAGGCGCATTTACATTAAGCACGATCTGCGGATCAAGACCCGCACTCATCTCAAGCAGCTCAGGCATGAGGCTGCAGATGTATTCGAAATTATTCGTGTCGTGACCGTCAACAGACAGCGCGATCGATCTTACACCATGCACACTTCCTTCCAGTGCACCGGCGATCGTAGCTGAATAATATGCGATCGACGAAGTATTCTGACCCATGTTGATACCGCTGACAACATAGTCAAATTCAACGAGTCCCTTGAATTTGGACAGCGCCCAGATCACGCAATCGGTAGGTGTTCCGCCAACGGCATATGCTACCTCTGCACCCTCGAAGTCGACTTCTTCAACGAAAATAGGTTCCCTGAACGATATTCCCCTGGCTGTTCCGCTCTGCTGCTCAGCCGGTGCTGCAACATATACGGTCGCTATATCTTTCAGCGCATTGACCAGTGCCTCTATACCCGGCGATGCAATGCCGTCATCATTGACTACTAATACTTTATACATTTTTCTTTCCTTTCAGTCTGGTTATAAACTGTTTTGTAAGCATTTTCAGCAGAGCTTCCGGCACACGATAGAAATAGAAGTAAACAAGCTGTGTGTCTGCTGTGCACAGATCGTTTATCGGTCTCATGATAAGGCCGGAACGTTCGGCTATTCTGCAGACGTCGTCCGCAGACATGTCAGTATGTACCTTCAGCATGATGGCGAGACCTGACTGCGAATCGATAGCTTCGATCATTTCACCTTCTTCGGCGAACATGTTCATCGCCACGGACAATTTGGATGAGTATATTCTGCGAAGCTTCTTGATATGTCTGTAGTAATAGCCTGATTCCATGTAGAACGCGAGGCATAACTGTTCAGCCTTGGAGCAGGTCTGTGCGTATTTGGATTTGTTTTTCTCGAATATTTCTGCAAGTTCTTCAGGCAGTACCATGTAGCTGATCTTGATAGCCGCAAATAATGTCGAAGAAAACGAACCAAGGTAGATAACTCTGCCGCCCTGTTTCAGCCCCTGCATCGCAGGTATCGGTTTGCCTCTGTATCTGAGTTCCGCATCATAATCATCCTCGAGAATGTAGCTTCCGTTTTCTTCAGCCCATGATATCAGATCATATCTGCGTCCTACCGGCATTACCGCACCACTTGGGAACTGATTTGACGGATTGACATATACCAGGAGAGGACGTTCTGTAGGGATCTTTTCGATTTCGATGCCATTATCCCTGACAGGGACCTCTATGACAGGAAAGCCCTCACTTCTCAGTATCTGGCGAATAGGGCCATAGCACGGCGTTTCAGACGCTGCATCTCTTATGCCGATTTCCTTAAGAATTCTCGCCAGCTGCATTGTCAACTGCTGTGTGCCTGCACCGATCACAATCTGATCTGCAGTACACTTCACTCCTCTGCTCTGATACAGATAGCTTGCCAGTTCCTGTCGGAGTGATGGTTCACCCTGAGGATCTGCCTCCGTCTGCAGCATGTGTTCGCACTCATTGAAAACGCGATTCATGCACTTTTTCCATTTTGCGAAATCAAAGCTCTCCGAGTCATAGATCGCCGGTCTTTCCTGTGTTGCGACTTTTCTGTCAGTTCCCTGACCTGCGACCGGCTCAAAGGTACTTTTCGGGTCTTCCGCATTTCGGACACCGGCCTGTATCGTGTCAGCAACATAATATCCGGATTTCGGACGGCTCTCAATATAGCCCTCAACAAGAAGCTGCTCATATGCAGCCTCAACTGTAGTAACGCTTATTTCATTTCCTTCTGCCAACTTTCTCAGAGACGGAAGCTTGGCGCCTTTTTCGAGGCTGCCGTCAAGAATGTCATCTCGCAGCAGCTCATATATCTGTCTGTAGAGATTCTTGCCCGAACGATCCTCAAGATTCAATAAGATGTTTTTCATGCTCTCCTCATCAATCTGTTATTGTACAAAAATATATTTTTGTATATTTCACTAACTACAATCAAATGCTATTATATATCCATTCTATGAACAAATAAAGGATTTAAACTATGAAGAATAAAGACAAGACAACAACACTGGTTATTACAGCACTCATGACAGCGCTTGTCCTCATATGCACGCTGCTGCTTCGGATCCCTTGCGGACCTGACTGCTACATTCACCTCGGCGACACAGTCATTTTCCTGGCAGTCCTGATACTGCCTCGCAGATACGCCTGCTTTGCCGGGTCGGTCGGCGCAGCGCTCGCCGATCTCATGGGCGGATTTGCCTTCTGGGCTCCATGGACCTTCTTTATTAAACTGATAATGGTCCTTGTATTCGGCGTGTACGTTGACAAATCGCGAAAGCTTGATGCTGCAGAAGTAGAAATGAAGACCCTGGCAGGTATCCCGAACATCGAGCTCGCAGGTCTTGTGCTTGCGTGCATTGTTGGAGTCGGCGGCTACTTTGTTTCAGAAATTATCCTTTTCGGCCAGTGGATCGGCGCACTTGCATGTGTCGGTTTCAACAGCATTCAGGTCGCAGTCGATGCAGTTATAGCAATGCTGGCATACAGGAAACTCAATATCGAAAAAATGTAAAATAATGGGGCGCTCGTCGGAGCGCCCTTCTTTATCATGTTACTGAGCTTTGTTGCACCGAATGAACTCTATTCCAGCTTCATTCCACTCGTCGTGACTACTTTACCGTCGGTCTTTGTAAAGGCTGCCTCTATTCCGTCAAGTGATTCGATCAGTTTAACGCCTTCATCTATACCCTTGATCAGACAGATAGTTCCCAGTGCGTCAATATCCATCGAATGTCCGAGATCAGCCTCAAGTGTTACAGCAACTACGTCTGTCTCAACAGGATATCCTGTTTGCGGATCCAGAATATGGTGGTACTTCTTTCCGTCAAGCTCGAAGTATCTCTCATAAACGCCCGATGTTACCACTGTCTTATCAGAGACCGCAAGGACACCGGATACTTCTGATCTGTCACTGTATGGAGTCTCGATGCCGATATTGAAATCTGTTCCATCCGGCTTGCCTCCCACACATACGATATTTCCGCCAAGATTTACGATAGCGGAATTAACGCCGTTTTCGATAAGGCTGTTCGCCATGCAGTCGCCAATATATCCCTTGGCGATTCCTCCAAGATCCAGCTGGGCGGCGGGATCGCTCAGCCGCACTCTGTTGCCGTCAAGTTCTACGCACTTGTAGTCCACGTGCTGAGCGGCTGCCGACAGTTCAGCTTCATCAGGCAGCGACGGCTCGATCGACTGGAAATCCCACAGAGCCGTCAGCCCGCCGACAGTTATGTCAAAATCGCCATCCGACAGCTCACTGTATTCCATTCCCTTTTTCAGCAGTTCCGCGGTATTATCGCACACTTCGACCCACTCGCCATTTGCATGATTGATCTTATATATGTCCGAAGCCGGGATAGTCTTGCTGATCTTATTCTCAAGTTCTGTACACAGCTTGAATGCCTCGTCTATCGCTTTCGTAGCGATCTCTTCGTCCAGCTCGCTATCAGGCGATCCGTATTCCCCGGTTCCGTACACAGTCACATTGCACTGTGTATCCAGACATTCTTTATCCACAGAAACAGGCTCCGCATCGCGTCCGCAGGCGGTCTGTGTTATAATCATAGTAACAAGTATAAAAGAAAGAATTGCAAAACGTTTTTTCATGAAAAAATTCCTTACTAAAGCAGACATAATATTGCTTATCGTCCTGGTCCTGATCGGCATTGCGAGCACGGTCTACGTTAGCTCGAGCAAAACAGGTGGTGACAAGATCAGCATCACTCGTTCCGGCAAGCTTTACGGTACCTACTCACTAATTGAGGACCGCGAGATACCGATAACAGATGATTCCGGCGAGGTGACCAATACCGTGGTCATAAATGGCGGTAAAGTTCACATGGGATCCGCCAGCTGTCACAATCAGGTCTGTGTTCACCATGCTGCGATCTCTTCGAATGGCGAAAGCATAATCTGCCTTCCTAACAGAGTAATTGTCCAAATAGAAGGAGGAGGTGGCTATGATGCGATCAGCAGATAAGACATCTCAAAGCAAACGTCAGGTGCAACGCAGCAGATCGCAGATCGTCGCACATGTTGCGCTCATGGCCTCGCTTGCCCTCATCTTCTCCTATGTCGAAGCAATTATACCATACAATCCGGGGATCCCGGGTGTCAAATTGGGGATCGCCAATATCGTAACAGTAATCGCACTTTATAAGTTCGGCTGGAAAGACGCAGCGGCAGTCAGCGTGATTCGAATAGTTGTCGCCGGACTTCTTTTTAACGGACTTTTCGGCATGCTTTACGCACTTGCCGGAGCAGTGATCAGCTTTGCGGGCATGGTGGTTCTCAAGCGGACCGGACTGTTCAGCATCGCAGGTGTCAGCATGGCTGGAGGCGTTCTTCACAACCTCGGGCAGCTCCTGGTTGCTGCGGCTCTTATCGAAGATCTGCGCATGTTCTTTTATTTTCCGGTTCTACTTTTCAGCGGCATAATCAGCGGAATAGCAATAGGTGTAGCTGCAACACTGATACTTCGCGCACTGAAAAAAAACTGATTCCATTTTAACCCGGTTACACATCAGACGAGAAGCTTCTGATCATGCAAAAATGAACAAAGATACTATAAAAATTCATTACGAATCACTTGCATCAACAAATGACAAGGCCAAAGATATCGTCCTCGGCTCCTACACTACAGCCTGCGACGGTACAGTCTACTATGGTGATATTCTTCCGCTCCTTGTCACAGCAGATGAACAGACAGCGGGACGTGGACGCTACGGTAAGTCTTTCCTTTCGCCCGGCGATGTCGGAATATACATGTCTTACGCTTATGAGTATTCATACAGCGAGGAGGACCTACTGAAGGTCACTACGCAGGTCGCCGATCTTATCCTGCCGGTTCTTCAGGCACACACGTCCGACGAGCTATATATCAAGCCGATCAATGATATATACTGCAACGGACGGAAACTTGCAGGAATATTGACCGAGCGTGTTGATTATCCTGACAACTGCGGACGTTATTTTCTGATAATAGGCATAGGTATCAATTGCGAGCCGTTCGCCATTGATCCTGATCTGACAGACGAAGAAGGTACCATCCTTTCAGATAAAATAGGTTTTCTTGAGCCGGACTGCAGCCACGAGCAGCTTATATCGGAGCTGCACGACGCTCTCACAGCACTTCATGCCACTTTATGATCTTTACAAGCAGGAGGTATAAAATGCAAAAAGTTTTACTCGTTATCGACATGCAGAATGATTTCATTGACGGCGCACTCGGTACTAAAGAAGCTGCAGCGATCGTTCCTAACGTCATTGAAAAGATAAAGAATTTTGACGGATATGTTCTCTATACAAGGGATACTCACACTGAGAATTACATGGAGACACAGGAGGGAAGCCTTCTTCCTGTTCCTCATTGTATTGAAGGAAGCCATGGCTGGGAGCTTCATCCTGAAATAGACAAGCTAAGACTTGCCGGCGAGGATCCCGACTCGGACTTCTACAACACATTTGACAAGCCTTCATTTGGCTCGACAATTCTAGGTCAGGCGCTGTGCATGATGGACGAAGCAGAAGCTATCGAAAGCATCGAGATCATAGGCCTATGTACCGACGTATGCGTCATCTCAAACGCAATGATAGTCAAAGCTTTTCTTCCGGAGACTCCTGTCACTGTTGACTCCAGTTGCTGTGCAGGTGTTACTCCTGAATCACATCAGACCGCTCTTGATGCAATGGCAGCTTGTCAGATACGTATTATCTAAGTCTGACATCCATTGCCGTACATTTTTAAAGGAGCCTGCTCATATTTTTCAACAGAAAAGACTCTGCCTTGCAGAGTCTTTTATTATTCATATCTTCATTTTTGAAGCATCCGAATTTATATTCATAATTATCCTCAACTTCACTCGTTCGCTTTTACAGCTTTACGAAATGCAACTCGTTTCCGTGATCCTTTATCAGCTTGCTCACATCCCTGCAGCTCATAAAAACTGTGGCCGTATTATCGCATGGATGCACTCCCATTAACTTATTTTCGAAATCCTTATCCATATACACAATAACATCCTTATTGTCATTGTTGAGTATTCCCAGCGGAGTTACAGCGCCGGGATACAGGCCTAATTTATCAGCCAGATCCGTCTCAGAAGCAAACGACAACGGCCTTGTGTTGTTCGCGTTACGGAATTCCTTGAGGTTTATTTTTTTATCCTCTAGACATGTGATCAGATAGTATTTCTGCTTCTTGTCGTCCCTGACAAACAGATTTTTCGCGATCTGCTCCTGATGAGGCAATCCGCACTCCAGCATGTCATCGATCGTATAGACAGCCCTGTGCTCCACGAGTTCATATTTTATTTTCTTTTTATTCAGGATCTCCAGCACTTCATCTTTATTCAAAGCCATCTCTCCATCCTTTCTGCCTTTTCCGCTATCTCCACTTTCTCCGTGTATCCAGTTCTTTCCTGATTGCTATTCCTTCTGAGGCTCCTCTGATTCCTTGGGCATGCAATGCTTCAGGCATTTCGCATTATTGTTACGACGCCTGCCATCATCGAAAAGAATCGACCTGATTTTTGCCTCAACCTGCTCTGTGGTCAACGGAAATGAATTTGACTCATTTGTGAATATCAGATCGTCATCCAGCAAAAATCCTTCAGCGGAATAGTCCTCCAGGCAAGACGATGCCTTACGTATATATCTAGGGATGTCCATCATTCCATTATGTTCCCATATATA
>JAKSSO010000047.1 GCA_024403055.1 Mogibacterium sp. | reverse complement strand
GACTGGTCGCGCGTCGGGCAGGGACAGCGCGGAGATCTGGGAGCATGCCGAATCAGCCGAGAATGTTGAGAAGCGTCGTTTTGCCCGCGCCCGATTCTCCGACTACGACCACGAGTTCGCCTTTCTTCACGTTAAAGCTGGCATCGTGCAGTGCCTCGATATCCACTTCTCCGACGTGGTATACCTTCCTGACGTTGTCGAAGATAACGAAGTCAGGAGTGTTTTCCTCATGTTCAATTACCTGTTTTTTATACTCTTCAAAATCCATGTCCGGTTCTCCCGTCTCAGGTCCTATATGAAAATATTGATGCAGCCCAGAACAAATCCTATAAGCGCTCCGAGGCTGACTATCATGTCCAGTTCGGTCTTCATTACTGTCAGTACACCCTTCTCAAGGTCTGTTACCGACATTGCATTGATCTTGTCCTCGATAACGCTTGATACATCTATTCTGCGCAGTGCGGAATTCACAGCATTAACAACGGACTCCCTGTATGCGGCTGTCAGCTTGGCGCGCACGAATTCTTCATCATAGCCGGCCTGTTCCAACACATGAAGCGGCGTTCTTTCGCCGAGGTCGTGTATCCTGCCGGTCACGATGTCATCGACCATCTCACGTCCCTTGCCGTCGAGGAATGTTTCCATTTCATTTCCTATTGACAGCATCAGCTTGTCAACGAGCCTGTCAGTTATAACGATCGAAAGGATCGTAGATTTGGATAAAGCCTCATTCGTCATGCGTTTTCCTTCCGTCTGGAGCATTTCCGGAATGTCCATGCGGCGTATCGCATCGATGATCTTTTCTGTCAGAAGCTCAGTAAAACTATTCTCAAGACTGTCATACTTTTCTCTGCCCCCTGTCAGGATCGCACCCGTCAGAGCAATGTCCTCGTTAAGGATAGACATCACCTTCTCGATCAGCGGTTTCTCGATCTCTTCGGTCAGCATTTTGTTGGAGATGTCCTCTTTCGTTATCAGCTCTCCTGCAACAATGTCACCGGCAGCCTTGGCCAGACGCGCCTTGCCCTTGGGAATCGCTCCCGGTGTAAAAGGTACGACATGACCGAAGATGCGTTTTTCCTCATGAGGGAAGAAGAGCATCTTGACAGCTATCATGTTAGTGAAATATCCGATGACAGCACCTACCAGCGGCGGCACCAGATATTTGATAAGTATTGCCCAGTTCATAAGCAGTCCCTCTTATACCTAAAGTTCTACTGCGCTTACATCGCAAGGCTTGAATGTCGCAAGGTCCTCATCCGTCGGAGCTTCCTCCTTGGACAGACGGTTCGCCTGTTCTACGATAGCTTTCTCGAAGAAATTGCGGACGTCTCTTGCATTGGCATAATTGTCATCGCGGTTCTCATATCTGTTCTTAAAGAATTCCTTAACGAAGTCCTTAGCCTCTTCATCTGCCTCGTATCCGTTCTTCTTGCACTGCGACTCGAAAATGCCGAAGAGTTCTTCAGGAGTATAATCGTCAAAGAAAATATATTTGTTGAATCTGGACTTGAGTCCCGGATTCGAATTGATGAATTCAGTCATGAGGTCAGGGTATCCGGCTACGATAACAGCCAGATCGTCTCTGTTATCCTCCATTCCCTTGAGCAGAGTATCAACTGCTTCCTGTCCGAAGTCATTGTCACCTCTCTTGGCAGTCAGTGCATAAGCCTCATCGACAAAGAGCACTCCACCTATCGACTTCTGTACGACCTCTGCCGTCTTGATCGCAGTCTGTCCGACATATCCCATTACGAGACCTGAACGGTCGACCTCTACCAGCTGGCCCTTGGACAGAACGCCGATCCTGTAGTAGAGCTTGGAAAGCAGTCTTGCGACGGTCGTTTTACCCGTACCCGGGTTGCCCGAGAATACGAGGTGAAGCGTGATATCCACCTGCTTCATTCCGCGCTCTTCACGAAGCTTCATTATCTGTGCGAGATTGATAAGCGAATTAACATCCTTCTTGACCTTTTCAAGGCCGATGAGGGAGTTCAGCTCCTCCAGCAGTTCTTCCAGAGTTCCTATCTCCTCTTCAGGCTCTGCATCCGCCTTTACCTCTGCATCACTTTCAAATGTGACATCCAGCTTGGCTGCGCTTGCCATGCCGCCGGCATTACCGCCGTTTTTATTGTCTCCGTCCGCACGGTCTCTGTTCTGTTCTTTCCATTCCTCGTCCTTATCCTCGTAGTAATTGCGAATGGTCTCAAGGATATTGGTAAGTGCCTCTGTCTCTCTTTCCGCTACCTTGTCGTCACACGCGATGAAGTTGCGGCCGATCTCACCGAAGAACTGATACATTGCAGTACAGGTAGCATCACCGTGAGGAATGCCTCTCTGCAATCTGATATTGTCCGCATTGATGATTATCTTCATAAAGACAGGTACAGTTGTCTCTACACTGTCGATATCTGTGTCATTATCCACCATTCTGCGAAGGTCCTTAATGGTGTAGTCGCAGTCAAGGAACTCATTGATGAAGTTGACTTCCCTGTTGGAGAATTCTCCGTCTACACATCCGAGAAACGACAGCAGCCTTACTGTCTCTGATTTGAATATCTCGTATGTTGTCTTTCTGCTCGTCGGAACCAGAGCCTTTACTCCCAGCCCGCTGTCATCCAGACTGTCACACAGCATCTTGATCGTTACCATTAAACTCTTATCTATCATTTCTTCTCCTTCTCGGCATATGTCATGCCTTAGTCTTGTGCTTGCCGGCCTCTCCCACGGAGTGCAGGGCCAGCCTGTTCAGGTTATCACTTGTACCTATTATCCAGAGGATATCTCCCTCTTCTATTATCATGTTGGCATCCGGCATTGTCGTCGCATAGCCGTTTCTTTCAAGTCCGAGTATCATGCAGTGGGCCTTCATATTGATTCCGCTCTGCTTGATAGGCTTGCCTGAATAGTTCTCCGTGCCTCGCACCTTAAGCGCCAGGCAGGCCAGTGCATGTTCCTTATCCGGATATGCCCCGTCCAGGAATTCTCTGAGTGTTCTCAGATTATTCAGTTCCCCTATGTTAAGCGTCTTGTAGAATGAGCGCAGGGACTTCTTGTCGCCGATAACATATACTTTGTCTCCGGTGAGGATCTGCGTCCTTGCAGGCGGCATTGCCACATTCCTGCTCCCCCTTCTCAGCTTGACAACATATACGGACTGCTGTCCCCAGCCCAGCTTTTCGATAGTCTTTCCTGCATATGCTGCTCCTTCCGGAACAGTCCAGCTGAAAATGCTGTAGTCCTCATCCAGCCAGTGCTGTTTCTCAAGTCCGCCATTCTCATCCATTGTTTTCTGGTTGAGGTTGGACAGGAATCTTGCCTCCAGCTGCAGATAATAGCTCACAACGAAGTCCGTTTTGGATACGATGATTATTGCCGCTATTATGAATATCAGTACCGTTTCATGATGCAGATGATACATGGATCTGATCGGATAATATGCTATAAGTATCAGCAGTGCGATCTTGATAAGTATCATCACCAGCAGCGGCGGTCTGTTGGACAGCCTCTCTGTCCACAGCTTGGTGAAAGCCATGTTCCTGGTCGTCGACATGTACGGTCTGAGGAAGACCGCTATGATCGCATAAACGATGAAGCATACCACGACCCCGGACCAGTCATTACCGATAATTTTTTCCAAACGAGGCCGCAGGAGCTGGCATCCCGCAAGAGCCGCTACGAACATGATAGATCCGTACAGACTGACTCTTATCAGGAAGTCCTTTATTACTGTGCTCCATTCGCCGTCCTTTTCCTCTTCGTCCTGGTCTTCTGAAGTATAGCTGTCCAGCTTGCGTCTCAATGCTGCCGGTATCAGCTGCATTGTGAACGCCGTTATCTCGTCGGATCGCTTCATCAGTACAGGTGTGATTATTATCGTCAGTATGGATGACGCAACGATCACCGGATACAGATACTGATCCATGACTCCAAGCGCGATACCCATTCCGGCAATAATGAATGAGAATTCGCCGATAGGTGCCAGACTTATTCCGCCTCTTATGGCAGTATCAAGATCCTGTCCGGATAGCACCATTCCTATTGTTGCAAAGATCAGTTTAGCTATAACAGCAATTATTGCAATCGGGATTATCGATGTCCATCTGTCCGCGATCACCTGAGGATCGACCATCATTCCTACCGACAGGAAGAAAACCGTTCCAAATAGGTCTTTGACTCCCTTCGTTACTCTCTCGACATCCCCGATATGCTTGGTGCCTGCAAAGAACGATCCTGCAAGGAATGCTCCCAGTTCTGAAGAAAATCCGAGTGCATTGGCCAGCAGTGCCATCAGAAAACAGAATCCCAGCGAAAGAATGGTGAGCATCTCATCATTCATGTAATTCATTGCCTTATCAAGCAGCGTAGGTACGATATATATTCCGAGCACGAGCCAGATAGCCAGATAGCATATCATCAGTCCAAGCCTGATCAGCGTACCCGAGCCGCCATTTCCCTGACCTACAGATATCGTTGTCAGAATGACCATCATGAAAACAGATATTATGTCTTCCATGACAAGCGAGCCCATGACCAGCCCTGCACATTTCTCATTTTCCATGCCCAGTTCTGTAAAACATTTCTGTATTACTACCGTTGAACTTATGGACAGCATTGCTCCCAGGAAGACGCAGTCCATGGTCTTCATGCCGAGCAGCATACCGAAAAAGTATCCTATAACCAGGACACCTGACATTTTGACCAGTGCCGATACAAGTGCCGTACTTCCTATGTCTGCTATTTTGTGAAAATCAAATTCCAGTCCGATGTGGAACAGGATGATTATCACCCCTATTTCACTCAGCACTTCGATCGAAGCCTGACTTTCTACTTCCAGGAAATATTTAAAGTTCGGTCCAATAAGAAAACCCGCTACAATATAGCCCAAAATAGTCGGTAGTTTGAGCTTCTTGAACACTATTGCAACTGCTGCCGCAACCGATAGCATGATTGCGAGATCTACGATCAATCTTTCTATTTCCATAATGAATTATTATATCACAACTAACATTAAAAAAACGACAGCAGTAAACTGTTGTCGTCTCTGTCTTTTCTTAATATTTCAGGCTTTTGCGCAAATTTTTCCAGCCCGGCATGAGAGCATCCATGTATGCCTGGAATTCAGGTCCGTGGTTGGCAACTCTTGTATGTACAAGTTCATGTACGATCACATAATCGAGCTCGGCATCCGATCTATCCGCCAGCATCAGGCTCAGGTTGATGTGATTAGTCCTTGTATTGCAGCTGCCCCAGCGGGTATGCATGTCCCTGACAGTCCAGCCACTGCAGTGCAGTCCGGTCTGCTGCTCGATCGCCGGCAGCCGCACGGCGATTCGCGCCTTCAGCGCGGCCCGAAGCCGCTCCTTCTCAGCATTGTTCTGCGGCTCCGGGTGAGCAGCAGCTCTTGCTCTCACACGCGCCACATTCCGGTCGATCCATGATCGCTTTGACCTGACAAATCTTACGATCTCAAAATCAGGAGTCAAATAAGGCGCGCTGATAACAACGCGCCCGTCCGGCTCTTTAATACGCATGTTCATTCTTTTTATCTTCTTGCGGCTGAGTTCGATCCTCAGTCCGTCTATGCTGATAATTTCTGCCATCCTATCAGTAAACGACCTTTCCCATAGCCAGCTGAATAAGTTCTGATGCGAGAATTCCGGTCTTGTTTCTTTCGTCAAGAATAGGATTTACTTCTACAAGGTCCATGCTGAGCAGTTTGCCCGACTCAGCCAGCATCTCAACAGCCAGAAAAGCCTCTCTTGCTGTGATACCGTTGGCTACCGGTGTTCCGGTACCCGGTGCATACTCCGGTGTTATGGCATCAACATCGAAGCTGAGATGAATGCCTACCGTTCCTTCGCTTGCTATCCTGATAGCGTCTTTCATGACTTCATGCATTCCGCGTCTGTCAACGACATCCATGGAAAAAACATTGAGTCCGGCTTTCTTCATTCTTGCCGCCTCCTCAGGGTCAAAATCATGTCCGGCCACCTGTACACATTTGTGCGGATCCACATAGTAAGGCCCCTGCCCGTAATCCACCATTTCGTCAGGTCCGTAGCCGCACACTGCCGAGAATGGCATACCATGCATATTTCCGGTCATCGTCGTATGTTCGTTGTTCCAGTCTCCGTGTGCATCGATCCAGATGACCCCTATAGGCCCCTCCTTCTCATAATGCTTGGATACGGCCGAAACACTGCCTGCCGCGATACTATGATCACCGCCGAGCACAATAGGAAAATGGCCGTTTTCGAGACTATCCCTCACTTCGTGATAAAGCTTCCTGTTAGTCTCGACGACCTGATCATGATTGATCATGTGCCAGACACTCATTCCATCAAGTGGCGGAACTATATCGCCCTTATCGTGAACATCATAACCGAGCTCAGTAAGACCGTGCACGATACCGCCATACCTTATGGCCAGCGGTCCCATTGCAACGCCCTTGGTCTCAGCACCAAAGTCTATCTGTACACCAATAATATCTATATCTTTTTTCATTTAAACGATCTCTCCGGCATCTGCCTTTGCCTGTTCCTCCGGAGTCATCTTTGTAACTGTGATGCCCAGGAATGCCATTCCGAATGTTACCAGAGGCATCAGATAGTTGAATATGCACCATGGTGCATAAACTGAAGTTGCAACTCCGAGTGTTGCTGCGATAAACATTCCGCATGTATTCCAAGGAATAAGGCACGATGTAACTGTACCTGCCGATTCAAGAGCGTTGGACAGACTCTTAGGATGAATTCCGGCTTTTCTATATGCAGGTGCATACATTCTGCCCGGCACTAGAATCGAAATGTACTGCTCAGGCATTACTGCGTTCGAGAGAACACATGTAAGCTCTGTAGCTCCGATAAGCCCTGCATCGCTTCTGATCCTCTTTGTAATAGCATCTATGATAACTGCCAGCTGTCCGGTACCTTCCATGATACCGCCGAACATCATGGCGATGACTGTCATGAGAATGGAACTTGCCATGTTCATGAGTCCTCCTGTAGACAGAAGGTCATCCAGTGAAGCAATACCTGTCTCGCTTGTAAAACCATTCAGTGATACAGAGAGTATGTCTCCTATGGACACACCACTCTGAGCAAAAGGTGCCATGATTGCTGCTACAAGGAATCCCAATGTTATTCCAGGTATTGCCGGAACCTTTAGTGCGATGGCTGCGATTACAACAACAGGTGGCAACAGGAGAATAGGATTGATATTAAATGTATCTTTAATACCATCCATAAGCACTGTAGCCTGAGATGTATCCACATTCCCGGTCGAAACATGCATGTAGCCATATACGCCAAAGAAAACAAGTGCTATCACATATGTGATCGTTGTAGATTTGAGCATGTACTTGACATGCGAAAATACATCGGTTCCTGCCATTGCAGGTGCCAGGTTGGTCGTATCTGAAAGAGGCGACATCTTGTCTCCGAAGTAAGCGCCTGCAATTACCGCTCCTGCAGTAGGTCCCACAGGCATTCCCAGACCATGTCCTATTCCAATCAATGCCAGACCCATGGTGCCCATTGTACCCCAGGATGTTCCCGTTGCAAGGGATGTGATCGAGCAGATCAGAACAGCGGCAGCCAAGAAGAACTTAGGCGAAAGAAGTTTCAGCCCATAATAGATCATTGTCGGAATTGTTCCGGATATCAGCCAGGTTCCTATCATCATTCCTACAATCGCAAGAATGAGGATCGACTGCATTGCCTTGGATATCCCTTCAACCATCATCTTCTCAATGGCTTCCCATTTATAGCCAAGTACTATGGCCATGATAGCTGAAATGATCACTCCGATAAACATAGGAATATGCGGATCAACTTTGAATACCATAATGCCGACAGACATTACCGCGATAAGGCCCAGGAATGAAATTATAGCCTGATATAATTTCGGCTGCTTGACCTCTCTATCTTCGATAAAAATATTCTTCATAATCTGTCTCCTGTTCTTATCTCCAATATCCTCTGTTTCCTGACAGTTCGATCAGATGCTCCTGCTTTCCTGCCATTTTTCTGACTTTGAAGCTTGGCACAAGTTTCTCGAGCATAGGCATTGCTCCGATACCCTCAGGAGTCTGTCCAGGAAGTTGCCAGAAGTCATGTGCGCAGTAATCATTACCCTCAATGATCGCAGGTCCTGTAGGAGTGATAGCCACGTCCCATCCGATGTAACGCATCTGAGGGATCACCATGGCAGCCTTAAGCACCATCTCCTTGGCCTCTTTAAAATAAGGTGTCTTGAAACCTATGAATCTCTTTCCGGTATAAGGATGTACCGCAAGCAGTTCATCTGAAAGAGTTTCTCCCGGATGAGCTACATACAGAAATTCGCCTGTCTCAAGATCAACAGGTCCGTGGAAACCAAAATTATCGACGATCCTTCCACCGTTTCCGAATTTCTGAACGCAATAAGCGAGATGAGGTTCACCGTCATCTCCTATAATAGTGATCATGCGCATACAGTTTGCTGCACATGGATACATCTCGGCAAGATCAGGATGGTTTTCAATTACATCTTCGAGTGATCCGAAACCTTTCTCGATAACATAATCATAGAATGCATCTCCGTCCTTGAAATCCTTTGTATAAATAAGTTCAGCTCCGTCACCGCAGGAAAGATTGAGCATCTTGCAGAAGATCTTCTCGCTTGAATTAAAGTAATCTACAATATCTTCCTTGCTTGTATGCTCAACGTCGATGAAGTTTCTGCCGATATAATCTTTAAAAATCGTATTAAACTCGACTTTGTCGTCAAAGCAGTGTGAATAAGTCTGGTCATTCATCATCATGATGAATTTCTTGTTTCTGAATCTGGTAAAATATGTGTCCTTCTGCCAATCCTTGAGGTTGTACCACTGGAATATCTGATAATCATGATATCCGGCATCGAATTTCTTCATGCATCTTACAACATCAGCAACAAGCCACGCCTTGCTCTTGCCTGTACGTCTGTGAAGCTCGTCAATTACGTTCTTGAACTTTTCAAAACTTGCATTTTTGAAAACCTTCAGCATATATTCAAAATTACCCTGATTCTTAACATCTTTCTGTTGATTCATGGCCATTATAATTACCTCACTTCATCAATATATACATAGTTAATTTATTTTACACCATATATGTAGCGCAGTAAAGTGAATTAAAATAGTGCAGCATCCGTACTGAATGCTGCACTTCGATAAAAAACAAAAAAGAAAAAACCGGCGACGTCCTAATTTCCCAGGGGGTCACCCCCCAAGTATCTTCAGCG
>JAKSSO010000046.1 GCA_024403055.1 Mogibacterium sp. | reverse complement strand
AGAGAAGGCGGCAGAACAGTAGGTTCAGGCGTTGTAACTGAGATCATCGAGTAATAGTCGAATAATAATCGAATAATCATCGAATAATGATTGAATATTTCCCCGTGGCAACCTCGCCGCGGGGAATTTCATTGCCTACATTTAATCTGCGTAAGCGCATAGGCACGCAAATGCGTAAGCACGGAGGTGCACAAGCACAAAAGCGCATAGTCGCGCTGATGCACTGTTACACAAGCGCACAAGCGCACAGGCGCACAAGCATAAAAGCGCATACTCGCCAGATGCGCAGGTGCATGAGGTCGAATCGGGCGTTTTGTAAACATAGCGACCTTTTGCGGCATTTTCAACACACAAAATGTAAAATATGAGGCGCTTTGCCGCTATGTTTACAAAACTCTCGATTTTGAGCCCGCTGGGAAGTGAAAATTGTAAACATAGATGAAATAGATGGCAATTTTTACAAAAAGTACTTTAGCCTAGTGTTAAAAATCCTCTATATTAACAAAACAGCCGAACGAGAGGCAGACGTTCCGGAACGGACAGTCTGCAGACCGCGCTTGCCGCCCGTCTGCAGACCGTTAATATAATGAAAAGCAGTGCTATAGCAATAGCACTGCTTTTTTCTATCCTGTTATTGAAAGTATACTTGGAAGGACGAAAGGGCGAAAAAAGAATAATCAGTACTGTTAATGGTGCCCTGTTATGTGGTAGTATAATTATGTATGAGATTTGCGAAGGAAACCATTGAAGTAAAAGCAAGTACTGGTGAATTTGATACTGTTAGAAGGCATGTTGAAGGGAGACTTGCCCTGGCAGGCGTTTCTGATGGACTTATTTACGAGAATATTCTTGTACTTGAAGAGGTTTTTGTACGCGTTGTCGAGTCTATAAATGACAGGAATACAAGAGTCACGATCGCGACATATAAGCGCTTTAATGAGGTGCTCATCAATATCGAGTACGACGGAGCACGTTTTACGCTTGATTTTAATGATGCGGATGGATCGGATTTCGGTGCTGCGATAATAAATAAGTTCGAGGATAAAATATCCTGGCAGTATCGTCGCAAGCACAATCTTATAACTATTCAGGTCGAAAACGTTTCCGATTCGACTTTCACAAGATGCATTCTGTCAATGCTGCTGGCGGTGTTCGCATTTCTGGTAATGACCGCCATGCTTGATGAAGCGCAGCAGCAGTTGCTTCTGATAGATTACGTGTATAAGATCGAGTCGATGTTCGGCAATGCGATGATTATGATATCCGCTCCTATTATCTTTCTTTCGTTTGTAAGTAATATGACGGACATCAGGATGTACTCGACATACACGAAGGGAATGTCCGGTCTGCTTACTAAAGTTGTAGGGACCTCGGCAATAACACTGCTCCTTTCAGGTGCATATTATTTCTTCGCCACTTCGCTGCTGTCCTTCAATATTATGGAAGGATATGAAATATACAGGTCCGGTTCGACAGAGTCAGATATTGCCATGTCAGCTATTATGAACATGGTACCTAAAGACTTCATAAGTGCGTTTACCGACATATCACCTTTGCCGCTGCTGCTTATCGCGGTTATTTCCGCAACAGCACTCACGACAATGAACAAGAACTTCGAGACGATGAAAGCGATCAATGATGCGTTCTATTCGTTCTTCTGCAAGGTCCTGGATATTATAATGACATTCCTGCCGATAGCTGTATTCCTTGCAACGCTGGATATGCTGCTGACAGCCGGATTTCGAGGATTCAAGTATCAGCTGATATTTATTCTGGTCAGCTATGCGGGCATTGCAGTAATGCTGCTTTACTACATGTTGAGATTGTTCATTCACGGGATCGAACCTTTATCGTTTGTAAGAGATATTCTTCCGGCAATGAAGGAAAACTTTATTATCAACTCAACCTTAAACTCCATACCGTATAATGAGAGATTCCTGAGCAGAACCTTTAAGATAAGGATCGGCCTGCTGGATGAAGAAATGCCGGTTTTCTCCAAAATAAATCTGGAAGGAAGCTGTTTCATCATGCTCTTCTCCGGACTTACGATTCAGAGTATTATCGGCAAGAGCATGTCTGTACCGCAGTTTTTCATAATGGCCCTGCTGGTACTTGTCCTGTCCTTAGGAGCACCTAATCATGCAGGATCAATAATGATAGGACTTATCATTATTTTCTCATATATAGGAGTATCCGGAGCACTTATAAGTGTTCCGATATTCTGCGAAGCGATGCTCGGTAAATCAGTTACGCTGATAAATACGTTTGGCAATTATGTAACTATAGCAATAGACGCGAAGTATAACGGCTGCTTTATCCAGAAGAAAGATACAGCAAATAAATAGATGATAAGGAGAAAACCATTATGATCAAAAAACTAACTTTAGAAAATTTTGAAGACGAAGTAATGAAGGCAGAAGGAACTGTACTCGTTGACTTTTATGCTGACTGGTGCGGACCTTGCCAGATGCAGGGACCTATCGTAGAGGCTCTGTCTGAGGAGAGAACTGATGTTAAATTCTGCAAACTGAATACAGACGAAGCAGCACCTATTGCCATCGGTTTAGGGATCAGTGCCATTCCTACGATCATGGTAGTTAAGAACGGAGAGGTGACCTTCAAGCAGGCCGGACTCCTGCAGAAGTCTGAGCTCGAGGCTCTTCTGTAATGATCGGAGGCTGACATGATCCTGCTAAATAAAGAAGATATCAAGAAAGTTTTTTCAATGAAGGATGCCATTGAGGCAGACAAGAAATGTTATGCTCTTAATTCTGAGGGGAAATTCGTTGTTCCTCTGAGGCCGGTAATTTCGACTGAAAAGGGCAATTTCTGCTTCATGCCTTCATACTGTGAAGATATGAATGCTGCCGCCTGCAAGATAGTAAATATCATGCCGGGCAATAGCGCGCTGGGCCTGCCGGGTTCTATCGGCCAGGTAATGCTCTTTGACGGTGAGACAGGTGTAGCCAAAGCGCTCCTCGACGGAACATACGTTACGGCTGTTCGCACAGGCGCAGCAAGCGGAGCGGCGTTCGATCTTTTTGGCCGTGAAGATGCGAAGATCGGTGCAATGATCGGAACAGGCAGCCAGGCCATGTGTCAGCTTGAGGCAATGCTGACTGCAAGAAAACTGGACGAGGTAAGAGTTGCTGCAAGAGACTTTGAGAAGACTACTGCTTTCGTAGAGAAAGCCAGGGAAGAACTCGGACATTATGGTGCTAAGATCGTTGCCTGCGAAGATACCAACAAGGCTGTTGACGGTGCTGATCTGGTGATCCTTGTTACTGTTTCACATGAGCCTGTATGCAGCGCAGAGTACTTCAAGCCGGGATGCGTTATCAGCGCAGTAGGAGCATATCAGTATGAGATGCAGGAACTTGATCCTGCAGTATTCGATAAGTGTTCCAGGATATATTTTGATAACATGGAAGCTGTTCTTTCGGAGTCCGGTGACATCCTGAAACCGCTGGATGCAGGAACACTCAGCAAGGAGCAGTTCACAGGTGACATCGGTGATTACATTCTCGGAAGGATCCCGGGCAGGGAGTCCGATGATGACATCATCGTATATGAAAACGTGGGATTCGGTGCACTGGATCTGGTCGCAGCGGCACAGATCGTTGAGGCTGCAGAGAAGGCTGGTATCGGAACCATCTGGTAGTAAGGTTTGGTCAGGGGATCCGCTCAGGGGAGGACCCCCTATGCATGAAAGGAGTATGAAATGCCACATATCGATATTAACATGTTCGCCGGAAGAGACGACGAGACTAAGAAGAGAGTAGCTGATGCGCTTGTAGAGACTATGATGAAGGAACTCGGATGTGCCAAAGACCATCTGTCAGTTGCCATTCATGATGTAGATCCTGCAGAGTGGGATGAGCAGATCGCTGATAAGGTAGATGAGGCAGCGCTCTACGCTGGTAAGGTGTACAGAAATAAATAGTTTTATCGAAGTCAGAAATTTAATAATCGATTACACACGCATTGACGAGGAAGGCCATTCGGTGCTCGTAAAACGTGCTGTAAATGATGTAAGCTTCACCATTGAGAAGGGAAGCTTTGTTTCTGTGGTCGGAATGAATGGATCGGGCAAATCGACCATGGCCAAGGCTCTGAACGGCCTGCTTCTGCCGAGTGAGGGCGAAGTGCTCGTGGATGGAATGAGCACACGTAACGAGGATGATCTCTGGAACATACGCAGCAGAGTCGGAATGGTATTCCAGAACCCGGACAATCAGATAGTATCTTCCATAGTTGAGGATGATGTCGCTTTCGGTCCTGAGAATATCGGCGTACCTCCGGAAGAGATCAGAAGACGTGTTGATGACGCACTCAGGCGTGTCGACATGTATGACTGCAAGGACAAGGGTGCTCACATGTTGTCAGGCGGACAGAAGCAGAGGATCGCCATAGCCGGGACTGTCGCAATGAGACCGGAATGCATCGTTTTCGATGAGCCTACAGCGATGCTGGATCCAAGTGGCCGCAGACAGGTAATGGATATTATCCGTGAACTCAATAATGATGGTATCACCTGCATACTGATCACGCACTTCATGGAGGAAGCGGCTCAGGCAGACCGGGTCATCGTTATGAAGGACGGAAAGATATACAGCGATTCAACACCGGATGAACTTTTCGCAGACCGCGCGCTCATTGAGGGTGCGGGACTTGAAATGCCGCCAATCATTGATCTCAGAGAGAAGGTCGCAGCGCTTGGTGTGGATATTCCGGAGTCGATAGTAACAACAGAACAGCTGGAGGCATTTCTTAGAGGATAGGAAGCGCACAAGGCAAGGGGTAAGCAGAGAAATATGTCAATTAAAGTCAGTGATTTGAGATATGTATATAATCCGGGAATGCCGGGAGAGACGGTGGCACTTGATGATGTGTCATTCGAGATTTGTGATGGGCAGATCTGTGGCATTATCGGACATACGGGTTCCGGCAAATCCACTCTGCTTCAGCATCTGAATGGACTGCTCAAGCCTGTATCCGGCGATGTATATGTGGATGGTCAGTGCATCACAGACGGAAGCACGAAGCTGGTAGAGGTAAGGCGCAAGGTCGGTCTGGTGTTCCAGTATCCGGAATATCAGCTGTTCGAGGAGACAGTAGCCAAGGACGTGGCTTTCGGACCGAAGAATCTGGGCCTTAAGGACGAGGAACTTGATGCGACAGTGCGTGAAGCGATCGAACTGGTGGGGCTGGACTACGAACAGGTCAAGGATGCTTCGCCGTTCGAACTGTCAGGTGGAATGAAGAGAAGGGCAGCTATTGCAGGCGTTATTGCAATGAAGCCGAGCGTGCTGATCCTTGACGAGCCTACCGCCGGACTGGATCCGAAGGCACACAGAGAGATCCTTGCGATGATTCGCAGAATACACGAGGAAATGGGATGCATTATCATCTTCGTTTCACACAACATGGGAGATATCGCGAGCATGTGCGATAAGGTGCTCGTTATCAATAAAGGAAAGATCGAGCTCGAAGGCACTCCGCAGGAAGTGTATTCCGAGAAGGCAAAACTGGAGGAGATAGGGCTCGATGTCCCGCCGATCCGCGAGATCATAAACAAAATAAACGCAGCGACAGAACTGAACAGCGATGCGCTGACAGCCGAAGAAGCTGCAGAAGACATAAAGAATTACATTCAGTGCAGAAAATAGAACTAACATGATCAGAGACATTACATTAGGACAATATTATCCGGGCAAGTCTGCCATTCACAGGCTCGACGCACGTACCAAGATCATTGGCACGCTGGCTTTTATTATCGAATTATTTGTAGTGAACAATTTCTGGGGATTCCTGGTCGCTGTAGTTGCACTGTTCACGGTTATAGGAATATCGAAAGTACCTGTTAAATTCATCTTCAGAGGACTGACAGCGGTATTTCTTATCATCGCTTTTACGTTCATCATCAACATGTTCCTGGTGGAAGGCAAAGTTCTGTGGCATTGGGGAATTTTCACGATCACATATGAAGGACTTAAGAGGGCGTCTTTCATGGCAGTCAGACTGATACTGCTCATTATTGGATCTTCGATGCTGACACTCTGCACCAAGCCTATCGAGCTGACTGACGGACTTGAAAAACTTCTCAAGCCTTTCTCCAAAATAGGTGTGCCGAGCCACGAGATAGCGCTTATGATGACGATCGCTTTGCGTTTCATTCCTACTCTGATGGAGGAGACGGACAAGATCATTAAGGCACAGGAGGCAAGAGGTGCGGATTTTGATTCGGGAAATATTATTCAGAGAGCCAAGAGCCTGATCCCTATACTGATCCCGCTGTTCATCAGTTCATTCAGGATCGCGCAGGAGCTGGCGCTTGCGATGGAAGCAAGATGTTATCATGGCGGAGCAGGAAGAACACGCATGAATGAGATCCACTTCGGCAGAGGTGACGCGTGGGCAGCAGTGTGCATGGTACTGTTCCTTGGTGTTATCATCGCATCGAGATTCATGGGAGCAGCAATATAGGAAGCAGTAAATGAGACAGAGAAAAATCAAAAATCTTGAAACAAAATTAGAAGCATTCAATGACATTATTGCATGGGATCCGCTTTCGATGAAGGGTAGATGGGAGGAGCTTGCCGGCAGCAAACCGATATATCTTGAGATCGGTTGTGGCAAAGGCAAGTTTATTTCTGAGCTGGCAGCACGCGAACCGGAGAACTTCTTCGTTGCGGTTGAGGGCAATCAGAGCGTACTTCTCAGAGCACTCGAGAAAGTTCGCAAGGGTGGACTGACCAACGTCTGCTTTGCACCGATATTTGTTGAAGACCTGACAGACTGGTTTGAAGATGAAGAGGTGGCCGGCATATACCTGAACTTCAGCGATCCGTTGCCTAAAAATTACTGGTACAAGAGGAGGCTCACTTACAGAGAGCGACTCAAGACGTATTTCAGAGTGCTTAAGGATGACGGCATCGTGACGTTCAAGACGGATAATACCGGATTGTTCGAATGGACGATACAGGAGATCGAGGCGGCGAACGTAAGGATACTGGAGATCACCAGGGACCTTCATGCAGACGAGGACCTCGATAATATCAAGACCGAATATGAAGCCAAATTCAGCGGTCTCGGCGAAACGATCAAGCGCGTGAGACTCGGAAGAATGACGCCAAGAGAACATGACGAAAACGGCAAGCTTATTGCCGAGAAGATATATGATACGGAGGAAGAGAAAGAAATGGCTATTACATCAATGGCAGCATACAATGGAAGAGACATTCCTAAGGAGGACAAGGTCTTTGCGGCAAGCGGAAGATCCAATGCCATGATCTCTGAGATAGGCCCGGACGCTGTTATTAATGCGACGATCGGTTCGTTGCTGGATGACGAGGGAAACCTCGTTGTAATGTCTTCAGTAGAGAAGACTATCAAGACTCTGTCCGGAGCAGAATATGCGGAATATGCACCGATCGCGGGAACAAAGGGATTCAAGGAAACGATCATGAAGGCTACCTTCAATACCTATGATGTCAAGAGCTTTACAGCTGTAGTTGCCACTCCGGGTGGAACAGGCGCTATCAGAAATACTATCGCTAATTACTCGCAGCCTGGCGACAGGGTGCTGACTCATAACTGGCACTGGGCTCCTTATACGAGCATCGCTGCCGAGATGGGAAGAAGCCTTGAATATTTCCAGATGCTCAATGAAGAGGGGAATTTCGATCTTGCTGATTTTGAGTACAAGGTTGGAAAGCTTCTTAAGAACCAGGAGCACCTCGTTATTATTCTGAATACTCCGGCAAACAATCCAACGGGTTATTCGCTGTCAATGGACGACTGGTATGGCATCAAGAAGGTGCTCGATGCTGTTGATCTGTCCAAGAAGGTAGCTCTGCTGATCGATGTTGCATATATCGATTTTGCAGGTGAGGATATCGATACAAGAGCGTTCCTCAAGGTCGTAGACAACCTTAGAGGCAACATCCTGCCTATCGTTGCATACAGTGCTTCCAAGGCATTCTCACTGTACGGCTTCAGATGTGCAGCAATGATATGCATGGCGCACAATCCTGAGGTAGCTGAGGAATTTGAGAGAGTATGCACTTTCTCATCACGTGCAAGCTGGTCCAATTCCCCACGTGCTCCGCAGACTGTAATAGAGAAGATCTTTGCAGATCCTGAACTGCTCGAGGAAGCTCGTTCTGAGCGCCGTAGGGACAGAGACATGCTGCTGGCAAGAGGCAAGGCTTTCGAAAACGAAGCTGAAAGAGTCGGACTGAAGATCGTGCCATTCCGTGCAGGCTTCTTTGTTACTATACCATGTGAGGATCCGGATGGACTTTGTGCAGCTCTGGAGAAGAAAGGCGTATTCCTTGTTCCTATCAGAGGCGGCGTTCGCGTGAGCGTTGCATCCATACCTGAGGCAGATTGTGCTAAACTGCCTGCAATTATTGAAGAAACAATGAAGGAGGCTAAACTGAGGTAATGCGTAAGAATCTCAGCTTTAAAGAATTATTGGTAATGGGTGGTGGCCTTTTTGCAATGCATTTTGGCGCTGCTTGCATGTTATTCCCGGTTCAGTGGGGTAAGGACGCAGGTTCTGCTCTATGGCCGGTATTCATCGGAGTATTCCTTTCAGGTGTAATACTCCCGTATCTCGGATATGTGGCACTGGTTAAGGGAAACGGAACCTTCCTCGAGATATGCCGCAAGATATCTCCTCGTTTCGGCACTTTTTTTACGGCACTGACGATTTTCGTAATGGGGCCTCTGTACATGGTACCGAGAATGAGCGCTGCAGCCTGGGCTGCAATAATGCAGATAACGGGATATGAGACCGACAGCGTACTGCCTGTAATACTCTTCTCGATTGTTTACTATTCTATTACCTTATGGTTTGTTTCCAACCCGGGCAAAGTAGTCGACAAGGTGGGCAATATTCTGTTCCCTGTGCTGATAGTTGTTGTAACTGCTGTAATTGTTAAGAGCCTGGCATCGCCGATCTCTACGGAGTGGGTAGCGCCGTCATTTGACCAGAACCCGATTATCTACGGATTCCTTCAGGGATATGCAACGGCAGACCTTCAGTGCGCAGTTGTGTTCGGAGTAATTGTGGTTCAGGGAATAAAAACTGCAGGGATCGGAGACAAGTATATCAACCGCAATCTGATACTGATCGGTGCGGTCGGACTCGGGCTGCTGCTGATAACCATTCTTGGACATATGATCGCCGGCGCTAACACGGGTGGCACAATAGACCTGACTTTGTCAGCTCTCTACACGGAGATGGTACTGGCACTCTTCGGCAAAGCAGGAGGCGTGCTGTTCAATATCGCGCTTTGTGCTGCTGCACTGACTACGGCGGTCGGTGCTGTATCGGGAACGTCAAGAATATGGGCGGATATACTTGAGGACAAGGGACCGAAATTCAGTTATAAAAATATCTGTATTGTTGCCTGCATCCTGTCTGCAATAATTGCACTGATGGATCTGGATACAATCGTAGCAATAGTGGGTCCGGTGCTGGACGCATGCTATCCGGCCGGAATAGTTGTTGCTGTATATTACTGCTTCTGCAGGAAGAGCGATTCCCCACGCAATATCAAGGCTGCAAAGTGGTC
>JAKSSO010000045.1 GCA_024403055.1 Mogibacterium sp. | reverse complement strand
CTTCCACGATGCCGCATTTCTTCCCTGAACCTGCGCCCAACCAGTAAGTCCCGGTCTTACATCATGGCGTCGCATTTCTTCTTTTGAGTAGTATGGAAGGTAAATCGTCGCAAGTGGACGCGGCCCCACAATACTCATATCACCAAGGAATATGTTTAGTAATTCTGGTAGTTCGTCAATACTAGTAGCACGAAGGATGCGGCCAAACTTTGGAAGACGTTCCTCATCCGTAAGGATATCAATGCCCTTTTCGATGCACTCTAACCTCTCTTTATCGGACAGTTTTCTTCCATCGCGAGTTTGCGGATCAATCATAGTGCGGAATTTATATAATTTAAATATCTTTCCGTCTTTTCCCGGTCTTTCCTGCTTAAACAAAACTGGGGACCCCAGCTTTGTTCTGACAGCTATCGCTGTCCCTACAAGCACTGGACTGAGTGCTACAAGCGCTCCACTTGCAAGGAAGAAGTCCGTAGGCCGCTTTACATACTTCTCATAGAATCCTTTGTGATGCTTACTCTCAGTTTCTCTATTCTCTTCCACAGCGTTCTGCACAGCCACTACTGATGTTGCTGCCAGATCTGCTCCTATTATTCCTACTGCTAACTTAGTGAGTTTGTTCATTCCTATATTCTTTCGTATTACTCAAAGCACTTTCTTATTACAGTGATAATTACATCCTGCTGTTCTGATGTCATCTTGTTATCACTTGGCAGACACAGTCCTCTTTCGAATATATCTGCACCAATATCTACCGCACCGGTCTCCTGAATGTACGCATTGCTTCCTGCTCTGCCGTTACCACTAGCAGTTACGAATGCATTTGTTCTGTACATTGGCTGCATGTGCATTGGCTTCCATATTGGTCTGCCCTCTGCATTGATGCTTGCTATTGCTTCAAGTATCTCTGTCGGACAACTCTTACCTGACTCAGTTATATATAGAGCATCCTTCTCTCCTCTGACCTGCTTGCACATTGCATGCTTATCGAGAATCATGCAAGAGAGCCAGTAGTTAGGCTCCGCATAGTCCTCGATTGGATTCATCTTGATAGGAAGTCCCTTAAGTCCTTCCTTATATCTCTCATATATTGCTTTCTTCTGCGCAATATGCTCCTCGAGATATGGATACTGACCTCTTACAACACCTGCAATCACATTGCTCATACGGTAGTTGTATCCCATTTCTTCATGCTGATACCATGCAGCATCTTCTCTTGACTGAGTGCTCCACTTACGCACTATGTTGGCATCTTCTTTATTGTTAGTCAGGAACATACCACCGGATGATCCTGTTATGATCTTATTACCATTGAATGAGATAGCAGCATAGTCACCGAACATTCCGGTCTGCACACCCTTATATGTAGCGCCAAGAGACTCTGCAGCATCCTCAACGACAAGTGCACCATGCTTGTCGCATACTGCTCTGAGTTCATCTACCTTGCCTGGTGTTCCATAGAGATGTGCCATTACTACCAGTGTGACATCAGGATATATCTCGAATGCCTTCTCAAGAGCAACAGGATCCATGTTCCAGGTATCATATTCAGTATCAATGAAAACTGCTTCGCCACCTTCGTAAGCTACAGGATTGACAGTAGCGTCGAATGTCATATCTGAGCAGAACACTTTATGTCCTTCAAGTGCTCCATGATTAGCCTTAGGCTGTCCGTAAAGTCTCTCACCTGCCAGCTTGATAGCAAGATGTAGAGCTGCAGTGCCTGAAGCGAGTGCTACAGCATAGCTGCATCCTATCTTCTCACAGGTAATCTTCTCAACTTCATTGATATTCGCACCTACAGTAGACATCCAGTTAGTCTCGTATGCCTCCTGCATGTACTTCAGCTCCTCACCGTGCATTGTCGGTGATGCCAGCCATATTTTATTCTCAAATGGCTTGATTTCAGTTCCCTTGAACATTAGTCTCTCCTGAATAAATCTCTTGTATATACCTTATCCTCAACATTACTGAGTACGTCATCATATCTGTTGGCTACGATCACGTCAGACTCTGTCTTGAATCTTTCCAGATCATTCACTACCTCATATCCGAAGAATTCGCTTCCGTTCTCCAGTGTAGGCTCATATATGATGATAGGCACGTCAGCTTGCTTGATATTCTTCATTACATCCTGTATTGCAGATGCTCTGAAATTATCCGAGTTGGACTTCATG
This sequence comes from Mogibacterium sp., assembly GCA_024403055.1. Lineage (GTDB taxonomy): Bacteria > Bacillota > Clostridia > Peptostreptococcales > Anaerovoracaceae > Crickella. The sequence goes on along the minus strand of JAKSSO010000045.1, from coordinate 8,060 downwards.
GTAAGTCTGAATACTCCTACACATGCAGGCTCCTTAGCCAGTACTGCATCTGCGATATATCTCTTTCTTGTGTTGTTGGCATCTACTACAGCCTGGATCATGTTCTGTGGAACATCCTTGTAGTTGGCGAGCAGCTGCTTGGTGTCCTTAGGCAGGCAGTATCCGCCGTATCCGAATGACGGATTGTTGTAGTGTGATCCGATACGTGGATCCATTCCTGCGCCCTTGAGTATGGCCTCAGTATCGAGCCCCTTGCTCTATGCATATGTATCCAGCTCGTTAAAGTATGCTACTCTTACTGCCAGATATGTATTGGCGAAGAGCTTTACTGCCTCTGCCTCTGTAGGTGGGCAGATGAGTACAGGGATATCTCCTGTGAGCTTTTGTCCGTCAGCCCCAGGTACTCCGTCTCTTGCAGGTACTCCTGATCTCTTAGCCTCAGTCTCAGCACCCTCTACCAGGAGCTGTGCGAATATCTCTGCCTGCTCCTGCTGCTCAGGGTATGCACCGACTACTATTCTTGACGGATGGAGATTGTCATACAGTGCCTTGGACTCTCTCAGGAACTCAGGGCTGAATATGATATTGTTGATACCATACTTCTCTCTTACAGAGTCTGTATATCCCACAGGGATAGTCGACTTGATGACCATCAGTACGTCAGGATTGACCTTGAGTGTTGTCTCGATAACATCCTCTACCGCTGATGTATCGAAGAAATGTCCTACATCGTCATAATTGGTAGGTGCTGCGATAACTACCAGATCTGCATCTGCATATGCAGCTTCCTTATCTGTAGTTGTAGTGAGCTTGAGTTCTCTCTCCTGCCTTAGCCTCAGCGAAGAATCTTTCTATCTCGTCATCCTGTATCGGACTTATGAACTGATCAAGTTTCTCTGCCTTGGCCGGTGTGGTAGTAACCGCTTTTACCTCGTGGTTCTGTGCGAATAATGTAGCCAGTGATAATCCTACATATCCTACTCCTGCAACTGTGATCTTCATTCCCGCCTTACCTCTTTCTTAAGTAATTATTGCTGTTATTTTGTTAGTATCTCTTCCTCAGCGAAAGTCATCGCTATGATCTCATCATCTCTGCGTCTGATGATCAGTTTGCCATCTTCAAGATATATGTCCCTGATATCCTCTTTTCTTACCAGCCCTATATTTGCCACTCGCAGATACTCACCTGCATCGATGATTCCGAATGGTATCGCGAATGATGTTGCGGATATCGGTGTTCTGATGGATGTGATCTGATAATTCATTAAGTCTTCGATTTTCATTGTCGTGCTTCTTTGTAGTGCTCTATTTCTCTATATGTGTCCAGTCTTCAACTGTCGCATTTCTGTCTATTACTGCTCCCGCTGATATGATGCAGCCTGTGCCCACGCTTGCTCCTGTGCTGACAGTAGCTCTGGCGCATATTACACTGCCTACTCCTATCCTGGCGCTCGGTGAGATGACTGCGCTCGGATGTATCAGTGTAGGTATCGTGTATCCCATCTCAGTGAGCCTGGACATCCACAGCATACGCAGATGCCTGTTACCTACCGCTACGATCGCTGCCGTATACTCGCCGTAGAGTTCTTCAGCCTGAGACCAGCCTCCGATGATGTCTCTGCCACTCGCATTGTCATCCAGGAATGTGATACGGCTGAATACTCTCGTAGCCTCAGCGATCTCGCGTACCTCCTTGCCGTGGCTGCCTGCTCCGAGTATCAGGAGACCTATTCCTCTCGGCTTGTTGTCTCTGATGCATATCTCGTCCAGCAGTGCGTTCCTCTTCTCTACTACCTGCTCATATGTTGCTGCATAGCATGAGGCGATTATCCTCTTGCCGTCCTGATCGTAGCCTCTGGTGTATCTTGCCTCCCAGCGGCCATCCTTTCTTTGTCTGATGTTTTCTCCTTTTTTCATCTTGGTCGTGCTTAAATGGGACCCCCTCCGTCCCGGTCGTGCTTAGGGTATAAACTTACATAATGATTATACCCCTTCATCTTGAGACTTGTCATCAAAATTGTGGTCAGAATGGTTGAAAAATTAGGGATTTTTTGTATTTGACCACTTGTATTTAACATATATAATGGTAAACATGCGCGTAAGAGCTGTTATCGCAGTGAATTGACCCATTTTTTGTACACATAAAAAGCCCGGCTTGACTCCGGGCAGGAACGATTTAGCATTGACAAGGCAGCGCTGCATCGTTTACGCTTTTTGTAGCAAAAAATGATTTAAGAACTTGCAAACGCTTATGATCTTCAGCGCATGCGAAAGGAGTATGATTTCTAATGTTGATATGGCTCGCTGTTATTTTGGGCAGCGCAATGGCCGGGGCACTGCAAACAGTCACGGGTTTTGGCTCTGTTATGCTTATGATGATGATATTCCCGTTTCTTTTCGGCAGTAACTTCAATGACGCGCCTTCGCTGGCGCTGTCTGTCAATATGCTCTACTGTGCCATTCTGTGTTTCAAATATCGGCGTGATATCGACTGGCGCGTGACCGTTCCGCCGACGATTGCTTATTCCGTTGTGTCATTTGTCGTGACCTGCCTGGTCGGCGCAGCTAACCAGCGCATACTGATCATTGTTTTCTCAGTCTTCCTGATGTTGCTATCCGTTTATTTCCTGATGGTTGCCGACAAGGTCAGGGCCAAGCCCAAAGCTGCTGTGGGTATCGGCTGCGGCGCATTATCCGGTGTGATGGCTGGGTTGTTCGCACTTGGAGGTCCGCCTATCGCGCCTTACTTTATCGCTGCAACTAAAGATCACAAGAGCTATGTTGCTAGTATGCAGTTCCTGTTTATGGTAACGAACATTGTCACGATCTCAGGCCGTATGATCAACGGTATTTTCAACTGGTCACTGTGGCCTTATATTGCAGTAGGCAGCGTATTCATTCTCATCGGAATGTACGTCGGCGAGTATGTGTCAGACAGGATCGATCCGGAGCGCCTGCGTTTGCTGGCATATGCATGTGTAGGCAGATCAGGTCTGGCCGTGCGGCTGCAGCAGTGTTAAATGTGAGAGGCGGCAGAGTCGATTTTATAAAGAAAAAAGAGCCATCTTGGATTTTACCAAGATGGCTTTTTTATATTCTGTGGTGGAGCATATGGGGCTCGAACCCATGACCTCTTGACTGCCAGTCAAACGCGCTCCCAGCTGCGCCAATGCCCCGCTATTCATCTGCGTTCCGCATTTACGACGAACGCTTTACGCAGCGAATATATCAGACTGTAATGCCAATGTCAATGTGCATTTTCACACTGATGTCTCGGACATGACTCACACCTCTATCTCCCACCGGCACTCCCGGTAGAAGAAGATCAGCTTGTAGTCAATCGCCCGTCCGTCATTGCATGTCTCGCACTCGTACTCTATCCTTGTCACGCCGCCGGATCCCAGGTACTCTGCCCTCTTGATGCGGCCGACATTAACAGTCGTCTTGATGCCATGCTCGATCAGTTTGAATCTGAGCGGCCTGGGATTTCTTGCTCCGTTATCGAAAGCTGCCAGAACATCTATTCTCTGTCTCATCAGTCTCCTTTCCGTGTGCTGATAATATTATAGAACAGATGTTCGCAAAGTCAATACGTTTTTCTACCCGGCTCCGCTATTTCTTCTGGTATTCCCTCTTCGTGAGATATACACCGATGATAACGATGCATATGCCTATCATTTCCATCAGCGACAGCTTCTCACTGAACAGTATCCACGAATAAATGCCTCCGAACACCGGCTGCATCAGCGAAATTATCGCCGACAGATTGACTCTCAGATGACCGTTGCAGTGAGCCGAGAGATTGAGCCCGATGACCTGCAGGAAGATCGTATATAGGAATATGATAAGCCAGTCATGTGCCGTACACGGAACGCTCGCTTCGCCGAGTACCAGCGATGCTGCGAGCAGTACCGCAAACATCGAAATGCTCGCCACGAACATTATCGAGCTGCTTGGGTATTTGTCCCTCATCCTGTATGAGAGGAGTATGTACATACCGTAGAGCAGCGCGACGATGCCGGCGTAGATATCACCGATGTAGTTGGACGGCTGCGGGTCTGCTTTGCCGTTCACCAGTATTATTACACCGATGATTGCGATGCCTGCGCCAAGGAAGAAGAACTTAGGGATCTTTTCCTTGAACAGGAAATACGACACCGGAACTATGATCACCGCTGTCAGATTGCCGAAGAGATTGGCATTTGCAACAGAGGTCATGACCAGCGCGCGGTTGAAGAAAATAAGCTCACCGCCCAGGAAAGCCCCGGCAATGAGCATTATCAGGATGTCCTTCTTAGGTGCACCCTTGATCCCCTTTGCTCCGGCAAAAGCCAGCAGTGGGATCGCGATCAGTGCTCTCCACATGGCTGTGCCGACAGGTCCCTGCCCGCTCAGCCTGATCCATATCCCGCTCGTCGCATTGAACATAGTGGCAAGTATCAGTATCAGAACATATTTAGTACTGTTATCTCGTTCACCTATCATCTTTATTACTTAGACCGCCGTTCCCTCTTTCGTAAAGGTGCCGACAAATCCGCTTTTACCTTTGTATTCCTTCGCCTCTTCTTCTCCTCTGAGCACTCTTAGTGCACCCGAAGCCATCGCCTCGTGCTCTACCTCATTCTCATATATGTAGATCGGTGCTATCCATCCTACGTGCTCCTTGATATATTTCATGAGTCCTTCGAATCTCGTATAACGTCCGGTCAGCAGTATGCCGTCGATCTCGCCCTTGAGTGCGGCCGCCATTGATCCGATGAATTTAACGATGTTATAGGCAAGAGCAGTCCATACGAGCTGTGCTTCTTCGTTGCCCTCCTTGGCCATCTCCAGCACCTCGTCAGCATTGGATGTTCCGAAATACGATACGAATCCGCCGTAGCCCGCGCACATTTTGCGGAGCTCATCCTCTGTATGATCGTGAAGATAATCAAGTACGCCCAGCAGCGGCAGCGAGCCTGTTCTTGTTCCTGTGAAAGGTCCGTCTCCGCCGGCTCCGTCATTGCAGTCTACCTGTCTGCCGTGATCATGAGCTGCGATAGTGATGCCTCCGTCGATGTGAGCAACTACGAGCTTGGTATTCTTGTAGTCCAGGCCGTGCAGCTTGCAGTGGTGCATCGCTGTTCCCTTGAGATTGAGTGCGTGCGAGATGGCTTTTCTCTCTATTCCCTTAACGCCTGTGATCCTTGATACAGGCGAGAATTCATCGACAGCTACCGGGTCGATCATGAAGAGTCTGCCGCCGTACTTCTCCTGCAGTTTCTTGGCCATCGGAATACCGATGTTGGAAGGATGCTGAACTCCTCCGACAGCATTTACCATGTCTTCCACGAGACGGTCGTTCACTTCATAGACTCCGCTCTCTACCGGATAGCAGGCTCCTCCGCGTCCAACGAAAGCATCCACATCCGTAAGATCGATGTGATTGGTCTCGATGAACTGGTGGACTACTTCCATTCTGTAGTCCAGCTGGTCATTGATCGACGGGAATGAATTCAGCTTGCTCGCATCATGTGTGATGGTCATCTCGAATTCCTTGGTCTTGTCTCTGAACAGAGCGACCTTGGTCGACGTTGAACCCGGGTTAACAACGAATATTTTGAAATTGCTTTTCTTCATTATATGATCCTCTTTCTTCTGTATATGATTCTCTTTCTTCTGTTTAGTCATCTAATGGAATTTACAGTTTCATACGGCTTCTGTTGAACGGGCAGCGTTTTCCGATGCACTGAGCGTTGTTAGCCGAGAATCCGCAAACGACTTCCGACCGCTCCATTTTGATCCCGAAATTCTCTCTGACGAAATCGATCGCCTCCAGGATCGACAGATACGAATCTCTTTTGCAGCATCGAGGTCCTCCTATCTCACCGATCCGGCCAAGAGAACGCGAAGTCATCTTGTGCGACAATGCAAAAGGCTCGTTTTCGAGCGGCGTTGATCCTGTAATAATTGAGACGAACATTCCGGAGCTGATGCCTGCTCCGCATGCACCCCAGAATCCGCATGCCCCTCCCGGAACATCTTTCCCTCTGTTGTGCATTTCCATAAGGGCACTTTCCAGATCAATATCGCCTCCGGCATTCTTATAAGCTGTCAGCAGTGCCGAACCGACCATGATGTGATGCTCCGGTCCGTGCATGTGACAGAACTCAAGCGACATCATTTTATTGAGTATTTCTATCGGATCTTTCGATGTCTCCGCCAGGCAAACGCCGATAATACTGTCAACGCCCTGAGTGTGACACTCGTTGCAGACATAATGTCCGTTAACGCATCTTGTCTTGCTCAGCTCTTTCTTATGGCATATTGCACACTCCATCTCTATATCCGATTGAAGATATTCAAGAGGGGCTTTGCATATGAGACATTCATTCATATTTTGTTCTCCCTGCTGCTTCGTTATGGCGGAAACAGATATCTGTTTCCTTAATGCACTTTTGAGAATGGTACGAATCTCCATAAGCATTGGCTGTATTCCTTCATCCTGCGCAGCAATATCTTTACTCGCAATCCCATGCATATGGCAGAAGCTTTTTCAAAGGACATTGTTTGGTTTCTTCGCTATCTCCTCTAAAAACGATGCTGCCTCTGTGGCACCGCCGCAGGCTCGGAAGCTTTCCGATATTTTCGCTGCATTATCTTTATATGCGGATTCATAAATGATCTGCCTCAAAGCGTGCAAAACATCCTCCCCGGAGATCGACTTCAGCCTTACACCCGCGCCAAGCTCTTCAACGCGTTTTGCCACGGCGTCCTGTTCAGGTGTCTGCGGGAATAATACAAGAGGCACCTGAAAGTATAAGCCTTCTGAAGCGGAGTTCATTCCGCAATGAGTGATGAACGCATCTGCAATTGAGATAACCGCCATCTGATCCACGGATTCGTAGATATGTATATTATCCGGGAGCTGGTCATAATGCTCCGGATTGGTTCCCATAGAAATGATCACCTGCCAGTCCGTCTGTCCCAGCGCATGGATGCAGTTCCGATAGAATTCCCTGTTCTGGTTGACCGTTCCCATGGAGATATAGACCAGCTTGTCGGCAGTCTTTTCCATAGGTTTGGTGACTGGCCTGATCGATGGCCCAATGAAATGATATCTGTCTGAAAACGTTTCTGAACACGGCTGGAAGTATTTCGACGTGTAGACGATCGTATTTGTATCATTATCATTCTGAACTATATCAAGCAGGCTCTTTACGGGGTATCCCTTGTCGCGGAGACGTTTCAGCTGCTTATTGATGCGCGGCAATGCCACCAGCATCCTGGCGATATCCCACGCGCTCTCCTGCATATATTTTGCAGAATACTTATTGAAGGCAAAAGTCGTGGTCGATGAGACGTATGGCAGACCGTGTTTCATGGCTGCGAGTTTGCCCCAGAATGCCACGGAATCTGAAACAACAAGATCCGGTCTGATCTCCCCGAGGACACAGGTTGTCACTTCGTCCAGCGCGAGTGTCGATGAAACGAGAAGCTCGGTCGCATAGACTTTGTCCTTGCCTACGCGGTCCGCATTACCCTTATCTTCCATTTCAAAATCATATCCGTCACAGCCGATGAATGTTGCGCCGGCCGCCTCGATTTTCTCCCTGAAGTCCTCAAAGGAAAAATACCAGACCTGATGCCCGGCCTCAGTCAGTGCCTTAACGAGCCCTAGTGTAGGATTGGTATGTCCGTGTGCCGGAATGCAAAACCATGCGATCTTCACTTTTCCTCACCTCCCTTATCTTTTGACAAGGTTGCAGAAAAGAGTTCCGAAAAAACGCCTTTATTAGGGATCGCGATCCCGCGTTCTTCATCACCGAGAATCAGCAGAGTGTCTCCGGGCTTTATGTCAAAAATATCCCGTGCCTGTTTTGGGATCACGATCTGCCCCTTCTCTCCGACTGTGGCAGTCCATGTGTATTTCCCTTTTGGTGTTGTCATATTGATCTTTCCCCCTCCAGGTTCGCACCTTGGTATGATTTGTATAACTAATCATACTTCTAGATTGGCAACAGGTCAACAGTATTCGGTCCGTGAAGAAAGAGAGCGGCTGGACATGCCGACAGATGGAT
>JAKSSO010000044.1 GCA_024403055.1 Mogibacterium sp. | reverse complement strand
AAAAAGAGACTAGACCTATCGTCGCTATCTGCTATGACTTTGATAAGACCCTGTCGCCTGATAACATGCAGGCGCAGGGCTATTTGGAGTCGATCGATTATCCTGATCAGGATGAATTCTGGAAGGAAGTAAATGAACTTGCTCAGGAGAATGAAATGGATTCTGATCTTGCCTGGATGTACAAAATGATCGCAGATTCCCGCGGCAAGCTTATCGTCAGCAGGAAGACTCTGGCAGAGTACGGAAAAAACATTACTCTTAATCCGGGAGTTGACAGCTGGTTCGAGAGAATACGAAAATATGGCGAGGAACACGGTGTAACGGTCGAGCATTATATTATTTCTTCGGGAATGCGTGAAATGATTGAGGGCACATCGATCGCTGATGAGTTTACGAAGATATACGCAAGCTCGTTTTACTACGACGAAGCGGGAGTTGCGATCTGGCCGTCGATGGTCGTGAATTATACCAACAAGACACAGTTCCTCTTCCGAATTTCCAAAGGTGTACCGGATGTATATGATCCGAGGGTAAACGACTATTTTGCACCTGAAGATATACGTGTGCCGTTTGCCAATATGATATATATTGGAGATAGCGATACAGATGTTCCGTGCATGAAACTGGTGCATAGCCATGACGGTCATTCGATAGGCGTGTATAACTGCGAGACCTGTGACAAGAGCAAGGTCGAGAAGATGCTCGATGAGAACAGAGTGAAATATATCGCGGCAGCGGACTACAGAAATGGCAGTGAGCTGGACGGTATTGTAAAGAAAATCATTGCCGATATAAAATAGCATTGATCGGCAGATAATAAACAAATAAAGGAGAACGACATGGCAAAGAGTAATAATGAAGGAGCATTCAGATGCCCGAACTGCGGATTGATGGTGCAGAACGGAAGCCGTAGCTGCCCATATTGCGGCACGCGATTCGATGAACGGGGACACGCGGAGTCGAATGCTTTTTCTGCAAGAATAAAGTATTTTCTGAAAAGGTACAAGACGATAGTCACCGTTGCTCTGGCGATCATCATTCTTGGAGTCGGCACTATTGTGACTGTGAATTACTTTACCATGGTCGACCTGCCGGATCTTACAGGCATGAAAGCGTCCGAGGCAAAGCAGGCTCTGCTCGATATCGGGTTCGAGGAGCGCAACATGTATTTTGACTGCCGCGATGGCTACGATTACAGCAAGATCACTGATTTTGGATATGAGGAATATGAAGTTATAGAGATGTACCCGCGTGCCGGCAAGAGAGTACACAAGAATGACTATATCATGGTGACATGTCAGGATAATGCCAAGGAACGCATCAGAGAGCTGACTGACAGCAGATACAAAATGTTATCTGAGGCTATTTCGGCTGCCGATAAGCTGGGATACACGTATTCGATCGTCAACATCGGTAATGATGAAGGTTTTGGAGAAGAGTATGCCAAAATGAATTCGGCAGACAAGGCCAGATACTATGTATACGAGCTCGCGGATATCCAGGGAGAGAATAAGACTGTAACGATCGTTGCTGACACCAGAAAAAACATCAAGGCTGAGATGGCAAGAGTGTTCGCTGACTGCTTCGGCGAGAAGGCCACAGAGGCGCAGGAACTCGCCAAATACATGGGCTGCGATGTGCTGTATGTAGATGCTAACGGCGAGACCGTGTACTGGTCAGATTCTCTTGTTGTGACTGACTTCGTTGATTTTGACTTCAGATACAATACGATCACGCTGCAGGCCAGATAGTCTCAGCATATGAAATAACGCGCGTGAAAGACTCGCGAAAAAAACAACGTCTGTTATGGGAAGCAGTTTGCAAAAACTACAGTTCCTGTAATGGGGGATATGACTTGTGAAGGAGAGACTGCTGATGTCTCTCCTTTTTCGGTATTGAAAAAGGTATAAATAACTGTCCAATTGGAATATAATGACATGGTAAAGAAAAAGGAAAATACACTATGGTAATTTACTACAACGACTACATCATCCGTATGATCAACGACATGACCAGGATGATTATGAAGCTTGTTTTTAATATTGACATGATGCCATCCGATGACATGCTCGAAACAGAGGAGCAGAAGGAGGCTCTGCTTCGGCTACGCGGAATGGCGGACGAGGGTAAGATAAACGAGGCGGAAAATCGGCTATTCGAGACTGCTGATTATGGGGATCTGTCGGATCTGAAGATGGCTTTGCTGTTCTACTCATATCTGAACAACATGACGGATGAGTGCCTGGAGGAACACAATTTTTGCAGGAAAGAGATCGAGCGGGGACTCGCGGACATTGCGCAGAAGTACGGCCTCGACAAATCGCTGATGGGGATCGAGGATGATGACGCTTTGGCGGATGAAGAGGGGTCTGATGCGCTAGCGGATGAAGGGGAGCCTGTCGGGGAAATCGAAGATGAAAACAGCGAAATTTAAGGACTATATTTATCGACAATGCCATGTAAAAGTGTTAAGATAGTTAATGTATATTAAGTTACTATGCGCGTTGCGCAATATTTATAATCTAGGAGGATTGATTGTCATGAAATATGATAGAGTGTATAACTTCTCAGCTGGGCCTGCAATGATGCCGGAACCTGTACTTGAAGAGATCGCAGCAGAGGTTCTGAACTACAAGGGATCCGGAATGTCTGTTATGGAGATGAGCCACAGATCAAAGGTTTTCCAGCAGATCTACGATGAGGCAGTTGCTGATCTTCGTGAGCTGATGGGAATTCCTGAGAACTACAAGGTATTCTTCGTTCAGGGTGGCGGTACTCTCCAGTTCGCAATGGTTCCAATGAACCTGCTTAGAGACGGAGTAGGATGCTATGTTGAGACAGGAACATGGTCAAGCAAGGCTATTTCAGAGGCAAAGAAGTATGGAGAGGTTAAGATCGTAGCTTCATCCAAGGATAAGAACTTCTCATACATTCCTGACTGCAGTGATCTGGATATTCCTGACAATGCAGACTATGTATACATCTGCGAGAACGAGACTATTAACGGAACTACTTTCAAGCAGCTCCCTAACACTAAGGGCAAGGTACTGATCTCTGACCAGTCATCAATGTTCCTCTCCAAGCCATGCAACGTAGAAGACTACGGTCTGATCTGGGCAGGCGTACAGAAGAACGTTGGACCTGCAGGAATGGCAGTTGTTATCATTAGAGAAGACCTCATTCCTGAGGACATGCCTGCATTCGCTCCTATCTACATGAGCTACAAGATCCAGGCAGAAAAGGGATCAATGTACAACACTCCAAATACATGGGCAATCTATTGCTGCGGTAAGGTATTCAAGTATCTGCTCGCTAACGGCGGACTCGAAGCTATGCAGGCTAAGAACGAAGCTAAGGCTAAGATCTTCTATGATTTCCTTGACCAGAGCAACCTGTTCAGCGGCAATGTAAACCCTGCAGACAGATCCCTCATGAACTGCACATTCACAACAGGTTCAGAGGAAGAGGATGCTGCTGTTGTAGCTGCTACTAAGGCTGCTGGCTTTGATAACCTCAAGGGTCACAGAAGCGTTGGCGGACTCAGAGCTTCCATCTACAATGCAATGCCACAGGAAGGCGTTGAGGCTCTCGTTGAGTTCCTGAAGGACTACGAAGCTAAGAAGTAATTCGAGGCTATCAAATATTCGAAACTATCGAGGCTGAGAGGCGATTCGATAATATTTTAGACACAAGGGAGGCTGAGATCGTAGGATCTCAGCTTCTTTTTTTATTCTTTCGAAAGCGTGCGTTCGCGGCTCCCTCTGCCCGGCCTCTCTGAGCGTGCTTTTCTTTGGTCTTCGGGATGCGTTGGTGATAAAGTCTCTATGCTGGTCAGGCTTTTAAGGGGTAAATTATAAGAAAAAGGTAATTATGGCACAATTTATCGCACCTTGGTCAGTCAATTAAGGGGTAAAACCTATAAATCTTCCTAAATTGGCACATAAAACTTGAAGTTTTACTTGAATAACAGGCTGACTGTGTGCCTGATAGAGCATTTTTCATAGAACACCCCTTAATTCGTGGTTTCTAATGCTGAAAAATGTGCTTTTTTATCCGAATTATGGCGTTTTACCCCTTAATAGGCGTACCAAAGTCCGAAATCTCGGCCGTCGACATCGAAACCCCGGCTTCAACGCCCAATCTACGGTCGCCGGCTCTTGAATTGTGAGATGTGATTGACAATGTGAAATCTTGGTGATATCATTCTGATATCAAAAGCCGATATCAAAGACTGATACCAGAAGTCGGTATCAAAGAAAGGAGATTTTCTACCATGACTGAAGAAAAAGTTTTGAATAATAAAAAGAATGGCATGGCTATGCTGATTCTTTTCTCGGTTTTATATCTTGCGGCTATTTTCGGTGTGGTCCTTGGCGGTGTACTGGACATGCCTCTGATCATCGTACTTTGCATAGCGTGGCTGTTCGTAGGCTGGTTTTTCTTCCTCGGACTCAAGACACTCAAGCCGCAGGAGGCGCTGGTGCTGACCCTGTTCGGAAAGTATTACGGAACACTCAAGGACGCAGGCTTCTACTGGGTAAATCCGTTCTGTGCAGCTTTTAATCCTGCTGCCAAGACCAAGCTCAGCCAGAGCGGTGATGTGGATGCATCGAATGCTTCGGGCGGAGCTGCTGTAGCTGCTGCACTTTTCAAGTCGGCAGAGAATACAGAGGCATTTGCCAGCAAGAAAATCTCAATGAAGATCATGACTCTTTCCAACAGCCGCCAGAAGATCAATGATTGCCTGGGCAACCCGGTTGAGATCGGTATCGCTGTAATGTGGAGAGTCGTTGATACTACCAAGGCTGTTTTCAACGTAGACAACTACAAGGAATATCTGTCGCTGCAGTGTGACTCGGCTGTCCGCAATATCGTTAGACTTTATCCTTACGACGTTGCGCCGGGTGTTGATACTACAGGCGATGGGTTGGATGATGACGGAAGCCTGCGCGGATCCAGCGAGGTCGTTGCAGGACGTATCCGTGATGAGATCCAGAGCAAAGTGAATGAAGCGGGCATCGAGGTCATCGACGCAAGGATCACTTATCTCGCTTATGCGCCTGAGATTGCTGCAGTAATGCTACAGCGTCAGCAGGCTTCGGCTATCATCGATGCTCGTAAGATGATCGTTGATGGCGCGGTAGGAATGGTGGAGATGGCTCTCAACCGTCTTAGCGAGAACAATACTGTAGAACTTGACGAAGAGCGCAAGGCTGCAATGGTATCCAATCTGCTCGTAGTTCTCTGCGGCAATAAGGATGCTCAGCCGATAGTAAATTCAGGAAGCTTGTATTAATATGGCTGAAGAGAAAAAACAGATACCGCTGAGACTGTCGCCCAAGCTGTACAACTCACTTGCTGCATGGGCTGAGGATGATTTCAGATCGGTAAACGGTCAAATTGAATATTTACTGACAGAATGTGTCAAACAACGAAAGAAAGACGGCAAATATGTATCCGAGACAATAGACGAGCCGCTTGTCCTTGACATACCGGAAAGCAGGAACGTTAAATGAAGTACAGATGTCTGATTTTTGACCACGATGATACAACAGTCAACAGCACGGCTAAGATACATTATCCGTGCTTTGCTGCTTTTGTTAAAGAATATGGACTGAATATCGACTGCTCGCTGGAGGAGTATGTCAGATACAACTTTGACCCGGGAGTGTTCGCTTTCTACAGAGATATCTGCGGAATGAGCGAGGAGATGATGGAGACGGAGTATCAGTTCTGGTCGAAGTATGCTTCCGAGCATCGGGCAGAGGCCTTTCCGGGTATAAGGGAGATAATGGAGGCGCACAGAGCGGCCGGAGGAATACTTGCGGTCGTGTCGCATTCGCATGCTCAGAATATCATGCGGGATTACGAGTACAATGATCTTCCTGTCCCTGATGAGATCTATGGTTTTGAGCAGCCAAGAGATGAACTGAAACCGGCACCTGTACCTGTTTTCAAGATAATGGAGAAGTATTCGCTTAGACCTGATGAGATACTGGTCATCGATGATCTCAAGCCGGGATATGACATGGCGCGTGCAGCGGGCGTTGCTTTTGCTGCGGCGTCATGGTGTTTTGACATTCCGGAGAACAGGGCGTTCATGGAAGAGAATGCGGACTACGTGTGCAATTCTATCGAGGAGCTGGCGGAAATACTAAAGTAGGGGCAATTTTCGGTTAAATATGTTACAATGTATCGGTGTTGCATGTTTAGATGCATGTAAAAGGAGGGCGCGTTATGACAAAGTATTATCTGCAGACGAATATACTATGTATACTTATCGTGCTGATCATTTATTTGTCAATGAAGAAGAGGAATGATGCAGTGCCGGCAAGGCGTAGGACTTTCAACCGTCTTCTTCTAATAATTGGTGTGATAAGTGTTGCGGATATTTTCGCATGGTATTTCAACGGACAGACCATACCGGGTGCAAAGGGTATTCTGCAGGCCTCCAACATAATCTATGATGCTGCAATAACCTGGGCCGGATACGCATGGCTCAATTACGTTAACCTCAGAGTCAGAAATGCTGACTACAAACACGTTAAGAGCAAACGCATTCTGTCGATCCCACTTATCATAATGATACTGCTGCTCGTCACAAATCCGATCACCGGATGGCTGTTTACGATCGATGAGACCAATACTTATGCAAGAGCCAATGGCATCGCTGTGCACTGGATCATTTCATGGTTCTATCTCTTGTATGCGACTATTGTTGTATTCAAGGTGATCAGAGAGGCTTCATCCAGAGCTGAGAAGGAGCAGTATGTACCTATGCTGTGGTTCATCGTTCCGCCTGTACTGGCATCTGTTGTTCAGATGTTCATCTACGGAGCAACGACGACTCAGTGCGGAATGGCACTGTCGGCTTTGATCATTGCCATCAACTACATAGTTGATGAGGTATCCAAGGATACTCTGACAGGTCTTAATAACAGAAGAGCGCTCGAGACCACGATCATCGAGAGGCTGCAGAAGTCAAATTCGCAGATCACTGTTCTGATGTGTGATATTGACAAATTCAAAAATATTAATGATACACTGGGACATACGGCGGGTGACTGGGTGCTCAAGGGCATGGCAAGTGCGCTCAAGTCGGTATGTACGATCGGTGACAAGAGACTTTTCCTCTGCCGTTACGGCGGCGATGAATTCGTTATCTGCGGTTCTGACATGACGAGGGAAGATATAGATCAGCTCAAGATCAATATTGAGAATGCAATAGCAACAGTTAACAAAGATTATTCCGAAGATCTGAAGTTCGGTATCAGCATCGGAGAGGCTACGGGAAACTGCCTGACCTACGAAGATGTTGAGAGCCTGATCAGTCTTGCAGACGGAAGAATGTATGAACACAAGCAATCAAAGTAACCGATATCGGTAGAAAAGGAGACGAAAAAGAAAAAATGATTTTAGAACCTTTTAACGGTGTATTCTGGATGACGATCGCATTTTTTGCAGTGATAGCTGCGCTGATCATCATCTTCGTAGGAAAGAAAGACATGGCTTACAGGGAAAAATTTCTTTTCTGGCTGTATGTAGGTGTTTTTGTATACTTTATCGTTTACAAGATACTGCTTTCGATGGATACAGAGTATTCGATGCTCTGTTATGAGGAAAACCTTGGAGCGTTCTCATGGTGGAAAGAGCTTCCGCTGCAGCTGTGTAATATCAGCATCGTGCTACTGCCGATAGGCATCAAGGCAGATCTCAGACCGTTAAAAGCGTTCTGTTTCTATATCTCACTGCTGGGTGCAACACTGGCGATCATTATTTCCGAAACGGGCTTCAAGGGATACAGCCTGTTTGAGCCGAGAGTAATGAATTTCCAGTTCACACACCTCTTTGGATGCATCATGCCTTTCCTGCTGCACGGCCTGGACATTTACAGACCGAAGTTCAAGGACATCCTTCCTACCATGGGCATGTTCCTGTGTATCGGAGGAGTTGTACATTTGATCAATCTGGCTCTTAGAGCAACGGTCGAGCAGCATGTCAACTACATGTTCACATGTGATCCGACCAACAGTGCTCTGCAGTTCTTCTGGAATATAATTCCGTATAAGTTCTTCTATCTGCTGCCGGCGGCACTTGTTGTGCTGCCTACATGGATGCTGCTGATGGCAACAGTCACCCGAGGGATCGAAAAGCTGACGGGTTAGAATAATTAATGCAAATCATGGAACACTGGATGCTTCATTCGGTGTTCCTTTTTCTGAAAAACAAGGAGTAAAAACATGCTGAAAATCGATCATCTGACAAAAAGATTCGGAGAGAAAGTCGCAGTGGACGACCTGAGCCTGAGCATTGAGCCGGGCGAGATCTATGGATTTATCGGCCACAATGGTGCCGGAAAGACAACAACTCTCAAGAGTGTGGCAGGCATCCTCGAGTTCGACGAGGGTGAGATCACCATTGGCGGAATGTCCATCAGAGAAAAGCCTCTTGAATGCAAGAAGCTGATGGCATACATCCCTGACAACCCGGATCTGTATGATTTCATGACAGGCATCAAGTATCTGAACTTCATCGCTGACATTTTCGGCGTTGATGCTGATGTCAGAGCTGAACGCATTAAAAGATATGCGGACCTTTTCGGACTGACTTCAGACCTTGCACAGCCTATCGCAGCGTATTCTCACGGAATGAAGCAGAAACTGGCTATCATTTCGGCATGGATCCATGAGCCAAAGCTGATCATCATGGACGAGCCTTTCGTAGGTCTCGATCCGACTGCGGCTCACGATCTCAAGCTGATGATGCGTGAGCTGTGTGACAATGGCGGTTCGATCTTCTTCTCGACTCACGTTCTGGAAGTCGCTGAGAAGCTTTGCGACAAGATCGCTATCATCAAGAACGGCAAGCTGATCCGTAAGGGCACAATGGAGGAAGTAAAGGGCGATGAAAGCCTTGAAGATGTATTCCTCGAGCTCGCTGAGAAAGAGGCGTAGAGATGGTCAGATTACTGGTTAAGAAACAGCTTATGGAGGTATTCAAGGGATATCTCTATAACACAAAAAAGAATAAGGCGAGATCCAGGTTCTCCATAGTGGCATGGTTCCTGCTGTTCGCTTTTCTCATGATCGTCATCCTTGGCGGACTGTTCACGATCATGGCGCTGAATCTGTGTAAGGGACTCAGCTCGGCTGATGTCAGCTGGCTGTATTTCTCGATCATGTCGTGTTTAGCACTGGTTCTCGGAGCATTCGGAAGCGTCTTCACTACTTATGCCGGTCTGTATCTGGCTAAGGATAATGATCTGCTTCTGTCCATGCCTATCCCTGTCAGGGACATCATCACTGCAAGACTTGCTAACGTCTATATCATGGGCGCGATGTATTCCGGCGTCGTAATGATACCGACGATCGCTGTTTACTGGGCGGTCGCCGACAACAGTTTCTCTGCGATAATATGCGGGATCATTCTCGCACTGATCGTCAGTGTTATTGTTCTTGTGCTGTCCTGTCTGCTTGGCTGGGTGGTAGCAAAGATCAGTAAGAAGGTGAAGAACAAGAGTGCTATCACTGTAATTGCATCACTGGCGTTCATCAGTCTGCATTATTATCGATATGGCAAGATTAGTGCAATGATACAGGATCTGCTCA
Source organism: Mogibacterium sp. (assembly GCA_024403055.1). Classification (GTDB taxonomy): domain Bacteria; phylum Bacillota; class Clostridia; order Peptostreptococcales; family Anaerovoracaceae; genus Crickella. The sequence goes on along the minus strand of JAKSSO010000044.1, from coordinate 918 downwards.
TGGATGCCGCCGTATATGGCGTTAAGATCAAGGAGTCGGCTCACTGGATATACACTTTCGGAAGTATCGGCGAAGGAAACTGGGTATCGACTATTATTGTCATTGCAATCGTTGCGGCTGCTCTGGTCATCACCTGCAGAGTCATCGCTCGCGGTTTCCTGTCGATGGCTACTTCGAGCGGTGCTGTTAAGAAGACTGTCTATGTCGAGAAACGCGCCAAAGAGAGATCGGCGTTCCGTGCGCTGGTCGGCAAAGAGTTCAACAGATTCACTTCAAGTGCCAGCTACATGCTCAACTGCGGACTTGGTATTCTGTTTATCGTGATCGCTGCAGTTGCAGTTCTGTGGAAGGGCGGAATGGTAGTCGAAATGCTGGATCTTCTGGCTGCAGACTTCAGACCGGGCATGACAGGCATCCTGTTCGTGACGATCCTGATGCTGCTGGCATCGATGAATGACATGTCTGCACCTGCTGTTTCTCTCGAAGGCAAGAGCATATGGATCCCGCAGTCACTGCCTGTTGAGCCTAAGACCGTGCTTCGCGCCAAAGCCATGGCACATCTTCTGCTTGGCGGCATTCCTATGCTGCTGGCGATCTTGAGTGTGGTGATCGTTCTCAAGGCATCTGCCCTGGAGAGCATTCTGATCGTACTTGTTTCGATCACTTTCACGCTGTTCTCCGTGGCGGGGAATTCATTCCTGGGTATTAAACTTGCCAATATTCACTGGACTAATGAGATCGTGCCTATCAAGCAGGGCGGAGCGGTAGCATTATCGCTTTTCGGCGTCTGGATCGTGGCACTGGTATTCGGCGGTCTGTTCATGTGGTTCGCATACAAGATCGGCGTTGTCGCTTATCTGGCAATATGGACGGCCGTTTTTGCGAGCGGAACATGGGCTCTGATGCACTGGCTCGACA
>JAKSSO010000043.1 GCA_024403055.1 Mogibacterium sp. | reverse complement strand
TGGCTGCCCGGGAGGGCATTACCCCCTCTGCCCGCAGGCTCGTGAAGGTGCCGTTGCCCACGATAACATGATCGACCAACTTGATGCCGATGATCCTGGAGGCCTCGATAAGTCTCCTGGTGGCCAAAATATCATCATCACTCGGTGTAGGGTCTCCGCTCGGATGATTGTGTGCTATGATCACTGCCGCAGCACCCTTGCGGATCGCCGGACTGAACACCTCTCTCGGATGCACATTTGTGCCGGCCAGTTCTCCCACTGAGACGATGAATTTGGATTCGACCTCGCCCTTCACATTGAGAAGCAGTTCGATAAGCATCTCCCTTTTCTCATATAACATTTCCTGCATCAGCAGTTCGGCAACATCAGTGCCGTCTCTGATAGTTTTTCTTTTCTCATGTCCGGAATCGGAAATAATACGTTTTGCCAGCTCTATGCTCGCGACTATCGAGCACGCCTTGGATGTTCCGATCCCGTCGATCTCAGTCAGTTCCTTGACATCGGCTCTGCCGAGATCACCGATCTCTTCACACGCATATGAGATAACGTCCTCAGCCAGCTGCACCGCTGACTTCTCACTCGTCCCCGTTCTGATGATCAGGGCAAGTAGCTCAGCATTACTGAGCTTTCCCGGACCACCGTAAAGCAGCTTCTCCTGTGGTCTTTCTTTTTCCGGCAAATTCTTTATCTGCATGTCTCCTCCTCTTAACGGATATGTGCAGATAATAACAGTTCCTGCCGTAAAAACATGACGTTATGCTGTCGTTAGTGTGAAGGAATCTCCCAATCGCCTTCTCTATTTCTTCATATCGATGATTTTCAGGACTTCTTCGATGTTTTCTTCGATGCTCATGTTCGAAGTGTCGAGATAAACAGCATCAGGAGCCTGCATAAGTGGATGCAGGTCTCTGTGCGTATCCTGATAATCTCTTTCCTGTATCTCACGGAAGATCTGATCATAGTCAGCTTCCTTGCCCTGCTCGAGCATCTGCTCATAACGTCTCTTGGCTCTGATCTCAGGGCTTGCAGTCATGAATATCTTGACCTCGGCATCAGTGATAACGAATGTACCGATGTCTCTTCCGTCCATGATCACATTCTTGGTAGAAGCAAGTCTTCTGGTAACAGCATCGACTTTCTCTCTTACAGGTCCCAGCTTGGACACTGTAGAGGCTGCCATCGATACCTCATTTGTTCTGATCATTCCGCTTACGTCCTCGCCGTCAAGCAACACCTTGCTGGATACGAAATCGATATCTGTTTCACCCAGCATTTCGATCACTGCAGCTTCATTATCAACACTGATACCCTTGTTCAGGCATTTCAGTGCGATGGAGCGATACATTGCGCCTGTGTCGATATACTCGAGATCGAGCTTCTCAGCGACCGCTTTGGCAATTGTGCTCTTGCCCGTTCCGCCCGGACCGTCTATGGCAACTCTCAACATATCCTATCCTCCAACTACTTGCTTTCCTGGAGTTTGTTGATCTCATCGATGAATGTATCAATGTCCTTGAACTCCTGATATACAGACGCAAATCTTACATATGCAACATGATCCATCTTCTTGAGCTCGTCCATGATCAGCCGTCCGATCATTGTCGACTGGATCTCCTTCTCCATTGTGTTGTTAAGACCACGCTCGATATTGTCAGCTATCTTCTGAACGTCCTCATAAGTGACCTTGGTCTTCTGGCAGGCCTTCATTACACCGTTGATGATCTTATTCTTGTCAAAGCTCTCGCGTGATCCGTCCTTCTTAACTACAACGAGCAGAGAGTTCTCGATCTTCTCGAATGTGGTGAAACGCTTGTGGCACTTCTCACACTCTCTTCTTCTTCTTGTTGCCAGGCCATCTTCAACAGGTCTTGAATCAACTACCTTGGTTTCCTCAAAGTTGCAATATGGACACTTCATACCCTACCTCCTGTTTGGTAATACTGTTTATTTACGCAACGCCGTCTGTATCGTCTATTTGGCGATACTGTATTCCATTACCTTGTCCATTACTTTCTCATAAAGCAATGCGGTATAAAGATCATTCTGCTCCGCATACTGTTCGATAGTAATGCCTTTGTTTTCCTTGAATTTGTCAGCAGTTATTCCTGCATCTTCAAGCAGCTTATCCAGATAGCTTCTGTAATCATCCTTTGAAGGAGCGATTTCCTCTGCAGCTGCTATCGCATGCAGAACAAGCTCCTGCTTGACTGCTGACTTTGCAGTTTTTTCTGCCATGTCATCGAATTCTTTTTCGGTCATACCCATCTCGTCGGACAGATAGTCCGCCCATTCAGTATCCGAAGACATTGCATAATTCTTGTATGTCTCAACGATCTTGTTGTATCTGTTGTTGTATTCCTTCTCAGGATATTCGATCACTTCGCTGTCATCGAGTATTCTGTTGAAGAGCTCCGCTCTCTGATCATTTGCCGAATCTGTCGACTTGTTGTTGAGTATCTCTTCCTTGAGTGACTTCTCGAATTCCTCAACGGTATCAAAGTCCGTGTTCTTCTTGACCCACTCGTCGTTGTACTCAGGTGCTGATTCCTCTTCGATGTAATTAACAGTGATCTTGAATACCGCATCCTTGCCCGCAAGCTCTTCAGCACCGTAATTTTCCGGGAAAGTCACATGAATATCGAATGTGGTCCCTGCCTCATGTCCGAGTATTCCTTCAGCAAATCCGTCAATGAAATTGTTGTCAGCCATGTCGACATCAACGCCTTCAGCACTGCCGCCGTCAAATTCAACGCCGTCGATCGAACCGCAGTAATCGATGTTGATCTTGCTGTCTTCCTTGACAGTTCCCTTCTTCACCTGCTTGCTGCCGGCTGACTCAGCCAGCATCTCATCAATGCTCTCCTGTAGTTCCTCCTTAGACACCTGAGCTTTCATATCCTCATACTCCAGCCCCTTGTATTCGCCCAGTTTGATAAACTGCGAGAAATCGTCATATTTGTACTCGTCAGGTATCACAAGCCCGTCACCGCAGGACGACATGAGCGCCATCATCAGCATAAGGACAAGTGCGAGAACCTTGATCTTACAGTCTTTAACCATGTTCAGCTCCTCTTTTTCAGCCACGATATGTTGTTGATTCAGTAACAATTCTGGCGCGGTCCGTTAGCGTTTTGGAAGCGTTTCGAAAGCGTTTGGTTCGCGTTTCTGCGCTTTCCGACCAAATCAACACATTATAAGCCATAATATAGGTCTATAATATCACAATATATAGTGTTTTACAACAATTTGAAGACTCTGGCATCCCTCGAAAAGCCTTATAAAACAAGCTCGTGGAACGCTGATCAGCCACGAATGCTTCTTTTTTGCCGAGTGGTGCCGAAGCACTTATATTCTTTTGCCGAGTGGTGTCAAATTGGGCTCCGTTTCGTAATGTGTATCAGCGCGATGCCTCAAAATGTTGAAAACTCGTTAGCTACTGATACACTTTTTCAAAATGGGGTCGCTAAAGCAAGCTTTAAGAAGCCTCCGTTTCGCGACGTGTATCAGCGCGATGCCTCAAAACAATGAAAATTCATTCTTAGCTGATACACTCTCCGTAATTATTGATCTCAAACTGGTCCTAATAATCAGGAAGTGTATCAGTCCTTTGTCTGTTTTCAAGGTTTTCAGAATGTTGGCTGATACATCCTCCTTGTCATTTTGCCTTTTGTAAAGCCGTAAACTCTATAAAACACCACAATTGTATCAGTGCCGAACGAACTTATGCGGGATATAGGACGCGCACTGATACACAACCGCGAACAGCAGCAAAATTACAGTGGCAAAAGAGACCGAAAACGACAGCTGTCATTCGCTGTATCCGCGAGCAGCTAAATTAAAGCGGCAGAATTACAGCGGCAGAATTGCAGCACTAAAAAAGATGACAGCGGTAATTCCGCTGTCATCCTTTGTCATCTTTATTCAGTCAATGAATGTAACATCTATTTATCATCTGTATCCGGTCTGTGCTGTGGCGCATTTTCAGCATTGTGCTTTAACGCCTGTACACGTTCTCTCTTGCGCTTGGCAGCGAGCTCCATTGAATACCACCAGAGAACTGCTGCTGCAGCGACGATCACGCAAGCCAGAAGTATTGCCGGCAGATGAGTAGCTACGTATTCCATTATTACTTAGCCTTCTTAGCGATTTCGCACAGTTCAGCAAATCCCTGTGCATCATAGATTGCCATCTCGGAGAGCATCTTTCTGTTGATCTCGATTCCTGCCTTCTTCAGTCCGTCCATGAACTTGCTGTAAGCAATACCGTTAGCTCTTGATGCAGCGTTGATTCTTGCGATCCAGAGTCTTCTGTATTCTCTCTTCTTGTTCTTACGGCCGATGTATGCAGATCTCAGACCTCTCATAACAGCAGGGTTAGCAGCACCGAAAGTGTTCTTTCTTCTGCCGTAGTATCCCTTAGCCTGCTTCAGTATTTTCTTATGTCTCTTGTGTGCGTTTACTCCACCTTTTACTCTTGCCATTATCCTTACCTCCTTACTTTGCCATTGATCTCAGCATACGCTTCAGATCTGCACTTGTGAGAGTAGTAGCCTTACGCAGGCCTCTCTTTCTCTTAGCCGTCTTCTTAGTAAGAATGTGGCTCTTGTATGCCTTATTTCTCTTAACTTTGCCCGAACCTGTAACGTGAAGACGCTTCATAGCGCCTCTGTGGGACTTCATTTTGTTCTTTGCCATGATGACCTCCTATGTAAATCTTTAAGTATAAACATTCAAAACTGCCCGATGCGGCTGTTCTATTTATCTTTCTTAGGGCCGAGGAACATATTCATTCTTCTGCCTTCCATCTTAGGTTCCTTCTCAACAACGCCGTAATCAGCAACGATCTCGGCGAACTTGTTCATTACATCCAGACCCAGCTGAGTGTAATCACGCTCTCTTCCGCGGAACTTGAGGGAAACCTTGAGCTTGTTGCCTTCCTGAAGGAACTTGATAGCGTTCTTAGCCTTGACCTGAACATCATGATCCTCTATTGAAGCGGACAGTCTGATCTCCTTGATCTCAGTTACTGCTTGGTTTTTCTTGGCATTTTTCTCCTTCTTCTGCTGTTCATAACGGAACTTTCCGAAGTCAAGAATCTTGCATACCGGCGGCTCTGCATTAGGTGAGATGTTCACCAGATCCAGATCAGCCTGCTCAGCTCTGTCCAGAGCCTCATCCAGACTAACGATGCCTACCATCTCGCCTGTCTCATCGATAAGACGGACTTCCTTGGCGCGGATCTCATCATTGATCTGAGTTTGCTTGTTATCCTTAGTTGCTATGTTAGTACCTCCGTGTTGTGCAATAACACATATTTCGATTAAAAAAACTGCGGACACAGAAAGTATCCGCAGTAAACATCAAAGTGTATATGGCCCTACCAACGTTAGTCTGTAAGGCGAGAAGCGGATAACTTCTGCTTTAACCTCGAATATTATACGCAAAGCGACAGAATATGTCAACCCTTATTTTACGTGTTACACCGGGAGTGACGCACCGCTTTTCATCTCTCCGATAATGCTGTGTGCTATATCTCCGGATGTGATGATCTCATCAATGCCAAGATTTCTTCCGACGCTGTTGATCTCGTTCTGTATAGCCATGGCCGCAGTATACGGAACGCCTATTATATCAGCATATTTTGCCAGCACGATATTGGCAGCCTCACGCTCATTAACAGCGATGAATGCGCCCTTCGTGTCCAGCGCAAGCTCATCGGCAACGGCCTTTTCATTTATGTCTCCCTTGACCACCATGACACTGCTGTCAACAAAGTCGAGCAGACTGTCGCACTCTTCACGGTCATCGCTGATTATAGTGACCTTGTACTTGCGATCAACAAGCAGATCAGACAGATATGCCGCGATCATGCCGCCGCCTGATATAACAGCAGAACGCCTCTGCTCCGCACCTGTATCAAGAGTGCATCTGTCAAACAGCCTCTGCGCATAGAGTCTGTTCGCATCGAATACCATGTCAACGCCCATCTCGTCTTTAATAAAGCTTCTATATTCCTTGCTGTATATCGCACCACCGATCCTGACAGCAGCAAATCCCACGCCCTTTTTCTTGGCGATCGCTCCTGAAAGAATATTGATCTCATCTCCTCCGGTGACTGAGAATACAGCATCCATTGTCTCTATGTTGCATCTTTCAAGAAGAAGATAATCCCTCGCATCTCCTTCTTCGACCAGCACATCATATTTCTGGGCAATATCTCCCGCGATCTCCGGATCATTTTCCACGATGGTAATATCCCACCCTTCAGAGTATAACTGCTCTATAAGGGCGCAGCCGATGCTGCCACCGCCTAAAACAAGTGCCTTCATACCAGTCCTCCATAAGCTTGTATTAACACGCATTACAGTTTGTCATGACATCTTGCAAAAGATCTCAGTATCTTCTCTCCGAAAACTCCGCATTCTCCGTTCATGATCATTGAATATGCCTTCTCTGCAGAATATGCAGGCTTGTAGGTCCTGTCTGACATCAGCGCATCATAACAGTCCGCGATCGCCACTATCTGTGCAGAAACAGGTATCTCATCGCCTTTTAGTCCGTCAGGATATCCTCCGCCATCATACTTCTCGTGGTGCCAGCGACATATATCACTGGCTGTAATGCGGAAGTCCTCGTCCCAGTCAACCGGAGATCTGTCAATGATATAACATCCCTTCTCACAGTGAGTCTTCATGATATCATACTCCTCTGCAGTGAGACTGCCGGGCTTCAGCAGAATTGCATCCGGGATCATTACCTTGCCTACATCATGAAGCGAACTGCACTTCGCGATCAGATCTACGGAATGATTTGTAAGTCCATATTCCGGATAATGTTCCTTTATGTCTTCCGCAATGATGCGGGTGATCTCCTTGACTCTCTTGACATGTCTGCCGCTATCATAGTCTCTCGCTTCTACGATCTCACCGATAGCCTCGATGATCTCCTCGTTCACTTTCTCCTGATGAACAGTATTACGCTTCTTGACGATCTCTCCGAAAGCTAGCGATGCAGCAGTCTTGATCGGGAACATATTATCCATGTTGGCATCACAGTGATCCACTCCGATCATTGCAGACAGCTCACCGTTGACCCATACACCCGCAGTGACCAGACTTGTCAGATCAGTTCTTCCGAGCTTCTTGTATGACATCGTCTCTTTGTAGGCAGGATCATCGCTGTCCTTGAAATAATAAATACCCTTCTCGTCCAGTTCATCGATCCAGAACTGCATATCATCAATGGTGATGGACTCGAATTCATTCAGCTGCGTCAGCTCGTCCCTACGCGATTCTTCTGCGATCCATTCGCTGGTATAGAAAACCCTGTTCTGATCATAATCCAGCTCATAAACATATGATCTGACGCCATGATAGTATGATCCAAGCACTTCGAGTATGTAATCGATCGCTTTTTCAGGATCCGGTTCATCATTGATGTGATCCATCACGTCATTGATGAGAATATCATTCTTCATCGCAGTGTCTCTTGCTGTCTCGGCAAGCATGCGGTTGTTGACATCCCGGATGCCCATGATCACTCTTTGCTGCTCAGGTCTCTCTTTCAGCCTGGATACAGCAAGCTCCATGTATTTCACACCATCAGCTGTCTTCATGCGGAAAACGATCTGTATAGGTTTCCCGCTTCTCGTGAAATGCGTGTACAGGTGATCTGTCCCGGCCAGATACAGGACTTTATCGCGGTCCTCAGCCAGGATGTGTTTATTTACGATGTCATTAAGAGTTGAACCGTAAGGCAGCTTATCCCCTACCCAGACGTCGTCCATGATCTTACTTATGAAAGCGCCCTTCTTAAGTATTTCGAGAGTGCTGATGTCCAGATCGACAATGCCAAGGCTCTCAAATCCATCCATGAAAGCGGATATTACTGCTTCATTCTCTGTTGTCTTTTCCGCCTTAATTAGCGTTTCGTTGATGCTGTGTATGCCGACGAGTACCAATCGACAACTTTTATCCTCATCATTCATGCTGACCGTGACCTGATAAAAAGGCTTTTCATTTCCGTTCATGACACGAAAATCATGATACCTGTTGTTCGAAGATTCTGCGAACATTCTGATAATATTTTCGCGGTTCAGGAATTCAAAATAAGCGTCTCTGTCTTCCGGAACGACCTTTCTGAAAGCGAACTGTCTGGTCGTGGTATCAAAGTCTACAGCTCCGTCTATCTTCTCAGGCATGAAGTCCTCAAGAATTCCCCGGGCTCTTATCTTCAGCAATTCACCTGTATCGATATTGCAGAGATATATGCCCTCATAATCCTCGGCAAGTCTTGCGATCATCTCATTTGAACGCTGTCTTACCCTGTCGTTTTCTATCGACAGCTGCCTGTCTCTTGTACTTCTGTCAACACTGTGGCCACCGATCAGTATCCACGGGCCATCCGCGCTGAGATCCCTTACGAACTTGGACTGGTAGTAAGTGAGAATACCGTTCTTTACAATCCTCTGATCAAGATAGAAAACGTCTTCTTTCTTACGGCGCTCCTTCAGTGTCTCAATATCCGTATTTGCAATAAGCCATTCACGGTCCTCAGGATAAAGGAACTTCTCGGCGAACTCCCTGCGATAGCTTTCATATCCCTTTCGGGACGATTCATATATCCATTTTGCAGACTCGCCATTGAACTGATAGGCCTTCATATCGCCATTCGAAAGATTTACCCTCAGAATACTGTTGTAATCTCCCACGAATGCCTTGAGGACATGATCCATATCCTCCCCATGCAGTTCCTTTTCAACAGGTTTGACCATCCATGCTTCTTTTCCGTACTTATTCGTATCTGATACTTCAACAGCAGTTGCTGTCCGTACATAATTTCTTATTCCTGTCGTGTCCTCATCCACACATATCCTGTTCTTATACTTTTTAGCCAGATAAAGCTGCTTGTCAGCATTATCAAAAGTCGCAATGCCGTCGTCATCCGGGCATGAACACCCGATACTGACGCTCAACCTGAGTTCGGGAGCATTTACCATTCTGACGCGCTGAACAGTGTCCCTTATCATCTCCATTTTCTCGACGAAGACATCCTTAGGGATCTTTTTCAGCACAACTACAAACTCATCGCCACCGTATCTGATAACTATATCGTCACTTCTCAGGCAGCTCCTTATGGAATCAGCAACTGCCTTCAGCGCAAGATCTCCTATTGAATGGCCATAGGTGTCGTTGACTTCCTTAAAATTATCGATATCGATCACTGCAACCGCTTCTTCCCTATTGAAAGTAAGAAAAAAATCTTCAAAGTATCTGCGGTTGAAGGTCTCTGTCAGAGGGTCTGTATAAAGCTTGTGATTGACACTGTCGATGATGTCATAGAACTGGCCCTTTCCATAAGCCTCGGCAATGACATTGTCATCTACCTTAGCAAAAATTTCGAGTCCGAGATGTCTTCCCTCGACCTCGATCTCAGTTGCCGAAATATGGAACACATTCGGATCCGCAAATTCATACTTTTCCTGATAAGCATGCTGCTTGCAGGCCTTGGTCACGATGCAGTTGTCACATCTTTTGCCACTTGCAAAGAGTTTTGAACATACCTCCTCGGTACTGTCGACATAACCGTCTTTCAGCGGCTTTACGACTACATTATTGTACGGATCCACAACACGGACCATGTAATATATTTTTTTAAGATTATCGACCAGATCATATAGTTCTCTGTAGGTCATAGTACCTCCGATAGCTTATCTGCATTATTATCAGGATCACTTCGGGCTCTGATACGTGTCTGAACATTGTTGGAATCATTGTTAAAAACATTATACACTTACCGCATGAAAAGTAACATAACAATTGACATAATTACTACAATTCCCGCAACTGTTGAAAAACGACTTTACGTACGTGCAATTCCCGTAACAGTTGAAATTTAAGTCCTTCGGACTTACAATACACAATATGAAGAGAGTAATACTGGCATCCAAGTCGCCAAGAAGACTGGAGATACTGAATAAGCACGGCATCGAGCCTCTACTCATGCCGACCGATACTGAAGAATTCCTTCCTGACGGAATTGGAATGGAAGCCGCTGTTGAGATGCTTGCAGAGCAGAAAGCAAGAGCATGCTATGACGCCATGGATCCTTCTGAATATCCAGACTCACTCATCATCGGAGCTGACACAATAGTCTACAAGGACGAGATACTGGGCAAGCCATGTGACACAGCGGACGCTTTCCGAATGATCAGCAAGTACAGGAACACCTTCCACTATGTTGTGACCGGCGTCTGCCTCATCGATACTAACACCGGCGAGGCCACCATCCTGAGCGATGTTACGAAAGTATACTGCACCAACTACACCGATGAGCAGATCTACGAATACATTGAAGAAGATCAGCCATTCGACAAAGCGGGCGCATATGCCATCCAGGGTGCATTCGGCAAGTACATCGATCACATCGAAGGCGATTACGAGAACGTAGTGGGCTTACCTTTCCAACGCATAGAGAAACTGGTGCGATGATCAAAGCCGGTGCGATATTTAGGAACCGACGCGAATATCCGAATGAGCGCCCGAAAAACCTGTTGGATTATCAAAAATCTGCGGAACGCCCGAATATCTGCTAGAGCGCCCTGATATCTGCATGAGCGCTCGAATATCCGCTTGAGTGCTCAAATATCCGCTTGAGTGCTCGAATATCCGACGAAAAAAGGTGCCCGTCAAGCGAGT
>JAKSSO010000042.1 GCA_024403055.1 Mogibacterium sp. | reverse complement strand
CGCTCTCAACGAACGCCTGGAATCTTGTTCTAAGCTGACCGGAAGCAGAATTGATGTTCTCCTTCTCGATCGAGCATACAGGATATCCGTAGTCTCTAGGAAGAACGATAGTGTCGATCATTCTCTCGTAACTCCAATACTCGCAGAACTTATTGGAGATAACGATAATTCCGTCTGCCTTGTACTCCTTTGCGTAGTCGGCAATAACTTTCTTTCTGTTTCTCATTTCCTTCTGCTCCATGTATCTTGCACACTGGCTTGTGAAGAGGAAATGTCTTGTGATCGCCTTGAGTGGTGTCTCGCCTTCCTTGATCTCGATAGCCTGCCTGGATTCAAGTGATCCGTAGCAGAGTCTGTCTGCTACTACCAGAGCTCCGCAGCTCTCGATAAGTTTGATGAAATCAGGGTCATCGTTCTCGCCGCCTGCGAGCTCTACCTTGATCTTCCAGTTAGGCTTGTCGTCGGCCTTTCTGGTCTTCATCTCTTCTGCTGTTTCCTTCAGCTTGTCCTTGATGAGATACCATGGGCATGCCATTGATACCAGGTTGATCACTGAGAACTCGTATCCTGTGATAGTAGGATTGTCGAGCTTTCTGTATTCACCGATCTCCTGAATATATCCACAGATCTCATTGTAGTCTTTGATAGCCTGAAGCAGTGCTTCGTCGGATGTATCTACACCCATCTCATTCTTCAGGAAATCAAGAACGTGGATCTGGAGTTCCTTCTCATAGTGGTCCAGACTGTTCTCTGTTTTCTTAAATGGAACATCTGTGAATTCAATTTTGAAATCTTTGTTCTGAATTACTGTTGAGTCAAATGTTTCTGACTTGTAACCCAGGTGTTCCTGGAATCTGCATGTTACTGTGCAGGTCTCAGTTGCGAGCTGTGCATCGAGGAAATTGAATCCGCCCTCGAGTGCTCTTTCCATGAGGGATCTGCCATAGTGACAAGTTCTTCCGGACATGTAGTATGTAGCCATATCCGGGGAAGTGCACTTCGGCGCTCTCAGTCTTACTGAGAAGCATCCAGGCAGGTTGAGGAGTACTTCAGGCATGAAGTAGCAAGTGTATCCGAGTGCCTTCTTGCCATCTTCCTTAGCCTTGCGCACGAGGTCATTGTTTGCCTCCTGCAGAAGATCCTCAAAGTAGATAAGATGTTGTAAATCACGCATGTGTTTCACCTTGCCTCTCTTAGGTATTGCAATAACGAATTAATATGTTTGCGGTCGGAATATTCATCCGACTCGAGCCCTCTGCAGATAGCTTTTTAACAAGCTGAGCTCGCGTCAGGGTTCACTTCCCCACATTTACATTATTGCTCTTATTTTAACGTGTTTGACACAAATATGTCAATGCGATATACTCCATAATAAGTTGTTTTTGGAGGTTAAATTATGTCAGATCAACATATACACGGACATTCTCATGTCCATGATGACAACACTGTTCATACACATACTCACGCCGACGGCACAACGCATTCTCACGAGATTGCATCAAGTCCTGAAGAGGCTGTTGCCATGCTCAGGTATATGCTGTCACACAACCAGCATCACGCCGAGGAACTGCATGAACTCGGTCACTGTTTTGAGGCAGAGATCGCTGATCTGGTACATGACGCAGTAGACAGACTTAAAGAAAGCAATGACCTCATGGAGCAGGCTCTTGCCCTCCTTGAAAACGAATAGTTCTGCCTATAAGATCGGCGATACATTAATTATCTGCATTAAAACAGACGGCTCTAAGACATCGTGTCTCAGGCCGTCTTTTTCTGATCTTTTATTTCTGTTGTCCTATCCCAGATATGCTATTTCGCCATGATTTCTGCAAATTTTTTCATAGTGCCTGGAATATCGATTTTCTGAGGACATACCTTTGCGCATTCTCCACATCCAAGGCATGCTCCCGGTTTCTTGTTATCTTCCATGGCACTGAGGAACATCGGTGCAATGAATCCTTCCCCTGTATATACATGCTCGTTATACACCTTGAGCAGGCCCGGGATATCAAGCTCCATCGGGCACTTGGAGGTGCAGTATCTGCAGGCAGTACATGGTACTGTGTCTTTGTTAGCCTCTATGTCGAGATGTGCTGCGGTGAAGAGAATGCCCATTTCCTCGTCTGTCAGCTGTTGTTCCTCACCGAAGAAGTCGATATTCTGCTGAACCTGTTCGAGATCTGACATTCCCGAGAGTATCATGCCAACGTTCGGGATGCTTTCAAGGAAAGCGAATGCCCAGTTGGCCGGCGTAAAGTCCGATCTCTTTTCACTGAGCATCTTCTCTGCACCCAGGCAGCCCCTGGCCAGTTTGCCGCCGCGCAGACCTTCCATGACCCATATAGGCATGCCCATGGCGATCAGTGCTTCCACTTTCAGCCTTGCATCCTGCAGCTCCATGTCGACATAGTTCAGCTGGATCTGGCAGAATTCGAGGTCTTTACCGTATTTGCGGATAAAACGCATCATCGTTTCGAAACTTCCATGGCATGAGAATCCGAGATGTCTGATCTTGCCCTCTGCCTTCTTCTGCATCAGGAAATCATACAGACCGATCTCATCATCCAGATAAGCATCTATGTTAGATTCACATACATTGTGGAATAAGTAGAAGTCAAAATAGTCGACCTGACACTTCCTGAGCTGCTCATTGAACACCTCGTCGATCTTACCGAAGTTCTCGGCATCATAGCCCGGGAACTTGTTAGCCAGATAGAAAGATTCTCTCGGATATTTCTTAAGTGCATTACCTATTACGATCTGGCTGTTTCCTTCATGATAGCCATAAGCAGTATCATAATAATTGATCCCTTTTGCCATGGCATAGTCGACCATCTCATTGACAGCAGCCTGATCCGGTTCTCCGTCTTTGCCGTCGATACATGGGAAACGCATGCATCCCATTCCGAGAAGCGATAATTCTTTATCCTTGAATTTTCTGTATATCATTTTATCCTCCCTATTCTTTTTCAGAGCTGCTGCTGCATAGATCAGCAGTCTCTTACGATAATGTAGTTATCCATCAGGTCTACCTTCTCGACAACCCCTTCTATCTCACTACGAATACCCATAAGGTCAGTTAAAATTATTTTATTTCCTTCGATCCTGACATCTGCAATATTTCTGTACAGCAGGTTGTCGGAATTAGTGTCGTTTTTATATACGTTCGATAAACACATGGTATCTCTCCTTCTTTTACATGTATAATCTTCGATCATTCATAATAATTCGTCTTCATTCTACCATAATTATGATAAAATTAGTGCGCACAATTGCAAGACAAGGAGGCACTAAAATGAAATATTTTGATGCACACAGTGACATCTGGGCTGATGTTACTATCAAGAGATCAAAAGGCGAGACTGATGTATTTCACAAATATCACTGGCCTGCACTTAAAGAAGGAAATGTAGAGGGTTCGATGCTCGTTATCTGGTGCGATCCTCCACATCTTGATTATGAAAAGAGAACTGCAGAGCAGTTCAAATGTATCACTGATGAGATTGCGGAATGCAAAGACTTCAGGATCGTAAGATCCATCGCGGAGATGGAACAGGCAAAGAAAGACGGCGTATTCTACGTATGGATCGGTGTAGAAGGCATGGCATACGCTTCCATGGATCCTACACTGGCTCGTATCGATGAGTATTATGATTTTGGCGCAAGACACGGCATGCTGACCTGGAACGAAGAAAACGCTTTCGGTCACAGTGCTGCAAGCGGTTCAACAGAAGGCCTGTCCGACCTTGGAAAGAATGCAATGAAGAAGATGCAGGAAATGGGCATGCTGGTCGACACATCCCACCTCAACGAGGCAGGCTTCTGGGACATCGCCAAACTGACGACCCAGCCATTCGTTGCTTCACATTCCAACTGCAAAGCTCTTTGCGATGTTCCTCGTAATCTTACCGACGAGCAGCTGCGCGCTATCAGAGATGTCAATGGTGTAGTAGGTCTGAACTCATTCAGCGGTTTTGTTGATCCTGTTAAGGAAAAGCAGACAGTTCAGGGTCTCGCTGACCATGCAGAGCACATGATCGATATCATGGGCATCGACCATGTCGGATGCGGATTTGACTTCAACGGATATCTTGGCGATCCTAACGATCCTACTGTTTATTCCGGACTTGATGACATCCTCATCGGAATGGCAACTTCAGCAGAGATCCCTGCGCTCTTCGCAGAATTCCAGAAGAGAGGAATGAAGGAAGAGGAAATGGAAAAGATTGCTTATAAGAATTTCCAGAGAGTACTTGCAGAAACAGTCGGCTAGATCACATAGATCAGTAAGTACCTGACTGAAATCATTCTGTCATAATATTTCAACACAATCAAAACGGGAGGCTGATGCCTCCCGTTTATTGTCGTCCGAACTATTCAGTTCTTCAGTGCTTACGCTATTACAGACCGAGTGCGATAGCTACGATAGTTCCAAGATAGTTACCGATTACGTAACCAAGTGTACCAACGAGCATTGCAGGTCCAACGAGTGTAGCCCATCCCTGTGAAATAGCCATGCCGGCTGCAGTTGTAGGTCCACCGATGTTAGCGTTGGATGCGATGATAGCGTCCTCAAGGTTGAACTTGAAGATCTTAGCTGCTCCGAAGCAGAAGATCATGTTAACAAGTACCATGATAGCTGTAAGTACGAGGAGCAGTGGGCTCTTTGTAATTACAGTGTAAATGTTAGCAGGAACACCGATTACGAAGAGGAACAGGTAAATAAGGTAAGTACCAAGTTCTCTTGATCCGTGCATTTCCTCTACCTGCTTCTCGAAGCATGTAGCAACGATTACGGAGAATGTAGTGATCCATACATACTGTGATCCAAGGAATCTTACAACGAAGTTCATGGCAACGTTAGTAATCTCGAATCCGCCGAACAGTCCTGCTACAAGCTGTGACAGCCATACAACTGTTACTGCATATGCAAAGTTTACAGCGATATCCTTCAGTGAGATCTCTTTTCTCTCCCAGAATGCTGCTGCAAGAGTCTTAGCCTCTTCCATGTCTACCTTGCCAGCCTCAACCTCTTCAATCAGAGGGTGCTTGAAGTTCTTTCTGAACCACTTGTTACCAGCAAAGAAGATAAGTACGAAGAAGTAGATAGCCATGAGCAGGTTATCTGCTACTGTAGCTGCTGCGGTTACGTCCTCACCTGCTGCATACTGAGAAGCCATAGCTGCGAAGTTAACTCCACCGCCGATGTAGGATCCGGTCATCATGGAAGCTACTCTAGCGAGGTCTTCAGCATTGCCGAAAGGTCCCTTCAGTAAGTTGTATGCAAGGAATGCGCCTGCAACTGTTCCAACAGCACCGATAACGAAGATGACAAGCATTCTTCCTGTCTCAGCCCAGATCTTCTTCAGGTTGCACTGGAGAAGGAGCATTGGAATTCCCATAGGTACGATGATTCCCCATACAACGTCATCATACAGAACGCATGATGTTGGGATAACACCCAGGTTAGCGAGTACCATAGCGATAATCAGCGCGATGATAGCTCCAGAAATCTTGGATGCCCAGTCATATTTCTGCTCAAGCCAAATTGAGAAAAATACGGCAACACACATAATCATGAGCAGGCCCCAAGTACTGTCAGCTGCGATAAGGGATTCGCGGCCAACTAAACCCATCCAAAAATTAGCCATATTGTACCTCCTATATAACAAACTATACGGCCAGCTGATCTTATTTCATTATAAAATCAGCCCTTGTCTATCGACTTGTTTGTTATATCACTCTTGGGCTGATTTTTCAATAGATATGCTTTTTTTTGTGAAGGTTTTGTGAAGATAATTCCCCAATACAGATACCTATCCGACAAGCCTTCTTTTTATTCGTGTTTCATTACGATCACTACGCGATCCAGTCCTGCAAGATCCTTGAAGCTTGCAATTCCTTCATAGCCGCGCTTTCCCCTGAACAGCTTTTCTACAGCTTCTCTCTGGTCTGCTCCTATCTCCATTGCAAGGATGCCTCCGTTTGTAAGATGCTTTTCTGCATTCTCGGCAATCAGCCTGTAGAACTTCAGACCATCCTCGCCTCCATCCAGAGCCAGTCTCGGTTCATGATCCTTTACCTCTGTTGACAGAGTTTCTATTACTGCGCTCTCTATGTAAGGAGGGTTGCAGGTGATGACATCATATCTGTCATTTTCAGACAGAGCCTCGAACATGTTACCGATGAGGAGGCGGCAGCGGTCGGAAACATTGTTGATCCTGGCGTTTCCGGCTGCGACGCGCAGCGCATCGGCACTCACGTCGGTCATGGTCACATGAGCTCCTGGAAATCTGTCTGCCAGCGAGATGCCGATGCAGCCGCTGCCGCAACACATATCCAGTATCTCAGGATTTTCCCATCCTTTGTGCCTTATTATATTGATGACCTTCTCAACAAGGACCTCAGTATCCATTCTCGGTATCAGCACCGATGGATTGACTCTGAACAACAGTCCCATGAAAGGCTGCGTGCCCACTATGTACTGCAGCGGCTTTCCCGAAAGTCTTTCTTCGATCAGCCTGTTATACTCTCTGCATACATTTTCAGATACATGATTATTACGCTTTGTGATCAGCTCACTTCTGGACAGGCCCGTCGCATAATTGAATATGTACAAAGCCTCCTGTCCGCCGTTTTCGATCCCCATCAGCTTTTCCTGAGCTGCCTCTATGACCTCTTTAAGCGTAGGCTTCTCATCGCTTGCCATGAGATCTTTCTTCTCTATCCTGAGGGTCGGTTCAGCAATATTGTCCTTCTGCTCTGCAAGAGTCCTTTTCAGGAAGTCCTCTTCATTGAATTCGTTGATCAGCTTGCCATCTGCATCGACAAAGCCTTCTATCATCGGCTCGCTCGGATCAACAAGAACTGCCTTGAGTGCAAGAAGTCCTACTTCAAGCTGCTCGAGTGTCGGCTCTGCAGTTGTCAGTTTCTGCAGCATCAGTCCCGGATAGCTGAGTATTCTGACCAGCTTGCCGTCACTGCGGCCGGCCCACTTGAGGAGCTCATAACTGATGCCGGCAATCACCGGAATCAGCAGTATTCTGGACGTGATCCTCCAGAGGAGATTAGGCCATCCGAGAAAACTGAACAGCAGCAGGCTGATGATCAGCACGAACACGAGAAAGCTCGTTCCGCATCTCGGATGCAGTGTGTAGAATCCGTCGGCATTTTCAGGAGTCAGCTCCAGGCCGTTTTCGAAGCAGTGTATGCTCTTATGTTCTGCTCCGTGATACCTGAACAAAGTTTTGATATCCTCCATCCTGCGTATTGCAACGACATAAAGAACGAACATCACTATTCTCAGCACACCCTCGATCAGATTGAGCACAACAGCGCTGCTGATCCACTTACCGAGGAAATTCACGACCCATGTCGGCAGTATCACAAAAAACAGCAGCGTGATCGCCACTGCGAACACGATGGCCATCGTCATAAGGAAATTCCAGGTCGTTTTCCTGCCAAAGCGGTCGTTCATCCACTTTTCCAGTTTTCCCGGCTCCTCCGCATACTGCTCAGGTGCGTACATTTCGAGAATGTCCGCTGATTCCATCAATGTACCCATGCCCATGATGAGCGAGGATACAAAAGAGAAAATCCCCCTCAGGAAAGGTATCTTCATCCAGGCCGACTTTGCGGATTTCTTTTTACTGGTCTTGAGATATAGTTCTCCGGAAGGCATTCGCATTGCGAGGGCCACTCTACCGTTGCCCTGCATCATTACACCTTCCATGACTGCCTGTCCTCCTATCGAAGTCGGGCATGCATTTTTTATGAATATTTTGCTGTAATCGATTTTAGCCATTATTTTATCTTCTTCATCATAAAGTTTACAAAATCTCTGTTGGACTTAGTACTTGAGAGAGTATCTATTATTGCCTCAGTCGTCTCAAGGGTCTTTCCCTTGTCCATCTCTCTTCTGAGTGCGTTCATTACTGCGAATTCTTCAGGCTCCAGCAGCAGGTCTTCGCGTCTGGTACCTGATTTCGCCAGATCGATCGCAGGGAATATACGGCGTTCGGAAAGCTGTCTGTCGAGGTGCAATTCCATATTACCGGTTCCCTTGAATTCCTCATATATCACATCATCCATGCGGCTTCCTGTATCAACAAGTGCAGTCGCCAATATGGTAACACTTCCACCTTCCTCGATGTTCCTTGCAGTTCCGAAGAATTTCTTAGGCGGATGCAGCGCACCCGGATCAAGTCCGCCGGACAGAGTCCTTCCCGACGAAGGGACCTCCATATTATACGCACGTGCAAGTCTTGTGATCGAATCGAGCAATATCATTACATCTCTGCCGCTCTCCGCGAGTCTCTTGGCACGCTCTATAACCATCTGCGCTACCTTGACATGATGCGATGATTGTTCATCGAAGGTCGAATATATGACTTCGGAACGTTTGAGGCTCCTCTTCATATCCGTGACCTCTTCAGGTCGTTCATCTACGAGAAGCACTATCAGCTCGATATCCGGATATTTCTCCTCTACTGCAGCTGCGATCTTCTTGAGCAGTACTGTCTTGCCCGCTTTAGGCTGGGCAACGATAAGGCCTCTCTGACCTCTGCCTATCGGTGCTACGAGATCCATGATCCTTGTCGAAAGATCTATGCTCGATGTCTCCAGCGATATCTTATCATCTGCGAAAACAGGCGTAAGATCGTCAAAATGCGGGCGCCTCTTCGACTCCACCGGATCGATCCCGTTGACCGCTTTGACATACAGAAGTGCTCCGAATCGCTCATTCGCATGCGGCTTTCTTGATATTCCGTTTATCTTATCTCCCGTTCTCAGGCCGAATCTTCTTATCTGACTCGGTGATACATATATGTCCTTGTTTGATGTAAGGAAATTGTCAAATCTCAGGAATCCAAAACCATCCTCTGCGATCTCAAGTATCCCTTCGACCTCAGGGCGCTCTTCCTCAGCATAAGCTGCCTGTTCAGGCTTATCGCTCTGCTCGTTCTCTTCATTTTGTGCAGGCAAAACAGGATCAGAAACTGTTTTATCTGATTCTTCAAATTCGATCTTCAATTCTTCTGACATAAAAAGTCCTCCATAGGTAATAACAGACGTGTTCGGCGATATAGCTTCGCCTCTTTTCAGATAAGTCTTACAAGATCCTCCAATCTTGTAGTGCTGACCGTTCGCATACTGCATTCGCCTATATGCTCAGGTATAAGAAGGCGGATCTCTCCGTTGTGTATGCGCTTGTCGCGCAGAATATATGGGATAAGCTCTGCCGCATTGTATGTTTCGGATAGCTCAAATCCGAACTCTTCAAGCAGAGATCTTATCTCAAGGTAGGTTGACATCTCAATATAACCGGCAAGAGCGCAGAAGCGTGCCTCGAGGACTAAACCTCTTGCTACCGCCTGTCCGTGACTGATGCCGTATTCGCTGTTTGCCTCAATGGCATGCCCGATAAGATGTCCCAGATTGAGATACTGTCTGAAGGATTCATCATTTTCATCCATCTCAACGATATCTCTTTTGATAGTAACGGCCTGTCTGATCGTCTCGCTGTAATCCTGCGTAGCGATCGCCGTTCTTAATTCATCTATTATTTCGTATCCGTTCAGAATTCCGTACTTGATGGTCTCCGCATATCCTTCCTGCAGAGCCTCTTCAGTCAGTGTCTTCATGCATTCAGGGTCACAGATGACCATTTTCGGATTTCTGATAGTGCCGACCTGATTCTTAGCTGTCGGCAGATTTATCGCATTCTTGCCTCCGACCGATGAATCTACTGCCGCAATAAGACTTGTAGGGATCTGTATGCAGTTCATTCCTCTCTTGAAAGTCGCAGCTGCAAAACCGACCAGGTCTCCCACGACTCCTCCGCCAAGCGCAATGATCAGGTCACTGCCACGGAACTCTCTTTCTGCCAGGATGTTGAGTAGAAAAATATAATTGTCTATATCCTTGGTTTCTTCGCCGGCAGGAAGAACAAGCTCCGATGTCTCATAACCTGCCTCCCTAAGCGATCCGGTAAGCACATCAAGATAGAGTGCAGCAACGTTTGCGTCGCTTACGATGAGTGCTTTTTCACCGCCCACTTCATCACGCAGGATCTCACCGCTTTCTGCCAGACAGCCCGGTTCGATCACAACGTCATATTCACTTGATCCGCTTACCCTGATTTTGTACATATTCTTATAGCTCTTCGTTTGCTCCGACCGTAGTCAGTATCTCCTCTTCTGTCTTATCTACCTGACTTACACCCAATCTTGCAGCATCTTCGTCTTCTATGCTCTCATTGAGTGCCAGCAGAGTTGGCGAAAGATATACAGTTGATAGCTGCTTCTTGTCGAGAGTGATTATTGATCTGTTGGTAAAGTTCTTTCCTTTTATATAGTAACGGTCGCCGATCTTCAGTATCTTGTCGATCGATATAGTTGTATGTCCCATTGTCATGTCGGCAGGTTCATAAGGATTCTTTCCGCCGTACGCATAGTATTTTCCGTAGAGGATGTCATATGCCAGGGCTTCCATGTCATCCTGATAGTTTTTATCGTCGCTGCCTGTTGTCTGCTGATAATCAAACAGTATGCCTTCATGTGCAAATCCTGCATCCTCAAGCACGATGGCTCCTGCCTGATAAGAAGCAATATCAGCATCATTTTGGCTCAGTCCGAGGTTGTCCCAGATAACATATTCTGTCTGATACAGATCCGGGCCGTTGTAGATGTCTTCGGTTATATCAAGCGCTGGGATGTGGTCTCCGTATATCACCATGATAGTCGGTTCTCCCGTCTCTTCTATCGCACTGATAAGGTCACCGATAAATGTGTCCATCTCGTGGCACTCGTTCACATAGTATTCGTACTTCCACTTGAGATCCTGTTTGGTCTGTTCGTCGGCATCATAGTCATCTCTTATGGTGACCGTAGTATACGGATTCTTGAATACCTGCTCGACCGGATACTGTCCGTGACCTTCTACCGAGATGACATGCATCATGTCGCGCTCCTTAGTCGAAGTCATTATGTCCATGATCTCATCGGTGAGATGTTTGTCCTTGCACCAGTTAGTCGGAGTAAAGCTTACCGATTTCATGTACTCGACAGAAGTGAAGCTGTCGAATCCCAGATTTCCATAAACTTCATTTCTGTTATAGAAAAGTGCTCTGTGGTCATGTAAAGCGCTCGTCGCATATCCATGTCTCTTGGCAACATACGCCATGCTCTCAAGAGTCTGTTCACGCAGTTTTCCCTTGTACGGATACTCGCCC
>JAKSSO010000041.1 GCA_024403055.1 Mogibacterium sp. | reverse complement strand
TAGATTTCTATGGCAAGAGCGGCTTCAAATGTGCAAGTGAGTACGGCATCCGATATCACGGACTGCCGGAGGGAGAGGACGCATCTTTCTTCCTATGCAAGGAGCTGATACCGGGTTATCTTGACGGTATTACAGGGGAGTATTCAACTCCGCAGGGTTATTTTGCCTGCGATGAGCATCCGGATGAATTTGCAGCATATGAGGCTGCATTTCCGGAAAAAGAGAAATTGAAACTCCCGGGACAATTATTCTAAACGCATAAAAAGTGCCCTAAGCCTGAATTGGCTTAGGGCATTTTATCATGTATCAGATTCAGATCATTTTCTCCGGCTGGACAATGCTGTCGAATTCTTCTTCGCTTACGGCACCGAGCGCAAGTGCAGCTTCCTTAAGCGTGCTGCCTTCTGCGGCGGCCTTGTGGGCGATTGTTGCAGCTTTCTCGTATCCGATGTGAGGCGAAAGTGCGGTAACGAGCATCAGCGATCTTTCAAGATCCTCATGCATTTGTTCAACATTCGCCTTGATGCCTGCAACACAGTTTGAGTTGAAAGCATTTATGGACTCTGAGAGAAGCCTTACGGACTGCAGGAAATTATATGCGATGACCGGAAGGAATACATTCAGCTCGAAATTGCCCTGCGATGCTGCAAAACCGATCGTTGCGTCGTTCCCCATTACCTGAGCTGCCACCATTGTGACCTGCTCGCACTGGGTAGGATTGACCTTACCCGGCATTATTGAGGAGCCCGGTTCATTGGCAGGGATGCTGATCTCGCCGAGACCGTTTCTTGGCCCGGAAGCCATCCAGCGAATGTCATTGGCCATCTTCATCAGGTCGGCTGCCAGTGCCTTTACGGCTCCATGTGCATATACGAATTCATCTCTGGATGAAAGCGCATGGAACTTGTTAGGGCAGGAAGCGAACGGCAGGTCCGTCTGTGCTGCGATCTCAGCCGCGGTTTCTTCTCCGAATGTAGCCGGGGCATTCAATCCGGTGCCGACTGCTGTTCCGCCGATGGCAAGTTCCAGAAGCGGTTTGACAGCATTCTCCAGATATGTTTGATCAAGTGCCAGGCTGTATTCCCAACCGGATATCTCCTGGGAGAAACTGATAGGAGTTGCATCCTGCAGATGTGTTCTTCCGCATTTCACGATGCCCTCGTTAGCCTGCATCAGAGCTTGGAGTGTTCTACGCAGACCAAGGATCGAGGGAATAAGCAGTTCTTTAACTGCCAGAACGGCTGCAATATTCATTGCGGTCGGGAAGGTGTCGTTGGATGACTGTGAGAGGTTAACATCATCGTTCGGATGAAGGAGCTTTTCTCCTGCGATCTCATTACCGCGATTTGCGATAACTTCATTCACATTCATGTTTGACTGTGTGCCTGAACCGGTCTGCCATACAACTAGCGGGAAGTGGTCCGACAGTTTGCCACTCTTTATCTCTTCTGCTGCGGCAGCGATCGCCGCATATTTTTCTTCTGACATCTTTCCCGGAACGAGTTTAGCATTCACTTTTGCACATGCGCTTTTCAAAATGGCAAATGCATGAATGATCTCCGGCGGCATCTGTTCTCTGCCTTGTCCTATAGGGAAATTCTTATACGAACGCTGTGTCTGTGCAGCCCAGTAACGGTCTGCCGGAACAGCAACTTCTCCCATTGAATCATGTTCTGTTCTGTAGTCCATGATGAACCTCCTGATTATTCTCTACCATATTTTACTGGTTTAATAATAAATATGCAAGAATATTATAATTCGTGAATAAAATTGCAAAAGGGCGTTGACATGCGGAGTTGTGCAGAGGCAAGACCGGAATGAGAATGGCACCTGTGAACTGTTGCGATAGGCGGTTCGCAGGTGTATTTTATTGTGCTATAATTTCTACATGAGATACGATCTGATGGAAGGAATTCTTGAATATCTGCTGATGATCCCGGACGGGAAGGTGGTGACCTACAAACAGATAGCTGAATACCTCGGTAATCCGGGATATGCGCGGCTGGTGGGCAATTATCTTCATGTAAATCCGGATCCGGACAGGTACCCGTGTTTTAAAGTGGTGAATCATCAGGGGCGGCTGGCGACTA
Source organism: Mogibacterium sp. (assembly GCA_024403055.1). Classification (GTDB taxonomy): domain Bacteria; phylum Bacillota; class Clostridia; order Peptostreptococcales; family Anaerovoracaceae; genus Crickella. Next base: position 9,469 of record JAKSSO010000041.1, on the reverse strand, counting down.
ATTTCGGATTTGGCGGTGCAGCCGAACAGAAACGCAGACTCGAAAAAGACGGAGTAGAAGTCAGCAGCGAATTCAGGGTCGATCTTGAGAAATATCAATGGAAAGAAAACAGGAGATAAATCATGAAAATCGAAATAATAAACGGAAGCCCTCGCAAGGGAAACACAGTAGCAGCTATCAGCGCATTCGTTAACGGCCTCAAGGGCCATGAAGTAGAGATCATCGATGCGGACAAAGCTAACATCAGCCCATGCAAAGGCTGCGGCGCATGCGAGTGTTATAAAGGCTGTGTGGCACAGGATGACAGCAATGTGCTGATCGACAAACTCGTTGCAGCAGACATGATCGTTTTCGCATCACCTGTATACTGGTGGGGAGTTACCGCACAGATAAAGACTGTAATTGACAAATGCTACTGCAAGGGAGCATCGCTCAAGGGTAAGACAATCGGCCTGATCATAGTTGGAGGCGCTTCGACTGATAATGTGCAATACGATCTGATAGGAAAACAGTTCGAGTGCATTGCGCAGTATCTCGACTGGGATATCGCATTTTATAACAAGTACTCCGCTTCAGCAGCGGATGCACTTGCCGCAGATGCTGATGCAATGAGATCACTTGAAGAACTGGCTGCACAAATTACTGAGTAATACATTAGATGCGTAACGCAACTCTGTCAGACGGCAGGAGAACGCCGGCCTTTGGATAATGACTGAATAAAATATTTCCGTTATTCCGCAAAAAATGAGCCTGTGGGTCTTAGCCCGTACTCTTTATTGTAGGGAGAGTGCGGAAAGGAGGCGCAGAGACATGAAAGAGCCTGACAAACGTGCATTGCGGAATACCGGCAGACACGGGAAAAGCATAATAGCTCTTGCTACTGTTCTTGTGGTGCTTATAGGTGTTGCGGGAGTGTATGGAGATTCGGATCAGTGGGACATCGACCTTCCGTATTTTGTGGATACATTTGATGAGATAGAGATAGATGACGGACAGATCCCTCTGTCGCAGCAGAAGACTACTACATCAAAAAAGATCAGTAAGAAGAACATTAAACTGAAAAAGAGGGCTAAAAAAACATATACCAAGGTTTTACCGAAGAAGATAAGTACGACAACGTCGACCAAAAAAACAGATACCTCCAAAATCGTCAAAAAGACGACGATTAAGAGCGAGAAAAAGGACAAATACACTAAGCGTAAGAAAATCAAACTGAGGACAACAACTACTACAACGACAGTCGTGACTACAACTTATAATCTGACAACTGCATCGACACCAGAAGGTGGTTCCCCATCTGCAACGGACAATAATCCGATATCAGAAACATCAAGCAAAGCGACGACTTCGGCACCTGAAAGCAATACAGCTTCCATTAGTTCGATCGCACCTAAGGCTTCATCCAATGTATTATCGGCTTATGAGAGCATGGGCTTCAAGGTCACCATTGATAGCGCTTATTCTTATTCCGGTTGCTTTGATGCAAGGGCGAGAAGCATCACTCTCAGGAAAAATGATGATAATGTATATCACGAACTGGGGCATTTCGTTGCATTCGTAGCTGGTAATACCGATGTTTCCTCGGCATTCAAGGCTATCTATAACGAGGAAAAGAGCAAGTATGACGGAAGAAATGCCACGTATGTTCTACGTGATTCGTCTGAGTACTTTGCAGAATCATACAGAGATTATATTCTGTACAATTCCGAACTGAAATCAAAGAGACCGAAAACATACGAAGCGATAAGCTCTGCTGTCAGCAGAGTGTGCGATGCACAGGTCAATAGGCTTAAGTCAGCATATGCAGACATATGGAGTTAGTGAGATAATTCGGAATTAACCTCCTTTAGATAATAATGATTAAAATGAGCAGATGCGCGGTTGTACTCCTGTGAGACAACCGTTTATCTGCTTTTTGCGAGATAATATTGTGCCTAAACAGTCAGATTTATCATTTTAATCCCTTAAATGGCGGACAATAGGACTAATAGGCTTGTAGATCAAAAGAGACATACTCGAAATAGAATAGTGATCGACCTCTGCCTTTAAATGAATCAAGCGCTGATACACAAGTGTTAGCGGTCTCCTACTCATGCATATTTTGTGTTATAATTCATTGGAAAAGATGATCTCGGAGGATACGATCCGGAGAAAGAATATTCATGGCATGACAATAACGGCATGAGCAGGGAGGACAAATGGATTCAGCAGTACAGCAGGTAAAAGAGGAAAAGAGCGTTCTGACGCCAGAAGAAGAGAAAAAGATACTTGAACAGGAAGAAGGAAAAAAGATGATCGCACCTGAAGACGAGGTTGCTATTGATGTTGATATCGACGATCTGGAATGGAAGGTGGAGACTGAGTCACCGAAGCCTGATGTCGTTATCGAAGAGAAGATAGAGATACGTGAGGAAGATCCGAGAGATTATGGCTGCAGGGTCATAAACAAGCATGTCTTCACATGGGTGTATTCTTTCCTGTTTGGGATTTATGGTGTTGACAGATTTGTGCGCGGACAGATAGGACTTGGTATCCTGAAACTGATGACGTTCGGCGGCTTTGGATTCTGGGCAATAGCTGACGTTGTGGTGGCAGCGAGCAAATCATATGGATATGCATTTTCCAATGACGAAGAACTGATCTTCCTGGATGACGGAAGCTATGCAAGATAGTGGAAAAGGAATAACTGCACATGTTTGATAACATTTTTATAACGTTGAATGTAATATGTTGGGGGCTGTTTGCGATCTCATTTCTGATCGACAGAAGCAGATATCGCAATTGTGCGTTGCTTTTCATTGCCTGCTTTTTTGCCGCATGTGCGACGATATTCGAGGTTGGAAAGCATGAGAGCTCGTACGTAATTTACATACTTGGTGCTATGATCATTATCCTGCTTGCAGTGCCTGTTTTCCTGGTGATCAACGGTGTGCTCATGATAAAGCGGGAGGGTCGCAGTCTAGCCAATCTTCTCTCGCTCGGATTCGGCATTGTTATAGGCCTTGGTGAGCTGGCAACATACTGCGCGGTCGTAATGCCTGAAATAGCTGCATACAGATGGGAGGCAAGCAATCTGCTGCATGTCATAAGCAAGTATGGCATGTTTGTAAGTACCTCTGTGATTTACATTTCGATAGCATTTCTGGCATTCATGCTGTATTGCGTTTTTCTGCAGATAATACCGAGAAAGAGGGACTTTGACTATGTAATCATTCATGGAGCCGGCCTGATCAATGGTAACAAGGTATCCAAGCTGCTGGCAGACAGGCTCGATAAAGCAATCGAGATCTATCGAAAGGATCCGACTCCGCCTATACTTATTCCTTCGGGAGGAAAAGGTTCTGATGAAGTTCTTTCTGAAGCTGAAGCGATGGCAGCTTACCTTATGGAGAAGGGCATTCCTGCCGACATGATAATAAAAGAGGATAAATCTACCACAACGTTCGAGAATCTTGAGAATTCCAAAGCAATAATTGAGAGCAGAGAGGGAAGAAAGAAAACGGTACTTGTAACCAGCAATTACCATGTGTACAGAGCGTTGCGTTATTGTCGGAAAATCGGACTTAAATGTACAGGAGTTGGAAGCCATGTGGCGTTCTATTTCTGGCCTAGTGCGCTGATAAGGGAATATATTGCTATCCATGCCGAGAAAAAGCATTTTATCCTGCTGGCGTTAGGATGGCTGATATGCATCTTGCCGCTGATACTCGCATACAGCGGATAATAGAGACGAATCAGGGGACCCGAACGGATCGGGTCCTTTTTTCATGCTTCCTTTTATTCAACAAAAATGGCATTCACTTGAATTGCAGTTATAAAACTCGTATAATGTGAATAGAAGTTCGTGAATGTACGTTCACAGCACGACGGAGGCGTACAAATGGAAAATAATAAAGAAATACAGAAGGCTGGCCTGCGAGCCAGAATATTCAGCAGCGCACTACATGAATTCGCTGAAAACGGCTACAGAGGAGCCACGATAAAAAATATAGCAGATGGAGCAGGTGCATCTGTTGGCGTAGTCATGAAGTATTTCGGGTCAAAGGAGGAGCTGTTCAATGCGATCCTCTTCAGACATACTCTGGGTGATGTCATGTCGAAATGTAAAAGTACGGAACCATACGATGTGTTTTCGTATTATCTGGACTATCTCAGGAAGATGATGAGAGAAGATACGGAGTATTTCAGATTTTTCGTTATAGCGTTTAATAATGCTTTTAATGAAACAGATGCTCCTAAGATCTTTGCCGATAAGATGACGAAAGAGTTTGAAGGAAGTGCGCTTGAAAAAGCCATTATTGAGTCGCAGAAAAGACATGAGCTTCCGGAAGGCAGATCGATAGACATTTACAGACTGCTCTTCACCATGGCATCGACCATGATACAGTACTACGCCCGTTTCGGTCTGCATGAGGCGGATAACGATACGATATTGAGTGCGATTTCATATAAACCGATCAATCCGAAGACTGAAAGAATACTCCAGGAGATCAAGAGTGACAGAGCCATGCTTCTTGCTGCAGTCGAGAAAGAATACCCGCTCAGCATCAACTGCAATCTTACTCAGAACACGTATCACATGATCACATATGACACGTTCCTGACAAAAAAGGCTGCTTCGCGTGGAACTTTTGACGAACTTATAGAGGTGGGGGCTTCAACGATCCCGGATACTACGCAACGCGAGAAATTCAGATACCTTTTCAACCGACAGAACCTTTTACGTCGCTTTGCCGATGGAAAAAAAGAGGTGGGCATGTTCCATCTTCAGACGACCGATGAGGGGGAAGATGTATGGATCAGGACCAAAGGCGTTTTATCGCAGGCGCTCAACGGAGATGTTTTGTTTATAAGTATATCGGGGCCTCTTTCTGAAGACTTCAGGAATAAATATGAACTGAAAAACGAACAAGGTGTCATCGCTATAAAGGAAAAGAAAGACACAGCTGAAGATAATAGAAAGCAGATTACCTCGCTGGGTGATCTTCAGGAACATGCGAGGATCGCTGAAAGGAATATTGAAGAAATCAGAACTGTACTAGACAGGCTTGAGAAGATCAGAAATGCGGAACAGGAGATCCAGCGGTTTTATGATTTCATGCTCGAAAAATAAACGCAACAAATATGGGACAAAAATTGGGCAACGGTGTGAATACAAACAAATATAATAGTGTTATTTACCGGAACTCTCTAATATTGAAGGGGACACACTATGAACGACAACAGGAGTAAACTAACAGGAGTGATGAAGATCCTGTACGAGAAAACGGATGCAGACCACACGATCGATACATATGGATTGATCGATGAGCTGGAAAAAATGGGTTGTGGAAGAATTGATCGGAAGACCATCGAACCTAACATCTGTTTCCTGCGTGATGAGCTCGGATGGGACATCGAGAAAGAGAAGGGTTCGCCTAACAGATACAAGCTGGTGGGAAGACTTTTCGAGTTGGCAGAACTCAAACTGCTGGTCGATGCCGTACAGTCTTCGAGGTTTATTTCCGACAGGACAAGTAAGGACATCATTCGCAAACTTAAGACGCTTACAAGTCGGAATGATGCCCAGAAACTGGATCGCACCATCGTTACCAATGACAGCTTCAAGAGAGACAGCAGCGCAGCGATCTACAGCATCGATCAGATAAATGAAGCGATCAAGCAGAACATACGAGTTCGCTTTCACATGGTCGATTATGACGTGGAACGCAAAGAGGTCAAGCGTTATGATGGCCGCATCCATGAAGTGAGCCCGTATGCACTCATGTGGAACAATGATTATTACTACATGCTTGGCAAGCCAGTCGATGTTGATGAGGTACGCACATATCGTGTGGATCGCATGCGGGATACTCTGACCTGCGACGAGACAGCAGAGCCGAGACCTGCAGCATTCAATCTGGAGAAGTACTCCGGAAGAGTGTTCGACATGTTTACCGCTGCTACGGCAGAGGTCGAACTGGATTGCAAAGATTACACCATGAATTACCTGATAGACCGTTTTGGCATGGAATTCAGATCACATCAGACAGCTGACGACAGATTCATTGCGACTGTGACTGTAGATGCAAGTCCGACATTCTTTGCCTGGGTATTCCAGTTTGGCGGAGATATCAGGATCATCGGCCCTGAAAAGGTAAGGAATGAGTTTCAGAAGCTGATAGACCATCAGAGATAGGAGGCTGTATGGCAAATACAATAAGATGCCCTCGCTGCGGCGAAGTATTCGAGATCGACGAAGCAGGATATTCAGCGATCCTGATGCAGGTTCGCGACGAAGAATTCGCACGTGAACTCGGTGAGCGCACCAGACTGTATGAAGAAGGTCGCAAGAAGGACATAGAGATGGCCGTTAAAGAAGCGGTCTTGGAAAAAGAAAAGAATATTATTGAGCTCAGAGCTCAGCTGGATAAGAGGGAGTCTGAACTTAACGCTGAGATGGACAGGAAAGTCAGTGAGCTTAATACGAAAATCGCAAGTAATGAGACTCAGCATATTCAGGCTGAGCAGAATCTTAAAGAGAAATACGAGTTGCAGCTGAGTCAGAAGGACGAGACGATTGAGTTCTACAAGGACCTCAAAGCCAGACAGTCGACCAAAATGGTCGGTGAAACTCTCGAACAGCATTGCGAGATCGAGTTCAATAAAATACGCGCGACCGCTTTCCCGAATGCATATTTCGAGAAAGATAACGATGCGTCCGGCGGCACCAAGGGGGATTACATCTACCGCGAAAGTGATGAGGATGGCGTCGAATTTATTTCGATAATGTTCGAGATGAAAAATGAGATGGACACTACGGCCACCAAGCACAGAAATGAGGACTTTTTTGCCAAGCTGGACAAGGATCGGAAGGACAAGGGCTGCGAATATGCTGTGCTGGTGTCGATGCTGGAGGCAGACAACGAACTGTACAATCAGGGTATCGTGGATGTCTCACACAGGTTCGACAAGATGTACGTTATCAGACCGCAGTTTTTCATTCCGATGATCACTCTGCTCAGAAATGCGGCACTGAAATCACTGTCTGTCAGACGCGAGCTGGCGGTCATCAGAGCCCAGAACATAGATATTACAAATTTTGAGAACGAGCTTGAGAATTTCAAAATGCGCGTAGGTAACGATTACAGACTGGCGGGCGAGAAATTCTCAAAGGCTATCGAAGAGATAGACAAATCAATAAAGGCACTCGAGAAGGTCAAGGAGGCATTGCTGTCATCTGAGAATCACTTCAGACTGGCGGATAAGAAGGCTGACGAACTTACTGTTCGCAAGCTGACCAGGAATAATCCGACTATGGCAGCTAAATTCGAGGAGCTGAAACAGGACTAAGGGGAGGCCCGTTATGCCACTTAGGATAATTGAACAGGACATTACGACAATGCATGTAGATGCCATTGTCAATTCGACCAACCACAGCCTGATCGGCTTTTCAGGCGTCGACAGGATCATTCACGAACTGGGAGGCGAGGAACTCGAAGACGAATGCTTTGAGAAAAGAGATCTGTGCGTGCCCGGCGATGCGATATGGACAAACGCATACAATCTCAACTGCAGATATATCATTCATACAGTAGGAATGAGGTGGCAGGGAGGCATTGAAGGAGAGGCTGCCATTCAGCGCAGCTGCTACAGACGCTCCCTTGAGGTAGCCGAGGAACTGGGGTGCAGGTCGATCGCCTTTCCGCTGATCAATGCGGGGAGCATGAATTGCCCGATCACCGAGGCACTGGCGAATGCGGTACAGCCTATAAGCGAACATCTCGAGCTTTACTCGGACATGGACGTGTATCTGTGTCTATTTGGAGAATCAGCAGTTGCAGTTGCTGAGGAAATGTTTGCAGGACTGGATGAGTATATCAGTCAAAATCTCGAGCCGGCAGAGGTAACAGAAAAAGCATTTTCAGTATTGGGGGATGCATGTGCATCGGAAACAGTAACAACGCATAAAAGACAGAGAAGGAGATCGGTTTCGGGTGTGATGCCTGATGAAAATCTCTACATGTCGAAAGAAAACCTCAGTCTTGATGAAATGCTAGAAAATCAGGACAGCAGTTTTGTGGAAATGCTATATCGTTACATGGATGAGAAGGGCATTGAGAAAGATTCGCAGTTGTACAACAAAGCCGGCATATCCAAGGCGACTTTCAACAAGCTTATCAATCACAAGAGCAGGAACCCGTCGCTGCAGACCGCGGTGGGGCTGGCGATGGCGCTGGAACTGACATATGACGAGACGCAGAAACTTCTCGCCAGTGCAGGAATGACACTCTCGAACAGCAGTACATATGACATTATCGTCAAGTACTTTATCCAGACCGGGCATTATAATATCTGGGAGCTCAATCTGCAGCTGGTCAAGCACGGATACGAGAAACTGATAGGCGCATAAAATGTAAACCGCCGGTTGACCAAATCAATATGTGATAACCGTATAATAGAGTTGTAAGTGAAAACTACAGCTCTATTTTTCTTTGAGCTGTGCAGCCCCGCGAGGCGGGGAGAACAGGAGGTGCCGGATGTTAGGAGCAATAATCGGAGATGTATGCGGATCGGTATACGAAGGAAGACGTCGCAATGAGAAGGATATCAACAGAATAGAGCTGTTCCACAAGGACTGTCATCCGACAGATGATTCGATAATGACGGTAGCTGTAGGTAAAGCGCTCATGGATTCGGCCGGCAAGTCCGATGACCAGATCAGAGAACTTGTCATCAGATCAATGCACTATTACGGATCGCTTTTTCCTGACTCAGGATATGGTGGCAGATTCAGACAGTGGCTGGAATTTGCTGAAGTGAATCCGTATAACAGCTGGGGCAATGGATCTGCAATGAGAGTCTCTGCAGCGGGCTGGCTGTATGATACAATGGAAGAAACAATGCACGTTGCGGAACTGACTGCTGATGTTACCCACAATCATCCGGAAGGTGTCAAGGGTGCCAAAGCAATCGCGACATGTATCTGGCTGGCCCGCAAAGGCGCAAGCAAGGAAGAAATCAGGGAATACGTGAATACGCATTTCTACAGGCTCGATTTCACGATCGACGAGATCAGACCGTTTTACGGCTTTGATGTGAGCTGCCAGGGATCATGCCCTCAGGCTATAGAAGCTTTCCTGGAGAGCACTGATTTTGAAAATGCGATCAGACTGGCCATCTCGATCGGCGGTGATTCAGATACCATAGCGGCGATGACAGGAAGCATTGCAGAAGCATATTACGGCATTCCGAAAGAGATCAAAAAGAAGATCTCGGACGTGCTGGTAGACGTTGTACTATATAAGGGATATACGTACAACAACAGTGCCCTTGCGGCGGAGGTGAAAAGATTTCATGAACAGATTGGATAGAATTAAAGGAAGCATGGTCGCAGAATGGCTGAATGAGCCACCGACATGGCTATATTAAAAAGGCATGAAAAAAGCCCCATCCTACTTCCGGATGGGGCCTTAGTAAACTGCTCTAA
>JAKSSO010000040.1 GCA_024403055.1 Mogibacterium sp. | reverse complement strand
CTAAAAAATGGGGCAACTAAAATCTCTTGTGTCCTTGACAAGGGGTACAATTCATACAATAACTATATTATACCTAATAAATCAATATTTCAATATTATTTTAGTGTTTTTTGGTGATTATCAGCATTTTTTAGTAAAATAATAATTATATACGTATTTTATCCAAATTGGAATCCGAGGCTCCAGTTTGCAACGTATTTTATCACATTTACTGTTTACGAATGCTGCATATTATAGTATGCAAACAAGTGCAGACTGCGGCTGTTTTCCCTCAAAAACATAATACATAGATTCGTCTGCCAAGTCTGTACCCAAAATAACCGGGCTCGCAAAACCATCCGTGTTAATCACCGTGTCTGCTTCAATAGCAAGGTTCTCTACAGTGATGTTGAATGACCTTTTACCATAACGAATAGTCGCATAAGCCGATGTCACATTTTTTCCTGTTCCGTCTGTTATCTGTTGCGGAGATGGGGTAGACCGCGCCGCAGTCCGAGCAGCGGAAGAAGGTGTGTTCTACTTCACCGTCCTTCACAGTCTCCGGCATAATGGTTTCAGCCACCACTCCGCAGTGATCACATTTGATTTCCATGATTTTCTCCTGTTTTTCTGCATATAGCATTCGGTTATCTGCATATAAATTAAGCTCTTTTTATGCAGATAAATTGCAAGCAGGCATAAAAATACCCTGCCAGTTTTCACCAGCAGGGTTCATATTACTTGATTGCTTTTGATGGTCAGAATGACTCTGGATATGCTCATCTGCCTTTTCTGTATTCCTGCAACAGTCTGTCAGCCAACACAAGATAACCGTAATCTCCGGTCCTAAGCTTGCGGAATGCCTTCATGGTTTTCAGATCATCCTGTGTAAGGGATTCAGACCTTAAACCTTCCAGATCAGCGTTGCGGTCGAATGGCACACCGGTAAGCAGGCATGCCGCCATGTAGATTACCTTCGGAGCCATGGAAGACGCCACTTCCATGCTGAACCTTCCGTCAAATATATGGTTCACAATATCCCGTGTTCCCTGGAGATATGAGGGGAAGTCCTCCTCAGCCCGCTTTCCCCTTGATCCGATACAGACTGCCGCCTGAATTGTGTCTTCGAGTGCCTTCTCGGGTGTGGCTCCATTTCCCCTGTAGCCTATCTCTGTTTGGGATACCGCAAAATAGGTCTTCCGTACGTCATCAAACCGCTCAAATTCATCAATCAGTGTGCTCACGTCATAAAACTGTTTGATGACCTCCAGATCCTTCTTCGCCCGGAGTGGAATCCCCGTCGTGTATGGCGCAAACGCAGTCAGTTTATCACCGAGGAGGCAGTCAACAGAGGGAAGCCTTACTGTAAGAATGTCACCCTCGGTCAATAGAAGTTCATTTTCAATGCTGCGCTCCACAATCCTCTCGTAGTGGTTTTTCTCGAACAGCACATCCAGAAGGATGTACAGTGGGCCTTTCTGCACTGGCGAATCATAAGTGAATTTGAAGTGTCGCTTGACGATATTGTTCTTCCCTTCCCTGAACTGTTCTTCCTTTGCCGTAAACGGAAAAATGGTTCCCGCTTTTTCAACGAAACCGTCCACATCCGTATCAGGATCGACAACGATATCAATATCTGTGGATAACCGTTTGGGCCTCGAAAGCAACAGCAGGAGGCTGGTTCCTCCCTTGAAGGTAAACTCCATCACAACCCGGCGCAGCGCTTCCAAAAGTCCAAACGCATACAGCATCCTTTCGATCAGGCCGGGGTCTCCCTTGCTCGAATTTTAAAGTTCCCTGATATGGGGTTCAAAATAATTCTCCCTCGAAATCATGGTGCCACCGCCTTCCCGTATTCCGTCAGAACCTTCTGCATTTTTTTCTCAGCGCCTTTGCGTTTTGCATAGCGTATCATGGTGTTCTCGTCAAGCATATAGTCGCTGAATGCTCCATCAATAATCGCTTCTTTTTCACCATCTGGCACGATCCGGCTGACAAGTTTATCCGTGAACACATCAACCAGGATTTTCTCCAAGCGGCTCATCCACGGTTCATCGATGCCTTTTGGGGTCTCAGACGGAAGCCGTCCGACAACGATCTCATCATCCTGACGATACCTGTAATACTGGTCTGCCTTGGGTTTCAGCATCACCCTTCCGGGGTATGTTTTCCAAAGCGACTCAAACACATAATCTACAAGGTCGTTCTCTATCGCCACAAAGATTGTGTTATGCGCCATTTGATGGTTCATGAATCTGTTAAGCTGTCTCAGCTCGAAAACCTGGAAGTCCAGCCCATCAAAGTCATCTGAGATCGTATTAACCACATCGATAGCCGACTCAGAATACTGATATCTGTAAATTCTCTTCTTAGGAAGAGAGTATCTGCCCCATCCGACCCGCACTATCGATCCCTGATCAAGACGCTTGTTGAGGTCATAGGCGATTTGTGGCCCTGTCATGCTATAGTTGGAAGCCATAGCGTCCGTATACTCCTGTCTGGAAAAGGAATCCATTTCCTTCAGAGAATGGGGGATCTGTCTCATCTCACTCATGGCGGCTCACTCCTTTCGTCATAATCGCAGTAATTTCGATTTACTGCTGTTTTGATGAAAACGAATGACTCAAAACTTGTTCATGTCCGCCTGGGACGCTTCCTCGCGCCACTCCATTTGCAGTAAATCCAATATCCCATCAGCGCACCCAGCGTGTTATGCAAAAGGTCTGAAGCATCAAACCAGCCGAGTTTTGTTATAAGCTGCACCGTTTCGATAAGCAGTGATGACATAAACCCGAGCAGCAGTACTTTCCACCAACGATCAAATCGCATCATAATGCTTGGCACGAGGTGGCCGAGTGGGACGAACAGCAGCACATTCAGACCAATACTCGACAACTGCCCCTTATACCATCCGAGGTGCTTCCATGCTTCAGCCCAGCCGCCAGTCCTCCAACCTTGCAGGACAGATTTGATTGTCCGCTCATATACAACGAACGGATCGAAAATAACATGCGTAACATCATTTACTTTCCGCGTTCCCAAAGTAATCGCAAGAACAGCAATAACATACACTGCCAGCAGACCTGTTCTAACCGATTTTCGGGCATAAGACAAGCGCAGGAAAATTATGAGTCCAACCACAATGATTATCGAAATCAAGAGTCTCACTGCGACTGAACACCTCCCATCAATATCTCACTTTCCCTTCCGCAACAGCCTTCAGGTGCGCTCCATAAGGGCTTTTCCCGTACAATGCTGCACTCTCTTTCAATTTCTCCTTATCAATAAACCCATTGATATACGCAATTTCTTCCGGCGCACTGATCACGATTCCCTGCCGGGATTGGACTGTCTCCACGAAGTTTGCCGCCTGCAGCAAGCTGCTCATCGTACCTGTATCTAGCCAGGCAAATCCACGGCCAAGAAGTTGGACATCGAGCAGTCCGTCTTTCAGGTACATCTCGTTCAGTGTGGTAATCTCTAATTCGCCACGAGCTGAAGGCTTCACCTGATTGGCGCGCTCTGCTACTCCGGCCGGATAGAAGTAAAGCCCTGTTACAGCATAATTGCTCTTCGGATTCTTCGGCTTTTCCTCGATGCTTAATGCCTTACCGTCTTCGTCAAACTCAACCACACCGAACCGCTCCGAATCAGGAACATAGTAACCAAACACAGTGGCTCGTCCATTCTCCTCGGCATCAACAACTGCTCTCTTCAGCAGCGTCCGGAAGCCGTTTCCATAGAAGATGTTATCGCCGAGCACCATAGCTCCGGCTTCGCCCCCGAGAAACTTCTCTCCGAGGATAAATGCCTGAGCCAAGCCATCCGGACTTGGCTGAACCTTGTAAGACAGAGATATTCCGAACTGACTACCATCCCCTAGTAATGATTCAAATCTTGGCGTATCATCCGGTGTGCTGATAATCAAGATTTCCTTGATTCCCGCCAGCATAAGTGTTGACAGAGGATAATAGATCATCGGCTTATCATAGATTGGAAGAAGCTGCTTCGAAGTTACCTTAGTGAGCGAATAGAGCCGGGTACCGCTGCCACCGGCAAGAACAATGCCTTTCATTTTGTAAAACCTTTCCCCGGTATACACCGGCTACGACATTCACAGAGCAATCTCTCTGTGGACATCCAACGCCCTAAACCCATGCCATCTCCCTACCTTCGAAACCGGGAGCAATACGCCCCAGCATGGAGATTCATCAGAACTTAAACGTATCCTTCAATCCCAGCCATTTCTGATCTTTATCGCTTAGAATCAGAGGTGTTCCGTCCGCAAGCTTATATGCGCTTGCATCAGCCGAACCAGGATACAATCCTGTCACTTCTGGCCATTCGATGCCGATCTCCGGATCATTCCAAGCAAGTCCGCCTTCATCATTGGCATGATAGAAGTCATCACATTTATAGCAGAACTCGGCTTCATCACTCAACACCAGGAACCCGTGAGCAAATCCACGTGGGATTAGGTACTGCTTTTTGTTGTCTGCTGTAAGAATCTCACCATGGTATTTTCCATATGTCGGCGAACCTATCCGCAGATCAACTGCTACATCATATACTGTACCTTTGATCACGCGCACCAGTTTTGTCTGTGGAAACCGCTTCTGAAAATGAAGACCACACAGAACACCTTTCGTGCTCATTGACTGATTATCCTGAACGAAGCTGATATAAAGTCCAGCCTCATACATGTCCTTCTGGCTAAATGTCTCCATGAAATAGCCGCGACTGTCTCCATGGACTGTAGATTCAATTGTGCAAAGTCCTGCAATTCCGTCAAGGTCATAGGTAACCTTTATCTGTCCCATATCACAGCTTCGCCTCCTTCAAATATCTGCTTACAGCATCTTTCCAATCTGGCAGTGGACGGAAATTATTCTCCACCAGCTTTGACTTATCAAGGCGAGAGTTGAATGGTCTCGCCACTTTACTCAGGCCGTACTCCGCTGTGGTTACTCGCAGAACCTTCACATCCATACCAGCAGCACGATATGCTTCCTCTGCCAAGTCGGCCCAACTGATATACTCACCCGGTGTTGATTCGCTATTCGTTGCATGATAGTAACCATACTTATCTGTCTCCACCATATCTACAAGGAGTCTGGCAAGATCATATGTATAGGTCGGTGTTCCGATCTGATCGTTGACCACACGAACAGTATCGTGAGTCTTTCCAACGTTGATCATCGTTTTTATGAAATTCTTACCGTTCAAGCCGAAGACCCATGCGATACGGACAATGAAGTATTTGTCCAATGTTGAACTTACTGCAAGTTCACCGTCAAGCTTACTCAGTCCGTACACATTAAGCGGTGCATAGTTCTTATCATCTGGCTGCCAGGGACGCTCTCCCTGCCCATCGAAAACATAATCTGTGGAGATGTACACCATCTTCGCATCCACAGCTTTCGTCGCTTCAGCAATATACCGTGTACCGAGATGATTAATCGCATCAACCTTGGCTCTGTTCTCCTCATCTTCCGCAGCATCCACCGCAGTCCATGCTGCACAGTGGATGATAACATCCGGCTTCAGATCTTCTATCGTCTCTTTTACAGCTTCTTTGTCCGTGATATCGAGCTGAACATAAGGAACAGTAACAACTGCTGTCCCATCATTGACTCCAGCATAAGATGGCTGAATGTCCGAACCGACAGCTTCATGACCACGTATCATCAACTCATTCACACAATCATGTCCCAGCTGCCCGCCGACGCCTGTAACAAAAACTTTCATATCATCACCTGATCGACCACCGCTACCGATAGCCGTATGTCCTCTTTTGACCAGCTCATGAACTACATCATGACCAAGCTGTCCTGTTACTCCAGTTACAAAAATCTTCAATCGTTAAGCTTGCCTTGGATCGGCTCCTTATTCTCTGTGCTCACACAAACACAGCGGCTGCATTACCTGTTTTTATACATCTCATCGTAGTAAGTCTGATAGGCACCTGAGGTAACCCGCTCCATCCACTCTGTATTCGCGAGATACCAGTCGATGGTCTTTACGATACCAACCTCAAATGTAGTTTCCGGATACCAGCCCAGATCCGCTTTAATCTTACTTGGGTCGATGCCATAGCGTCGATCGTGACCGAGGCGGTCTTCCACATGTTTGATAAGAGTTTCATTGATTTCCGGGTCGTGTAATCGTTCTGAAAGCTGAGCGATGATTGTCTTCACGATAAAGATGTTCGGCCGTTCATTGTGCCCGCCAATGTTGTAGACCTCTCCAACCTTACCGGCTGTGGCTACCATATCAATGGCCTTGCAATGATCTTCTACGAAGAGCCAATCCCGAATCTGCATACCGTCACCGTAGACCGGTAAAGCTTTATGATTCTTGGCGTTGTTGATCATCAATGGGATCAGCTTTTCCGGGAACTGATACTGGCCATAGTTGTTGCTACAGCGCGTGATGTTCACAGGCATTCCGTATGTATCATGAAATGCTTTCACAAAGTGATCGGCGGAGGCTTTACTGCTACTATACGGAGAATGAGGGTTGATTGGTGTCTTCTCAGTGAAAAAACCATCTTCACCCAGCGCACCGTAAACCTCGTCTGTGCTTACCTGTACATACTTCTTCCCTGTTTTCCATGTCTTCTGTCCGGCATCGTACCAGGCTTCCTTCGACCGCTGGAGAAGATTCACCGTGCCCATGACATTCGTCGTGACAAAGATCTCCGGATTGGCAATAGACCTGTCCACATGAGACTCCGCAGCAAAGTTTATGATGTAATCAGGTTCATACTGTTCTATCAAGGACTTGACTAACGCAGCGTCACAGATGTTTCCATGGACGAAGATATGACGAGGATCATCCTGAAGATCCCTGAGATTCTCCAAGTTCCCGGCATAAGTGAGTGCATCCAGGTTGATGATGCGAATGTCCGTATAGCGGTTAAGCATATAGTGGACAAACGTTGTGCCAATGAAACCTGCGCAGCCGGTTACTAAGTAGGTGGTCATTGTGGTTTTCCTTTCTGTAGTTGTTCTTCTGTGGAAGAGAGCGTTCCACAGAGAGATTCTTAAACGCTTTTGCTATAGTACTCTTTCCAGAGCCGTTTTGCCCATAAATAAGCGATATTTTAGCCGGGGTACCATTATGCGACAGTAAGGGAAGCCGCTGAGCTATACGAAAATTCGCACCTTGAAGTTCAATCGTTGTTATATCCTTTAGCATTGCGCTCCTCTTCTCTAAGTTATCAACCCCCATTTCAAATGGGAGGTTAATTTTTATCCCTCCAGGATATAGTGCTGGTTCCGCCAAGGCGGAGGGTTCGCAATAATTATTTCTGTCAGCCTCCCCTATAGGCCATTGCGATTATCCCTCTAACTTGTCATTTTCTTCCTGTTCCTGAATATATTGCCTTATTGTATCTTCATTGACATTTCCCACTGTTGATACATAGTATCCACGTGCCCAAAAATGTCGGTCACTATACTTGGTTTTGAGCTCAGGATGCCTGTCAAAAAACATAAGGGAACTTTTCCCTTTTAGATATGACATAAATTCTGATACGCTCAACTTTGGCGGGATTCCTATATACATATGTATATGGTCCACACATACCCTTCCGTCAATCAGTTGCACAGACTTCATCTCACATAATTTCTTGATAATTTCCACAAGGTCCTTCTTGTTCTCACCATACATTATTTTTCTTCGCCATTTCGGAATAAAAACAATATGGTATGTACAATTCCACCTTGTATGTTGTATACTTTGATTGTCCATATGGACACCTCCTCTGATTTGTTGTGGTTGCGAACCCACTTCAGTATATCATAGGAGGTTTTCTTTTTTTAGTACTTTAGGCAACACTTCCGCTTCGCCTGTTCCCCCATCTCAGATGGGGGATTAAAAGAATTTTTCATTTAATGCCTAGTATCAAAACGTTCCATAAATAAATGCCGTGTTGCCGTAGTAGCTGAGAATGATGGTCAGACTGCTGATGGTCCGAGTATGTAATCTATGAATTCTCTAACTGCTCCTTCTCCACCATTTTTCGCGCTGACAAAATCGCACAATTGTATTAGTTCCTTATCTGCATCTGCCGGGCACCCTATCAAACCTTGTTCTGCTTTGATGGTTTTCATGCAAGTTAAATCATTCAAGTCATCCCCGATATAGGCAACGTCTTGTAGCGACTTATTATATCTATGAACGATTTCTTGCAGTTTACTAAGTTTATCCAATACACCTTGGTGAACTTCTGAAATGCCAAGTTCATTACATCGATTTTCCACGATCGCTGATTGTCTTCCAGTAATGATTACTGGAACAATGTTATTCGGCAAAAGTTTATCATGTATACCATATCCATCTTTGATGTTAAACGCTTTCATGACTTCTCCTGATGAACCCATATAGATTTTTCCGTCTGTTAGCGTTCCATCAACGTCCATAACAAAAAAACTGATACGCTCTACCATCAGTTATTTCCTTCCTTAATTTCACGAAGCTTATTTATTACAACATTGCGTTTCACTACAATAACAATAACAATCATCGCAATGACAGCATAACGTACTGCAAAGCTATCATACACCAATGTCATGCCCATCATAATACAAAGAGAAACAGCAGAAATCGCAAGGATAAACTTCATATCATAAAGTTCAAAATAGATTCCCTCTTCCCTGCATATTTTTCTATGTGCGATGTAGTGAGCAATAGCCAACAATATATAGCAGATTAGTGTTGTGTAAGCAGCCGCAACATACCCAAACATTTTGATAGCAACATAATTAAGGCCAACATTAATAGCAGCTGCCAAGCCTGATGCAACCATAATAAATTTTGTCTGCTCAAAATAGAATTCAATGTTGCAGAACAAGGGAAATATGAACATAAACAATAGTGCTTCGGCTACTGGTGGCACAACCCATCTCGCATCATAGTACTCTGGAGCAGCGAATATTCTTATTATTTCTGGTCCAAACGCCATTGCGACAATACAAGCAGCACCAACAAAAAGCACAAGAAAACTTGCATTCTTCTTCAAATCCTTGTATTTCTTATCTCTTATCGCTTTGTATGTATATGGTATAAAGGTGTTATTAATTGCGCTTGTGACTATCGTAAACATCATGGAAATGGTATAAGCCACGCTATATATTGCTGCCTCGCCTTTTCCAACCATTTCTGCAATCATTATCCTGTCAGCCTGGTTCAAAACTGTCTGGGCCAAATAATGAGGAATCAGTGGAATGTTAAATTTTAAGGCAAAAATCCAATACTTTTTGATGAAGAATTTCTTGCCCTCATACATGTTATATATGTAGAAAGCAAGTCCTACACACACCTGTACAAAAACGTAAGAAAGAACTCTGGCTTCAGCTTTATGTGGAGAGAGTACTACTGCAATTACTCCTAATACTGGGCTAGCGATCCCCATTCCGACAGATACGCCGACAAGTTTTTTATACTCATAATTGAATCGTTGGCCTGATGCCCAGAAGTTAAATGCCGGTACAAATAATACTTCGATAAATATTGATAGCACGAAAAGCGTGGACAGCCCTAGAAGTTTATTCCAGAACTTCATAGAGCACAGATAAATTAAAAAACAAAGTATGGTTATTGTAGTGGACAAGCCCTGTAATGCAGATGTATATTGTCTCCGTGCCTCCGGCCATTTGGTCATTCCATTGTTATATACACCAGCATACAAGTTTAGCGTTGTGAAAATAATTATGATAGAGTACCATGATTGATAAACTGAATATACACCATACTCTTCTGTGGTTAGCAATCGTGTGAAAATAGGCGTGGTTAGAAGAGAGATACCTCTTTGAATTACACTGCTGATTGTAAACCAAAGTGAAGCCTTTATCGGCTCTGCTAACCCATGATACGTCAGAATCAGACGTCTGAACACTATTCCTTACCCTCCCATTTATTCATAAAGAGAGCTTGTCACAAATTCAATTGTAATACCAGTATCTCTAACCCTTCCGACTAGTCCTTTATAGTATGCATTCCGTCTTTCTACCTGTTCCGCATTAACAGGTCTTCTCATATTAGGATCATAGTAATTGTCATTGATGTTTACAGAGAATCCATCAAAACCGGCCAACATTATTTTAGTGACTCCACACGCCTGCAACAGCTTAAGCGCAATAACAGAAGAAGAATCATGTGTTCGTTCATCTACTTCAATCCAATTAGCATAGTTCAAGATTTTCACATTGCCACGGCCTCCTTTTGAAACGCTGGAGGGAACTATAATGCTTTTCCCATCCGCAAGAGCTTGTGCGTATATATCCGCGCGCGTGGTAAGTATATAATCGAACGATAGATCAAGGGTGCTATTCAGTCCTATGGTGACAACATCTTCTCTAGAAGATAGCGCTCGGATAGTATCTACTGCATTTCCCACACTTTTGCCTGGGGCAACCAAAAGGATACGTTTTCCCGCAAACTCTGTTTTCAGATCAGCGACAACGGAACTGTCATCCACAGCCTTGCTCTCGTTATATGCTCTATACACTTCTTCGGCATAGTCACGGTCGAAGGAAATTTTTTTCTCCTCTGCAATCTGACCAAGAAGTTCTCCAACCTGATCTATTGGAAGCATATGCTTGTTATAGAAATGGCTGGCATAACTCGGCGTGCAGTGGTATGCGGATGAAAGGTAATACTCAGGCGCATATCCCCAATAGAACTCATCATGTAACTGATTGATGACTTTATCAATAACTTCAAGTAAAGGAGCAATCTTGTACTGCTTCCCATAGAAAAGGTTAAGATGCTCAAGCAATATCTCTGTATTTAGGTTTCCAGCACCTTTTCCCATACCCATAATAGAGCAATCCAGCATTAAATCGCGTGTAGTCGGAAACTGAAGCATTGCCATTGCATTAGAGTAGGAAAGCTGAAGGTTATTATGACTGTGAAAGCCAAGAGTCATAGAAGGAATAAGGTTATGGTCTACAAGGCTTAGCATACGACTCATGTCATTAGGGCGCATTTCGCCAAAGCTATCCACAATATAAAAGCCAGAAGCATCCGGAAGTTCTCTATTCACCATATCGATCAATTCCAGTAATTCTGAATCTGAATATCTCAATGTTATCATCGGCTGGATAAAAAACTTATATCCTTTATCGATCAACTTTCTCCCTAACGGAATAATGTCGTATCGGTTCTTTTTGTGAAAAGCCATACGGATTCCGTCGATCCCATCACCAGTATGTGGGCCAAAATTATCCACTGTGAACTTTCCATAGTCCATCATGGCAACATAGGTCACCCCTGGTTTCTTATGCTTCAAAATGCATTCAGGAATAACCTTTTCATTGATGTACTGAGTTCGACCAAATGAAGACCCTTTGTTTTCATCAATATATCCCATCTCGATAACATCAACGCCGGATTCTTCCTGTGCGGTAAGGATTTTCTCCATGTATGTTTGACCGAAATTGAAGTCATTCACACAACCTCCATCGCGCAGCGTTACATCAAGTACTTTTAATCTATTCATTTAACTACCTCATCTTCTGCCAGCTTATATTTCAAGATTAACAAGGGCTTCCGCAAGATCAAAGTCTTCCGGATTATCTATATCAACTGCTTCTTTAAAGCTTACTTCCTTGATAAAAGGGTTCTTACCTATTCTTCTATGATACTTTTGGAAGACATCCTTCGTAAACACGTATATACCTGATGTCTCCTGATAGATGGGTTTAAGATCCTGTGTACGAGGAAGATTGGTAGCATCAAAATTAATGGGTTCTCCGTCTTGCCATAAGTAATCCTGCAACTTTACTGCACAAAACGCCGAATCGTATTCTCCCGATTGAACAGCTTCTATGCACTGACGCATCGTATCGACAGTAATGAAAGGTGCGGTTGCGTGCGCATATACATATATGTCAGAGGGACACTGCTCCATGAATGCCCCAAATATTTGAGTAAAGTTTGATGTGGGGAGATCTAAGTATTCCGGTCGCTTAATAAAATTCACTCCTTCCGGTAAAAAAGGAACTACATCTTCTGAACTGCAGAAAACATTAATACTATCACAAAAGTTAGTCGCTTTTAAGTTATCCAGCTCGTATTGAAGAAGCGGTTTATTGCAGAGCATCCTAGTGTTCTTTCCAGGGCAACGCTCATTGATGAGCTTAATGGGCATTATTGCTATTATTTTCATAATTATTACCCGTCTTTCTGCGAAAGACACCAATGCGTCATGAAACGGGTA
>JAKSSO010000004.1 GCA_024403055.1 Mogibacterium sp. | reverse complement strand
ATCTGCTACATCTTCATTGAGCTGGAATGCAGCCTCGTCGAGGATCTTATCCTTGAGATTGTTAGCTGCTACAACTGCAGCGTTTCCGCTGAAGAATGTTCCGGATGATGCATATGAACCTGTATCGAATGCGCCTGAGTCAGTATCGCCTGAAATTACAGTGATCTTGTCCATCGGTACCTGCAGTATGTCGCTTGTTACTTTGGCAATGATCGTATCAAGACCTGTTCCGATATCTGCAGCTCCTGAGAGCATAATGATAGAACCGTCCATCTCAAGCTTTGCAACTGCATTTGCATGATCAAGTCCAGGAAGTCCTGAGCCCTGCATTATCATTGCGAAGCCCTTGCCAATCTTCCAGTCAGGGTCATCGCTAACTTCGCGTTTGCCCCATTCGATCATCTCGCAGCCCTTTTCGACTGCTTCTCTTAATCCGCATGAACCTACAGGTACTACATTACCCTCACGGCCTTCGCCGAGTCCCTTGAGGATCTCGAGCATATAGCCTTCTTCGACATGATTCTTGATAACCATATCCTTGTAATCTACGCCGAGCTTGTCAGCAAGTTCACCCATGGCCATCATCAGACCGTAAGTACCCTTTGGTGTACCGTAGCCCTGATATGCTCCTGCAGGTGGCGTGTTGGTGTAGTAGATCGTAAGGTCATACTTCATGTTGTCGCACTTGAACAGCGGCAGTGTTTTGGAGCAGCTGTTCATAGGTACTGTAAGTGCGTGGTTTCCGTAAGGACCTGTGTTTGCATCTACCTTCATGTAGATACCGGTAATAGAACCGTCCTTCTTGCCGCCCATCTTGACATGAACGCGCATAGGATGTCTGGTTGAATTAGCGATGAACTCCTCTTCGCGAGTGTTGTGATACAGTACAGGTCTGCCTGTTGCGAATGCTGCATAAGCAGTAAGGTCCTCTACCAGAATATCCTGTTTGGAACCGTATCCGCCTCCTACTCTCGTCTTGATAACGTGGATCTTGTTCTCGGAAAGTCCGGTTACCCAGCTTGCAATACGGCGAACATGATATGGAACCTGAGTGCTCGCATATATGATGAGTCTGCCGTTCTCGATCTTGGAGAAACAGATATGTGTCTCAAGTGGTGTGTGCTGGATCTGGCTTGTCTGATAAGTCGCCTCAACTACAGCGTCCGCTTCTGCGAATGCCTTGTCAACATCACCGATACCGCCATGGTTAGCAGCTGCCACGTTATGCAGAACGTCTCCCTGAAGTGGGAACTGATATACTACCTTGCCCTCTCTCTCATCTCCTGAGAGCTTCATGTTGTACTCATTAAGGTCAGCAGGTGCTCCCGCAACGTACTCTACCTTGCCGTTGTGAACAAGAGGTGCGCCCTCAGCCATAGCCTCTTCTACTGTGAATACAGCGTCCATTGGCTCGTACTCAACTTCGATGAGGTCTCTTGCCTTGATAGCGTCCTCAAGAGTCTCTGCTATAACAGCAGCTACTCTGTCACCAACGTGTCTTACCTTCTTGTTCAGAAGCTTTCTGTCGTGTGGTGAAGGCTCAGGATTGCCCTGTCCTGCAGACATGTAAGTAACATCAGGGCAGTTGTATGCGGTAATTACCTTAACAACGCCCGGGATAGCTTCTGCCTTGGAGGTGTCTATTTTGTTTACATATGCGCTTGCGTATGGTGAACGCAGTACTACCATGTAGCATGTATCTGAATCTACGTAATCCTCTACGAAAGCTCTCTCACCCGATACCAGCTGAGGTGCATCTATCTTAGGCATTACCTTGCCGACAGCCTTGAGCTCAGGTCTGAATTCAGGTGCGATCTCTGTCTTGTATTCTCCGCCGTTAAGCTTTTCTTTAATGAGCTCTGCGGCGAGATAATAATGTTCATATCCGGCGTCTCTTATGAACAATCCGGAAAGAATGTCCTTAACATCTTCTCTCGACGGATCAGGATTGTTCTCGAACAGCCATGTGAGCAGAAGTGCTGCTGCAGGTGAATTATATGCACTCTGAACAACTCCGGCATCTACAAGTGCCTGCTGAACTATTGTCAGATTAACTGAATTGCCCAGACTGTCCGGAGTTCTGATCTCACTGCCTTCAGCCTCGCCTGCAAGAATGAGATTCGAGAATACTGGTGTACCGTCCATAATAACAGTATCACTTCCGCAGAATCCTTCTGCGTCATCACTATCTCTTACTGCGAAGTTGCCGTTCATCAGGAGCAGTTCGCGAAGTCTTATAGTAGGGTCTACATCGAATGACCTTGCTTTTCCGTTAATTGTAAGATTGATCATGCCTATACCTCCTTACCAGATCCAGCGGTGAGCTGTTTGCACAGATCATATGCTGTAACACCGAGAAGATAGCGCTTGTAATCTACGCTTCCGAACATATCATCTTCAATTCCCTTAAGCTCAACAGTCTTGAAATAGGCTACTGCAGCCTCTTCGGTCAGTTTGCCGCTTGATGATAGGTTGAAGCTTAAGATGCCGACATTCTTAATAGCAACTGCAAGCTTGATGCCTCTCGATGTTGATGCTGCGCTCATGGTAATTACAGCATGGCTCTGAGCTGTGTTGGCATAACGCTTTGAAGCTACCTTGATGCCCACAGGGACAGTGATCCCTGTGATCAGGCTATCTGCATTTTCTTCATTAATGTATGCATTGACGTTTATTTTTTTCTCGACATCCCCTGTAAGTACGCTTACCTCAGCATCAGCAGCGCACAGTGCAGAAAGCAGATATGAATCGCTTCTGCGAGCAGCAACGTTTCCACCTATTGTAGCCATGTTGCGCTTGGTACGTGAAGCCATGAACAGAGCTGCTTCTTTCATGTAAGCAGGAATATCCTGAGATTCAACCATTTTCTGGAAAGTGCACATGGAACCGATCTCAACCATGTTTCCAACCTTCTTAATGCTGTCCAGGCCTTCACATTTCTTAAGTGATATCAGTGTTTCGGCTTCAACCGACGAACCCAGGCGATTAACTTCTGTACCGCCTGCAAGGAAGGCCGCAGACGCTGTCTTAGCAGCAATTGCCTCAGCTGCGGTCTTAGCCATCAGCAGTGTATTTGCCATAATGATTCTCCTTTACTTATTTGAATGGCATCGGATCAGGATATTCGGTAATACCCTGGGAATTAACCAGTTCTGCCTCTTCGTTCTTGCCAAGGCGTCTAAGCATTGTCTTCTTAACAGCACGGAAAATATTCTCATATCCCGTACATCTGCAGAGGTGTCCTGAGAGAGCCTTTCTGAGCTCATCATCAGTGTATTCTTTGCCTGAATTAACGATCTCCCAGCTGGTCAGTATGAATCCCGGTGAGCAGAATCCGCACTGGATAGCACCTTCATCGATGAAAGCCTGCTGGATATCTGAAAGCTCGCCTCCCGGACCTGCCAGCCCCTCGAGAGTCCATATGTCTTTGCCCTCAGCCCATACTGCCAGATAGATGCAGGAGTTGAAGCTCTCGCCGTTAATGATCACGGTGCACGCACCGCATTCGCCTACTTCACAGCCCTTTTTGACTGATGTAAGTCTGAAATCGTTTCTGAGCATGTCGGTAAGAGAAGCTCTTACGTCTACGATCTGGGAGACTTCCTTGCCGTTGATGGTGCAGTGAACTACTTTATATTGATTATCCATTGATTTCACCTCCCGCAAGTTCTATGCATTCCTTCAGTGCTCTCTCAGCCATTACTACCGAGATGTGGCGTCTGAGTGCTCTTCCTGCTCTCCAGCTGTCTCTAGGATTGATATCCTGAAGTACAGTCTCAGCAAACTTCTTGATATTCTCTTCGGTGATCTCCTTACCCTTGATGAATTCCTCAGCTGTAGTTGCTCTTACAGGAATCGGTGATGCAACACCGTAGCCTACGCGAACTCGCTCGAAGCTCTTCTTATCATCACTGAGAACTACATTGACTGAGCAGCCTGTAGTAGCTATGTCAAGAGCATTTCTCATCGAATACTTGATGTAATGTCCGAAACACTTTTCATATGATTTCTTAGGGATCAGGATCGCTGTCTGGATCTCATCAGGCTTGATGTCTACAACCTTAGCCTTGATGTAGAAGTCCTGAATAGGCACTCTTCTTACTCCGTTAGCTCCTGTCAGTTCAATGATCGCATCCCATGCCATGAGAGTCGAAGCGGAATCAGCCGAGGTAACTCCGTTGCATGTGTTTCCTCCGATCGTTCCGATCGCTCTGATCTGAGGTCCTCCGACCATGTCTACTGCCTCACCGAGTACGTTGATGTATTTCTGAATTATTGGATCCTTAGTAATGTGAGAAAAGCTTGTCAGCGAACCGATGCGAATGTTTTCTTCCTCATCGATGCTTATGCCGCGAAGCTCGTCAAGCATATATATGCTTATGAACTCACAGCCTGCTCTTCTTCCTTCTCTGATCTGCACCAGCACGTCCGAACCGCCTGCAAGGATCTGGGCTTCCGGATGTTCCTGACGCAACTGTACAGCGTGCTCTACGCTTTCAGCTTCATATAAAGCTTTAATATCATACATATCTGCTGTCTCCTTTCACCGTATTATTCTGCAAACGAATCATTGATCAGGCCGGCATCCGTAAACTCGCGGAACAGAGTGTGTGGCGAGAGTGGAAGCTCATTGATATAGAGTCCTGTTGCCTGGCCTATAGCATTTCTGATCGCCGGAGCAACCGGGCATACCGGCGGCTCACCGAGTCCCTTGGTGCCGTAAGCACTTGTAGGCTCGTAGTTTTCAACGAATGCTGCATTGAGTCTAGGATGATCCATGAAGGATGACATCTTGTAGTCAAGCAGATTGTTGTTGAGTGGTCTGCCGGTCTTGGCATCCCACATGAGTTTCTCGGACAGTGCATATCCGATTCCCATGCTCTGGCCACCATGTACCTGACCTTCGGCAAGCATCGGGTTGATGACCTGTCCGCAGTCATGAACGTTTACAATGTTCAGAAGTCTTACACGGCACATCGGAATGTCTACCTCGACCTCTGCGAAGCAGCAACCGAAACTGTAAGCGTTGGATTTGATCTGATAAGTGGATTCGGCCGTAAGATGCTGCGAGCCATCTGTCGTATACAGCTTACTCAGAGCAAGCTCACCAATTGTCATAAGTTCACGTCCGTCAGTCTTTCTGATTATCATGCCGTCTACGATATCCAGATTGAATA
Source organism: Mogibacterium sp. (assembly GCA_024403055.1). GTDB lineage: Bacteria > Bacillota > Clostridia > Peptostreptococcales > Anaerovoracaceae > Crickella. The sequence continues at coordinate 46,909 of JAKSSO010000004.1, read as the reverse complement.
CCGGCATGCGTGTGAACTGATGAGCTGCTTCCAGGATCTTCTCCTTAAGAAGCATTGATGTCTGCTTGATCGAGAATCCCAGAGTATATGTACCTCTTGAAGCATATACTCCTGTGCCGAATGGAGTTATATCTGTATCCTGGCAGGACATAGGATGTACCATGTTCAGAGGAATACCTACTGTATCAGCGATCATCTGAGCTGCAACAGTGTCAGCTCCCTGTCCGATCTCAGTCTCTCCGAGCTGGAACTGAACAGATCCGTCCTGATTCATGACTATACGGCAGGATGATGTCTCAAGTGCGATAGGATATACTGCAGTGTTATACCAGTATGTGGATACTGCGATACCTCTTCTGATATCACCTGTCTGATTCTTATACTTCTCTACCTTGTCATAGTAGCCGATGATCTCAGCACCCTTGTCAAAGCACTGGTTGAATGAATCGGAGTAGAGTTCATTCTTGGAGAATGCATGGTAATATCCGACAGGCATCAGGTTCTTTCTGCGGAATTCCATTGGATCCATGCCCATTGCATTAGCACAGTCCTCAGTATGGCACTCGAAAGCATAACTTGCCTGAGGCATGCCGTAACCTCTCATTGCTCCTGCAACAGAGCGGTTGGTATATATAGTCCATGTCTCTCCGTCAAAGTTGTCACATGGATAGAGCTGTGGAAATGCATTAAGACCCTTAGCTGCAATTGCGTGGCAGTGTGAGCTGTATGCTCCGTTATTGCACCATGCCTTGAAAGTACGTGCTGCGAAGCTTCCGTCAGGTCTCATCCATGATGTAATGTGATATTTGATGGCATGTCTTATACGATTGCAGATGAATGTCTCCTCACGAGGTACATCAAGCTTAACCAGACGTCCGCCGAGCTGCATGCTTATCCATGCGGTAAGTGGCTCATAGAGTACGTCCTGCTTGTTACCGAATCCGCCACCGACATAAGGCTTAATTATACGGAATTTTCCCCAATCCATGCCTGTAGCCTGTCCTACTACTCGACGTACAATGTGCGGGATCTGAGTAGAAGAAACGATAACGGTTCTGTCTCCTTCTCCGTACGCATAGCAGATAAAGTTCTCAATGTGGCAGTGCTGTACAGGCTGAGTCTCATACCAACCTTCAACCTTGGTAAGACCAGGCTCCTTGATAGCTTCCTCAACGTTACCCATATGGATCTCGGAATGTCCGAGTACGTTGTTAGGATACTTCTCATGAAGAAGCGGTGCCCCCTCTTCCATGGCTTCCTGTGCATCGAGAACGAAAGGAAGCTCTTCATATACAACAGCTTTCTCAAGAATGCTGAGTGCCTGCGAAGCTGCAACCTCATTCTCTGCTACTACAGCACCGATATCATCGCCGTAGAACAGCGGTCTGTCCGTCATGATAAGACGGTCTGCGATATCCTGATGAGCCGGATCTGTTGACCATGGGTGTCCTGCTGTAGGATAATAGTGCTTCTCTTCCAGATCGAAACACGTGAATACCTTGACAACGCCCGGCACCTTCTCTGCCTCAGCTGTGTCAATGCTCTTGACAATGCCGTTTGCCACAGTAGAATGGAGCACTCTGATAACCAGAGCACCCTTATCACACATATCGTCTGTGTATCTGATGCGTCCCATAGCTTTGTCACGAGCGTCCAGCCTCTTTACGGCTTGCCCGATGTACTTGTTTGACATACACGCCCTCCTTATTGTCTATATATTTTCATCATTACTTTGGTAACAAAATTATTTCTGTCCGCTTCAACAAACTGATCGATTATGTCAATGCAGACGGCATTCTCATCGATAATGCATCCTTCATCAAGTATGCTTGGTGCTGCTTCCCTCATCCTCTTGAAGGTGTTTTTTATATCTTCATGCGGGCCTCTGTGGAAACCCACCAGATATTCGTCGTGCTTAAGGACTCTGAACTTGTCTTCGTACTTCTCGAATTCAGGAGTCGATTCACCGGGTATCCATATGGCGAATCTTCTCTCATCTCCCTCGTAGAAAACAAGTGTCGGATAGAGATAAAAAAGCTCATCAACGAAGATATCCTCGATACCTCCGATTTCAATATAATAGATCTCCTCCTCAGAATATACATATATCTGATCGGCTGTAGCGTATTTCATCTCACGATTGATGAGTGAAAACCTGTCATTCAAAACAGATTCCATTTTGAGAAATTTTTCATATCTTGTGCGCTCTGCTCTAATGCAATGCTTAAGATATCTTTCAGTGTTTTCCGAATTACGCGTAGGCATGAATGATCCGATATCGTCAAGAGAACAGTTTAACTGTCTCAGGAAACGAATCATGCCGAGAGGATAGATCTGGTCATATTTGTAAGTTCTCCATTTGGTCTCATTATTTCTGATAGCAGGCACAAGAAGGCCTTCCTTATCGTAGTGACGCAGGAGCTGAACATTAATATCGAACATGCTTGCAAGTTCGCCTATTTTCCATGTTCTTTCATATATCTTCCGCATTCTATTCTCCTCCGATTACATTATAATAGCTTGAATATTTCAAAACAAGAACGCAGAGCCAAAAACCTAAAATAATTTTGGTTTGTCCTTTCTTATATTACTTCGCGTTGACCTTCCCCGCCCCGGAGGGTACAATAAACTCATGAAAACATGGAATTTAAAAGGCATGCAAGACAACATAACAGACGCTCTAAGGCTGGAACTCCCTGATCACGCTGTGGTCAGTGTAGTTGGCGCGGGTGGCAAGACCTCTCTGATTTTTGCGTGGGCCAGGCAGCTTGCCGACTCCGGCAAAAAGGTGATTGTTACAACTACCACTCACATGAGGCATCCGGACTCTCCTTCAGTAGAAACCTTCGACCCTTACATCGATGTAGTTTCGCTTATACAGAACGTTGGCGATCCGACAGACTTATCATGCAGTAGCATAAATGCAGCTCTCGATGCTCACGGCCTGATTTTTGTTGCATCAACAGATTCTGATCATCCTAACAAGGTACGCAAGCCTTCTAATGAAATATTGCAGCATATCTACGAGTCTGCCGATGTTGTTCTTATAGAAGCAGACGGTTCGCGTCACAAGCCATTCAAATGGCCCGAAGAGTGGGAACCTGTAATTCCGGATTGCACGGATGTTACAGTATGTGTTGCCGGCTTATCTTCATACAGGAAAAATACACAAGATGTCATGTACTGTGCTGATGAGGTTCCTGACAACATCTATAGAAACACTGTTGATGAAACATTCATGCGTGCAGTACTTGCATCGCCCGATGGTGGTGCCAAAGGATTTCGCGGAGAATACCGCGTATTTCTTAACCAGGCAGATGACGAAAAACTTCAGGCTGTTGCCCGTAAACTACAGAAAATGCTGGCCGTATCAGGTATACAAAGCGCCTGGGGAAGCATGCTCCCTGTCACGGATGAACCACGCATTGCCGTAATACTTGAAGCCGCAGGCAACAGCATCAGATTTGGCAGTAATAAACTCCTGCATGTTATGGATAACGGACGCCCTATGATATCAGGAGTACTTGATGCAGTTCGTCCTATCAACTGCTATAAGAAGATCATCGTTACACAATACGATGAAGTATCAGCGCTGACGCCTGATTATGATGTGATAATAAATGACAGACCTGATCTTGGGATATCCCACAGCATGCAGCTCGGCATCGATGCTGCTGATGACGCTGATGCATACATGTTCTGTGTATGTGATCAGCCGGGACTTACTTCTGCAAGTATCGAGGCTCTGATCGATGCATATAAAAAAGGAACTGCAGGCATAATTTCACTTGCATGGCAAGGAAAAATGTGCAATCCCAAAATATTCTCATCATGTTACAGAGATGAACTCATGGCTCTTAGTGGTGACGTTGGTGGCAGACAGATAATATCTGCTCACCGTGATGACATACTGCTTGTTGAAGCCGGATGCGTAGAAGAGACAATGGATATCGACAGCTTAGACAATCTCTAGCAGTATCTTTTCTCTGCACCACATAAGCTTGTAAAAAAGATGAAAAACTATATTCATTTTAGTTTTTCATCTTTTTTAATTGATCATGCTATTTCATCGCTGCCGCGCACAGGAGTGGCACGGCTGTTTCAGTATAATGAGCATCCACATTGAACGCTTTGTCATGCCATGCTGCATTGTTCTGTCCCGGAGTGCCGCTTCCTACCCAATAGAAAAATGCGGGGATTCTCTCAGCTAAAACAGCAAAGTCTTCGGATGCCATGCATGGCTTAGTGTCGATAATATTTTCTTCGTCAACAACCTTTCTGGCAGCTTCCATAGCAATCGCATGCATCTCTGCGGAGTTATTGACCGCAGGAACAAGATTCACTATCTCTATGTCCGGCTTACATTCATAAGCATCTGCGATGCCCCTGGCAAGTGTGTCTAGTCTCTCTTCCATGCGCTTGTGTACTTCATGGTCGAATGACCTTATGTATCCGGTTATTACAGCATGCTCAGGGACCGCTACATCAGGCGCCCCTGCTCTTATGCTGTTAACAGTGCACATTACCGGCTCAAACGGATCAACATTCTTACTTACTATGGTCTGAATACCGCTTACCAGAGCAGCAGCAGGAATTATCGGATCGATACACTTCTGCGGAGCCGAGCTATGTCCTGCAACGCCCGTGTACTTGATAGTAAACGAACTCTTTTCGGCCATAAGTCCGCCCTGATGAACTATGATTTCACCGCAGTCTGCTTCCGGTCTATTATGAATGCCGAACAATCTGCTTGGTCTCTGAGGCACTTTGTCCAGCAGCCCGTTATCAAGCATGGACTTTGCACCTGTGGTGTCCTCCTCAGCAGGCTGAAATATGAACAGCACATTATGAGCCAGCTCATCTTTAGTGATGCAGAGATAATGCATGGCTCCGAGAAGCGACGCCGCATGAGCATCGTGTCCGCAGAGATGTTTAGGCCCATTTTCTGTTGGAACAGCATCAATGTCCGCTCTTAATGCTACAGTATCAGTCTTACCAGCATCCAGATAGCATACAAGTCCTGTCTCCATGCCTATATCAATAATATTTACAGGATATGACTCGCATACCTTTCTGACATAAGCTGTAGTCTTATGTTCTTCGTAGGCTTTCTCGGGAACACCGTGCAATACAGCACGATGCTCCTCTGCAAGCCTGATCGATTCTTTTATTTCTGAAGTGTTTACTGACATATTACTTTATGAATCCGGACCCCTTGTCAGATACTCTGTAAAGACCTCTCGGCGTTACTCTTAACTCAGGAATAACTGTAAGGGCCATGAATGACAGCGTGATGAACGGATCGAAATCCTTGGATACGCCCATCTCGTAAGCTTTTTCTTTCATGACTTTAAGCTTCTCGTTAACTTCTTCAAAGTGTACATCTGTCATAAGGCCCATGACAGGCAGTGGCAGAGTCTCGTAAACCTTGCCATTCTGTACGACAGTATATCCGCCCTGTACGCGTGCAATTTCATTTACTGCAATTGCGATATCCTCGTCATTGTCGCCGATAACGATAATGTTATGCGAGTCGTGCGATACGGATGAAGCTATTGCACCACCCTGAATTCCATATCCCTTGGTAACTGCAACGCCGATCTTACCGCTGTTATGATGTCTCTCAACAGCAGCTATCTTGAGGTATCCATCGTGTGGCACGAAATTCTCAGTCTTGCTGAAGTGTTCTGTCAGGTCACTGGTCACGATCTGCTTTGGTTCCATGCCGATAACATGAGTAGTCGAATTATCGATAGGAAGAGCAAAGTCAGATGCCTTTACCTTGCTGATATTTACTGTGTGCTTCAGTGCTGATGGGCACTTCTTAACCTTAACGTTGGCTTCCTTATCGATCTTCTTACCCTTGAAGTAAACATCAAGCACATTGAAGTCCTTCATGTTATCGAAGATGACAAAGTCTGCCTGATATCCCGGTGCGATAGCTCCGAGCTGCTTCAGGCCGTAGCACTTTGCAGTATTGATCGTAGCCATCTTGATAGCCTTGAATGGATCAAGTCCGAGTTCAACTGCTCTTCTGACGTTATATACGATATGTCCTTCTCTAAGGATATCCTCGATATGCTTGTCATCTGTGCAGAAACTGAAGTAATCAGTATCAATGCCGGTTCTTACAAGACCGCGTACGATATCATCAACGTTGTGCGCTGCGGAGCCTTCCCTAACATGAACGTGAATACCTCTTCTTGCTTCCTCAAGTGCATATTCAAATGAAGATGCCTCATGGTCAGTGTCTACGCCTGCCAGCTTGTATGCCGACAGCATTTTGTTAGGCAGAAATGGCGCATGACCATCAATAGTCTGATGCTCGAACAGTGCAAATTTTGCAAACATTCTTGGGTTTCCGTTAATTACAGCATCGTCATCCATTACTTCGCCAAGTCCGAGGATACGAGGATTACCGATGAACGGATACATATCGTTGGCAGCAATCATGCAGCCGTTATCATCTATGTCAGTTGCAGGAACGCAAGATGGCATCATTACGAATACGTTAGCATCTGAGTTCTCAGTCTGGTCAAGTATGTAGTTGATACCGTCAGCGCCCGAAACGTTAGCAGCCTCATGCGGGTCAACGACAAATGTTGTAGTACCGCAAGCTGCAGCAGTAGCGACGAGTTCTGCAGGTGCTACCATTGTTGACTCCAGATGCAGATGTGCATCGATAAATCCCGGTGCAATATATGCTCCGCCCAGATCTATTTCCTTCTTACCTTCATATGACTTGGATACTCCAAGAATGGTCCCGTCCTTAACAGCTACACAGGATTCAACCACCTCTCCGGTAAATACATCTACGATTTTGCAGTTCTTGAAAACCAGATCTGCCTTAACCTTGCCCAGAGTAGCGCCTGCAAGTTTCTTATATGTCTCGTATTTCAAGTCATTTTCTCCTTTCGACAAAAGGAAAGCACCAAAAGTGCCTTCCTTTTAAATCATTCAATATTAGTATTGTGTTACCTGTCTTCTCGGAAGTAAGGAAGTCCAAGTGCCTCAGGTGGCTGGCTATCCTTCTTGTTCTTAACACTGATGAAGATAAGAACAACGATAGTAACGATGTAAGGGATCATCTTGTACAGTTCCTTAGTGGCAAAGTTGGTGCCTGTAGGAATGTAGAGGTACAGGATGAGCAGTCCACCGAAGAGGATAGACTCAAGTACTGCAACGTTAGGACGCCAGATTGAGAAGATAACCAGTGCGATAGCAAGCCATCCTCTGTCACCGAATGCGTCGTTTGACCATACACCACTTGCGTAGTCCATTACATAGAAGAGTCCGCCAAGTCCGGCGATCATGCATCCTATGCAGATCGAGAAGTACTTATACTTTGTGATATTGATTCCTGCAGCGTCTGCAGTAGCCGGGTTCTCACCAACAGCTCTGAGCTCAAGTCCCGTACGGGTCTTCTTGAGGATGAAGTGTGCTATAAGAGCAATTGCAATAGCTACATATGTCATGAATCCATATGAGAACAGAACCTGTCCTATTGCGCCACCTTTCATTGAAGCAGGGAATCCGGTCTTAAATGCACCACTTGTAGCAGTAAGAGCGATTGAAGGAACGTCGGATCCTGTCAGCTTCATGATGGAACCTCCGAAGAAGTTACCGAAACCAACTCCGAATGTGGCCATTGCAAGACCTGTTACGTTCTGGTTAGCTCTCAGTGTTACTGTAAGGAGACAGAATATGAGTCCCATAAGCAGTGAGCCTACAAGGCAGGAAATAAGCGGAATAAGTACACCGACTACTCCGTTAAATTGTGCGCCTGAGTTCTCGTAAAGGAATGAACCGATTACGCCTGAAATAGCTCCTACGTACATAACTCCCGGGATACCCAGGTTGAGGCTTCCGACTTTCTCGTTAAGAGTCTCACCTGTACAACCGAGCAGCAGAGGAATACTCTGAACTATAGCTCTTGGTATGAATGAAACAAGACTAAACATCTGCAGCCTCCTTTCTGTGTGACTTACGGAAATGTACTTCGTAATTGATGAAGAATTCACTTCCGATTACGAAGAACAGAATAATTCCTGTCATGATGTCTCCAAATGATTCATTAAGTCCGAATGCTGTCGAGATTTCCGAAGCACCTCTTGACATGAATACGATCAGGAAACCTGAAAGAATCATTCCGATAGGGTTAAAGTGAGCAAGCCATGCAACCAGTACTCCGAGGAAGCCTCTGCCTCCGCCAAGGGTAGTAGTGATAGTATGGTCAGTGCCTGCTACCATGAGCCAACCTACAAGACCGCAGATAGCTCCGGTAAGAAGAAGAGTTCTCATGATAACTCTGTCAACCTTAACACCTACATACTTTGCAGTGTTCTGGCTCTCACCTACTACGCTGATCTCAAATCCGTGCTTGCTGTAGTTCATGTAGAAATACATGCCGACTGTTACGAGCAGTGCAACCAGAACTACGAGGAGATACGGCTGACCGAAAAGATTTGGCAGCCATCCTGCTCCATTGCTCTGATTGATAATTCCAACCTTACCGGAGCCCTTAGGTGACTCCCAGATGATAATGTAGTATGCAACGAGCTGCATTCCTACATAGTTCATCATAAGTGTGAACAGTGTTTCGTTAGTGTTCCACTTAGCCTTGAAGAATGCAGGGATGAATGCCCAGAGTCCACCTGCAAGTACAGCACAAACCAGAGAAACAGGGATAATAACTGCACTAGGCAGATTCTTTCCCATGTATATCATGCATGCTGCTGTAGCAAGTATTCCTGCAAGCATCTGACCCTCTCCACCGAGGTTCCAGAACTTCATCTTGAACGCAGGTGCAAGAGCAACAGATACCATCAGAAGAATTGAGAGCTCCTTGGCAAGTATCCACATCTTACGAGGGCTTCCGAATGAGCCGTCAAAAATCTCTGCATAAACTGCCAAAGGATTGAGGTGTGTAGTAACTGCCATAACTATAGCGCAGACGATAAGTGCAAAGAGTATACTTAAAAGTCTGATCGTCCATTCCTGCTTCTTAGGAATAGCCTTACGCTTAGTGATATGGATCAATGGTTCTTTAATATCTTTATTATCCAATTTCACCACCTCCGAGTTTAGTCATGAGAAGTCCGACTTCATTCTTCTCTGCAGTTCTTCCGTCTACGATACCGCTTACCTTGCCTCCACAAAGTACAAGTATGCGGTCAGAGAGTTCGAGCAGTACGTCGAGGTCTTCTCCGACGAAAATTACAGCTACTCCACGTTCCTTCTGCTTGTTGACCAGATCATAAATCATGTATGATGCGTTAATATCCAGACCTCTTACAGCATATGCTGTCATAAGAACTGTAGGATTAAGCGCAATTTCACGACCTACGAGTACTTTCTGAATGTTACCACCGGAAAGTCTACGTACAGGTGTGTCGATGCCCGGAGTTACAACCTCGAGCTCATCTACGATCTTCTCAGCAAGTTCTCTAGGTGATTTACGATCTGTAAAGCTACCCTTACCGGATCTATAGGATCTTAGCATCATATTGTCTGCAAGGTCCATATCGCCTACAAGTCCCATACCGAGTCTGTCCTCAGGTACGAACGCCAGAGAAACACCCATGCGATCGATCTCTACCGGATCAATGCCGACAAGATTTGTTTCTTTGCCGTCATCCTCAATAAAGAGAATCTCTCCGCCATCGATTTGCTGCAGACCTGCTATAGACTCGAGAAGTTCTTTCTGGCCGCAGCCGGAAATGCCGGCAATACCCAGAACTTCGCCTTTGTTAGCAGTAAATGAAACATCGTCAAGTTTAACTATGCCGTCATCAGACTTAACCGTAAGGTTCTTAACCACAATACGAGGTGTAACATCCTTTGGTTCAGGTCTGTCTATATTCAGCTTAACCTCACGCCCTACCATCATGTTGGTCATTTCCTGAGCGTTGGTGTCTTTTGTAATCAGTTGTCCAATGAATTCGCCTTTTCTGAGGACTGCCACCTTATCAGAGATGGCCTCTACTTCATGTAGTTTATGAGTAATAATTACAACTGTCTTGCCGTCAGCCTTCATGTTGCGAAGTACTGCAAAGAGCTTTTCTGTCTCCTGCGGAGTAAGTACTGCTGTAGGCTCGTCAAGTATCAGAATGTCAGCGCCTCTGTAGAGAACCTTAACGATTTCTACAGTCTGCTTCTGTGATACTGACATATCGTAAACCTTCTGGTCAGGATCTACGTCAAATCCGTAGAGTTCACATATCTCACGTATACGCTTTGATGCTTCTTCAATATTGATTTTGCCCTTAGGAATAGGATTTCCATCCGGATCTGTTTCCATTCCAAGAACAATATTCTCAGCAGCACTGAATACATTAACAAGCTTAAAGTGCTGGTGAATCATTCCGATGCCGTGATCAAACGCATCCTTAGGTGAAGAAATCATGACAGGTTTTCCGTCAATATAGATTTCTCCTTCATCAGGAAAATAAATTCCTGAAAGCATGTTCATCAGGGTAGTCTTACCGGAACCGTTCTCTCCAAGCAGTGAGAGGATCTCTCCACGGTAGATATCCAGATCAACCTTATTATTGGCTATTTTGTCGCCAAACGCTTTTGAAATATTCCGCATTGATACTGCGGGTGTTCTGTTATCTTTCAAAATTATGTCCCCCTTCTGTTTTGGGTCTGTTATTTTGAAATATGACCGGTCCCACTCCCGCGGGACCGGTCACTTCTCATTATTGATTATTAGTCAGTACTGTGTCCTACACCGAATTAGAATGCTGTATCAAGCAGGTTGATACCATCGATCTGGAGATCGAAGTAAGGAGCTGATCTGAACTCGGACTCATGGAAGTAACCATCAGTGATTACCTCTGTGTCTGGTGTGTAATCAGGATCAGTATCTACGTCAGCCTTGTAGCTTGTCAGTGCCTTTCCGTCCTTAGTGAACATTGAAGTATCGAATACGTGGATGGATCCATCAATGAGTCCAGCCTTAACCTCTTCCAGCTTCTCAACAGTTCCCTTTGCAGCAGCCTTCTCGTTAACCTCTGTAAGCTCTACAGAACCAGTCTCAAGAGTACCAGTCCAGTCAGCGTCGATAGCCTCACCGTTCTGTGCAGCAGTGATTGCATACTCATAGTAAGGTGACCAGTTGATCTTGGATGCTACGATAAATGTGTTAGGGCAAGCATCTACTGTGCTTCCGTTGTAGGAAACGTCAGGTACTCCAGCCTCTTCACAAGCTGTAGGAGCTCCCATGGAGTCAGCGTGCTGTGAAATCAGAACGCATCCGCCCTGGATCAGCTTAGTAGCGCCTTCCTTCTCAGCTGTCTCGTCATACCATGAACCTGTGAATGTTACGTCCATAGTTGCGGATTCGCAAACAGAGCGAGCGCCGAGGAAGAATGATGTGTAACCGGAAACTACTTCTGCATAAGTGAATGCTCCAACGTATCCGATCTTAGCCTGATCAGCAGTGATTGTGCCAGCCTCGATCATCTCGTTCAGCTTCATACCTGCAGCAACGCCTGCGAGGTAACGACCCTGATAGATAGCTGCGAATGCATTGTGGTAGTTGTCAAGACCCTCAGTGTGAGCCTTAGTACCAGTTGCGTGGCAGAACTGTACATCAGGATATTCCTTAGCTGCCTGGATCATGAAGTCCTCATGACCGAAAGAGTCAGCAAAGATGATTGAGCATCCCTCGTCTACGAGCTCACCAGCTGTATCGTAGCACTCCTGTCCCTCTGGAACGTTAGTCTTTACGATACCAGTAACTCCCAGCTTCTCGCATGTGTCATTGAATGCGTTGATGAAGTTGAGGTCATAAGTTGAGTTCTCGTCATGGAGACAGATCAGTCCAACTTTGATGCCATCGCTAGCACCGTCATCGCTACCACCGCAGCTTGAAAGTACAGGCATCATTACCATGGTCAGGCAAACCATAATAGCAAAAAGTTTCTTCTTCATGAAATAATCCTCCTGTAAAAATAAATAGAGAGATATCTGCTTTGCACCGAAATCGCCTTTATAGCACATAAGCAGAATTACTATGATAAGACCATTATAATTTTAATATTTCGCAATATCAAGAAAAAATGGTTCGAATCACCGGATTTTATTTCCTGCTGTAATGAAATGCAAAATGGGGTGACAACGTAAAGTTGTCTCCCCCATTACATATTAAAGATTCTTCAGCAGGCCAGTAGCCTCGTTGAACTCGTTGATAAGATCATCGATTTTAGCTCTTTCTTTTCTGAGAGCACCCCAAGTGTTTGCCTCATCATACCAGAGAGCGTTCAGTTCATCACTTGTCTTACCCTGCTGCTCAACCCAAGTGTAGTACTTGAGGTTATGGATTCTCTTTCTGTCAGTGTAACGCAGCTCGAGCATGTTGTCAGCCTTCTCGCCCAGAATGTGCTCATGATAATCAAGAGCAGCCATCTCGTGAGTGTACTCGCCATCCTCGTCCTGGAGTTCCTTGATTCTGGAACCGTACATAACTGAAGAGTCAGTCATAACTGTAGCAAGAACGTCGTTCTCAGTCAGTTCATAGTATTTAGCCATCTTAATGCAGCAAAGCATGTTAGCAATGCCACTGATACCAAAGTAACCGAGCATGTCTACGAGCTCAGGATCAACGCCCTGCTCCTTAAGATACTCGCGTCCGATAGGCTCGTTGAAGAGTCTCAGGATCTTCTGGGAATCTTCGTCGTCAATATCGATAACCATGTCAGTATTCTTAACATTGTGGATCCATGGAACGTGCTTGTCGCCGATTCCTTCGATTCTGTGAGCGCCAAATCCGTTATCAAGCAGAGTTGGGCACTGCAGAGCTTCGCCTACTGCGAGCTTAGCGTTAGGATAGAGTTCCTTCAGTCTGTCGCCGGAAGCCATTGTTCCTGCTGAACCGGAAGTGAATGCCATACCTGCGAGGTTTCCGTTCTCACCCTTGATCTCTTCGAATGCATCAGCAATAGCATTACCTGTTACATTGTAATGCCACATGTAGTTACCCATCTGCTCAAACTGGTTGAGGATAAGTACGTCATCTCTTGTAGCCTTAAGCTCGTGAGTCTTGTCGAAGATCTCCTTAACATTGGACTCTGTTCCAGGTGTAGCGATAACTTCACTTGCAACGTTCTTCAGCCAGTCAAATCTCTCACGGCTCATGCCCTCAGGCAGAATAGCAACAGAATAAACACCCAGAAGTGCGCTGTCGAAAGCACCGCCTCTGCAGTAGTTACCTGTTGAAGGCCATACAGCCTTATGGAAATTAGTGTCAAACTTTCCTGTTACAAACTCAGGAATAAGGCAACCATAGGATGCGCCTACCTTATGGCATCCTGTTGGGAACCACTTACCGATCATGCAGATGATACGGCACTTAACGCCTGTCAGCTCTGGTGGCAGTACGATGTAGTTAGGACCGTGGAAAAGTCCGCCGGATTCCTTCTGCTCGTTCTTCCAAGTGATACGGAACAGGTTAACAGGATCGATATCCCAAAGTCCGACATTAGTCAGCTTATCGAGGATCTTCTGAGGAATCTTCTCAGGATGCATCTGCTGCTCGATAGTCGGCAGGATAATGTTCTGAGCCTTTGCACGCTCAATGTTGTTCTTCAATCCCTTTTCATTGATTTTGAGATTAAGCATTTCATACCTCCGTAAATACTATTAATCGACATATGTCCACATGCATTACACATGAATATCTCGTATATTTTTATATTGCCAAAAAAAATTTTATATGTCAATAAAATGTCAGTCAAAGCTGTCCAAAATTACAATTTTTTTGGACAGCTTTTATATATTAACTACATATCAGCCTCGAGAACCTTACGCAGCTTATCCATGTCCGGCTCAAGCTTGATCGGCTCGCCTGCTGCCTTGATTCCGTTAGCAGTATCCTTAAGTCCGTTTCCGGAGATGATCGATACAACTGTTGCATCTGCAGGGATCTTGCCTTCCTTGCAGAGCTTGTAGAGACCTGCCATGCCTGTAACGCCTGCAGGCTCACCGAATACTCCGCACTCTCTTCCTGTCATTCTCATTGCCTCGAGGATCTCATCGTCTGTAACCTCAACAGGAATGCCGCCGGATTCAACGATAGCGTTGATTGCTTTGTCCGGATTACGAGGAACTCCTACAGAGATGGAGTCAGCCAGAGTGTTCTCTTCCATTGGCTGCCATGGCTCGCCTGTACGTGCAGCAACATTGATAGGACAAGTGTTTACTGACTGAACAGAGATCAGCTTAGGCAGTTTGTCAATAAATCCTGCATTGTAGAGATCCTTGAAGCCCTTCCATACACCTGCGATAGTGCATCCGTCACCTGTTGACAGTGCAACATAGTCAGGAGCCTTCCATCCGAGCTGCTCAGCGATCTCGAGAGAAACTGTCTTCTTACCTTCCATAAGGTAGCAGTTGATAGCAGCGTTTCTGTTGTACCAGCCGTACTCATCGATAGCTTCCTTGGAGAGTTCGAAAGTCTCCTCGTAGTTTCCCTTAACGGAGATAACTTTTGCACCAAAGATAAGGAGCTGTGCAACCTTACCGATAGGAGCTCTCTCAGGAACGAAGATTACAGTCTTAAGTCCTGCAGCTGCGGCATTGCCTGCCAGTGAGCTTGCTGCATTTCCTGTGGATGAGCATGCGATAGTCTCATATCCTGCCTCGATAGCTTTTGCAACTCCCATTGAGCTTGCTCTGTCCTTGAGGGAGCCTGTAGGGTTAAGACCGTCATCCTTAAGCCAGAACTTAGCAATTCCGAGCTTCTCAGCCATGCGTGGCTCTTCGTAGAGTGGCGACCAGCCAACTCTAAGAGGTGGCTGCTTAGTATCTTCCTCTACAGGAAGGAATGGACGATAACGCCACATGGTATTGTTGTCACTTGCAGAAATGCTTTCAGGTGTGTAATTCTCCTTAATATAGTCGTAATCATAAACTACATCGAGAATGCCGCCGCATTCGCAGGTTGTTGCATCCGGAGTTGCTTCGTACTCCTTGCCGCACTTTATGCATTTAAGACATTTAACGTTTTTCATGAAAAATATACTCCTTTCAAATTATTACAAACGTTTTATTAAAAATCCGGACATAACGATTATTCGTTATCTTTCGATTTCAACCATTGTGAAGCACTCGATGATATCATCAGGCTTGATGTCGTTATATTTCTCGATACCAAGTCCGCACTCGTAGCCCGCAGCTACTTCCTTGGCGTCATCCTTGAATCTCTTCAGTGATGAGATAACACCTTCGTGGATAACTATGCCGTCACGTACAAGACGGATCTGTTCATTTCGTTTAACGATGCCCTCATTAACGTAGCATCCTGCAACGATACCGAGATTAGGTACCTTGAATGTGTCACGTACGACTGCCTTTCCGAGTACCTTCTCCTTGTATTCAGGATCAAGCATACCCTTCATGGCATCCTGAATATCGTCAATGATATCATAGATGACTCTGTAAAGTCTGAGCTCGACATCAGCGTCTGCAGCCTGCTTTTCAACTGCAGAAGTAGGTCTTACGTTGAATCCGATGATGATCGCGTTGGATGTCTCAGCGAGCATTATGTCGGACTCATTGATAGTACCAACGCCTGAGTGGATAACTTTGATCTTTACCTCAGGTGTTTCAAGCTTCTCAAGTGACGAGATGATAGCGCCTACAGAACCCTGAACGTCTCCCTTGATGATGAGGTTGAGTTCCTTTGCCTCGCCTTCCTGGATCTGAGCGAAGAGCTTGTCGAGAGTCATGCTTGCATTCTTGGCAAGTACTTCTTCTCTCATCTTCTCTTTACGTCTGTTAGCGATCTCCTTTGCAGTCTTATCATCTCTTACTGCATTGAATGCATCACCTGCAGCAGGGACTTCTGAAAGTCCGAGGATCTCAACTGCAGTTGCAGGACCGGCCTTTCTGATCGGCTTGCCCTTGAAATCTGTCATTACCCTGATCTTGCCGGCAGCTGTACCTGCTACAACGCTCTGACCGGTCTTGATCGTTCCGTTGGAAACAAGCAGTGTGGCAACAGGACCCTTGGTCTTGTCAAGTCTTGCTTCTATTACTGTTCCGAGAGCCAGTCTGTCCGGATTTGCTCTGAGTTCGAGCACTTCTGCCTGGAGAAGGATCATCTCAAGCAGATCTGTGATTCCTTCACCCTTCTTTGCCGAAACAGGCACCGAGATAACATCTCCGCCCCAGTCCTCTACGAGGATACCGTGCTCTGAGAGTTCCTGCTTAACTCTGTTAGGGTTGGCTCCGTCTTTATCCATCTTGTTGATAGCTACGATGATAGGAACGCCTGCAGCCTTGGCATGGCTGATAGACTCAACAGTCTGCGGCATTACACCGTCATCTGCTGCAACTACCAGAATAGCTATATCTGTTACCTGCGCACCTCTTGCACGCATTGTTGTGAAAGCTTCATGTCCCGGAGTATCGAGGAAAACGATCTTCTTTCCGTTGATCATGACCTCGGATGCACCGATGTGCTGTGTGATTCCGCCGGACTCACCAGCAGTAACATTTGTGTTACGAATAGCATCGAGCAGAGAAGTTTTACCATGGTCTACGTGACCCATTACAGTGATGATAGGCGGACGTGGCTGGAGATCGTTCTCACTATCCTCGTGATTGTCGATTCCCTCTTCGATGATTTCTTCCTGCTCCTCGGTTACAACTACCTGGAGTCCGAGATCCTCAGCCAGCATCTCTACAGCATCCTTATCAAGTGTCTGGTTGATAGTAGCCATGACACCCATCTGCATCATAGCCATGATGATCTTGCTGACACTTATCTCTGCCTGCTCACTGAGTCCTGCAACAGTGATAGGAACTGTTACTGCAATTGTGCCTTCCGGGAGAAGTTCCTCAATGCTTGGTGCTTCTTCTTCTACCTTCTTCTTATAGTTCTTCTTATGACGCTCTTTCTTCTCCAGAGTTGCTTCGTCATAAACATTATTGTTATTGCCGCGACGATTGCCGTTGCCATCCTCACGACGATCATATCTTGACTGCTTGTCGCGGTCCTTGTTATCAAAGAACTTCTTTGACTTGCCCTTGTTCTTGTTAGCATTAGGTGCGTCTGCAGCCGGAGCATTATTGCTGCTGTTACTGCGTCTTTGACTCTGATGCTGCTGACGATCTCCTGAACCGTCTTTGCCGCCCTTGCCCTTGCGATCATTTCTGTCGCCCTTGTCGTTTCTTGACTTGTTTTCGTGCAACTTGTTCTGCTGTTCACGCTGCTGCTTTTTTCTTTCTTCTGCCTTTTTCTTCTCTGTCTCGGCATCAGATATCTTCTTGAAGCGCATAGGCTTGTTCGGAGCATTCACATACTCCTCTTCCATAGGCTCTTCTTTCTTCTTTTCAGGAACAGCAGGCTTCTCTTCCTTAGCAGCCGGCTTTTCCTCAGGCTTAACTTCCTCTGCAACTTCCTTCTTTACAGGCTCTTCCTTAACCGGCTCTGTATGAGCTGCTTCCTCAGCAGGCACTTCCTTTACAGGAGCTTCCTTTGCAGGCTCTTCGACTGCAGCATCTTCTGTTACAGGCTTCTTTTCAGCTTCTTCCTTTGCAGGCTCTTCGACCTTCTCCTCCTGTGCAGGAGCTGCAGGAATAACAGGCTTGCCGATAGGCGGCTTTGCCTTAGCTTCCTTGTTAATGATAGGAATACCCTTAGGTCTTGGTTTGTTGGCACCTGTAGTGGCTGTGTTTCTTCCGAGGATCATGTTAACGGTCTTGGAAAGTCTCTCAGCTGCTGCATCATCAATGCTTGTTCTCTCAGTCTTGACTTCAATACCAAGCTGGTCTGCATATCCCTTCAGTTTTGCAAAATCAATGTCAAGCTCTTTAATAAGTTCGCTTATCTTTTTTGACATTCGCTATCCTCCATTAATCCCTTTATGGTTTCTGCGTCGACCTTTGTACCGGCGACGCGGTTAAATGCTTTAGACTTAATTGCCGCTTCCATGCAGCTTTGCTTTCGGCAGAGATAAAATCCTCTTCCGTAACTTTCATCTGCTGTGATGATGCCATCCCTGATAGTGAACCTCTTGAGTTCGTCCTGTGGGAATGACTCGCGGCATCCGATACATTTACGCATCGGCTTCGTCGACTGATGTCTCCTCATCTGTGTCCTCATACTCCTCAAATGCAAATCCCATCTCTCTCAGCTGTTCATTGCTCTTGATATCGATTTTCCATCCGCTGACTCTTGCAGCGAGTCTTACATTCTGTCCCTCGCGGCCGATAGCCAGTGAGAGCTGCTGCTCAGGAACTACTGCTGTAGCGGACTTTTCTTCCTCATTTACATAAACTCCCTCAACGATAGCAGGTCTGAGCACATTGCTGATAAGAACAGCAGGATCCTCATCCCATACGATGATGTCGATCTTCTCTCCGTAAAGCTCGTCAGCGATGTTCTGAACTCTTCCGCCGCGGTTACCAACGCAGGCACCTACAGGATCAACGTTCTCATCATGCGAATATACAGCGATCTTTGTTCTGCTGCCGGCTTCTCTTGCGATTCCCTTGACCTCAACAGTTCCGTCTGCGATCTCAGGTATCTCGAGCTCGAAGAGTCCTCTTACCAGGCCCGGATGTGATCTTGAGAGGAATACCTGAGGTCCCTTGCTCTCTTTCTTAACATCCATTACATAGACCTTGATGCGGTCGCCCGGCTTGAAGGATTCGGTATAAACCTGCTCTGAATTAGGAATGATACCCTCTGTGCTTCCGAGTGAAAGCAGGATAGTTCCGTTATTGATCCTCTCAACTTTTCCGCTGATGATCTGTCCCTTCTTGTCGATATACTCGTTGTATGAATTGGAACGCTCAGCTTCTCTGTTCTTCTGAACGAAGACCTGTTTTGCACCCTGTGCAGCGATCCTGTTGAAATCTTTAGGGTCGATCTGATACTCTACCACGTCACCCACTTCATATCCTTCATACAGTTCTCTTGCATCTGCAAGCGAGATCTGAGTCATGTCGTCCTCGACCTCTTCTACTACTTCCATTCCCATAAGTACGGTAACAGCACCCTGCTCCATGTCTACCTCAACACGGACGTTGCCTGCACCGTAATTTTTTCTGTAAGCATTCTCGATAGAATCCTTAATAGCGCTAATGATCTCTTCCTGTGTAAGGTTCTTTTCCTTCTGAAGATCTGCAAAAGCTTCCAGAAATTCATTGCTCATTGTCGTATTTCCTCCTGATTTTAATACTTAGAAGACAACCGCAAGGTTGATCTTAGATATTTTTTCCTGAGGGATACTCAGCTCTTCATCTCCGGCACTGATCTTTACAATGCCGTTCTCTTTGCCGATAAGTGTTCCCTCAAAATTTTTAACACTGTTAGGTTTGCCCTTGCCACCGACACCACCGATGACAATAGCCTCGTATGTTTTTACCTCTACAAGTCTTCCCGCAAATCTGTCATAATCGGAGTCCTTGATCAGTTCTCTGTCGAGTCCCGGACTTGATACTTCAAGATTGTAACTGCGGTCAATGAAATCGAGTTCATCTAACTTGTCGCTGAGATATCTTGTAACTGCCTCACACTCGTCAATATTCACATACTGCTCTTCAGCATCAGCTGTCTTGTCAAGAAATACACGCAGGATCCAGTCCTTGCCCTCTTTCCTGTACTGTACTCTGTAAATTTCAAGCTGAAGCTTCGCTGCCTCTTCTGAGCTGAAATACTCATTCAGAAGATCCGTGATGCGAGCACTTACGTCTTCCTTCGCCATTTTTCTCCTTACATAAGTGAAAGAGTGGGTAGCCCCACTCTTCCGAAAAGTTATAACGTATGTAATATATATACCATTAAAATGCTGTTATTGCAAGGGTTTTGTGTTTTTTACCCTTCATCTACACCGTGTCCCGTTGCATTTTCATCAAACTCATCAGGAGATTGCTCTTTTACATCTTCATCTCCGTTGCCCTTAACGGTTCCGTCCGGATTGAGTTCGATCTCTTCTTTAGGCTCGGTACCTCTTGTGTAATACTCTCTGCCCTGTTTTATTACGTTGGACGGTTGTTTCTTATACTTGCCTTTTTTGCAGTTTTCGACCTGATTCATTATCTTGCCCCAGAGCTGTGCAGCAGGTCCCGACATTGTAGTCAAAGCCACATTTTCATCGGTTCCTATCCACAGACTTGCAGAGTATGACGGAGTGAATCCGTCGAACCAGATATCATAACGGTCATTGGTAGTTCCCGTCTTTCCGCCGGCCTTTATGCCGTTTACCTTGGCTGCACCGGCAATTCCGTCTGTGATTACTGACTGAAGGACATCCTTCATTATCCAGGCAACTCCCTCATCAAGTACCTGAGTAGTCTCACTCTTGCCCATCAGCAGGGCATTACCGTCAGCATCAACGACCTTGGTATAGCATATCGGTGTATTTACAACTCCGCCGTTCGGAAATGCTGCATAAGCGAGCGCCATCTCAAGTGGTGTCGTTCCGTGAGACATCCCTCCAAGTGCGAGAGATGAAAGATTAAGGTCATTTACAGCTGCCGATTCATCATCTACCGCAGTTGTTATTCCGTATGACTGGAGAAGATCCATGGAATAATCAACGCCAACCTGCTGAAGTATCTTAACAGCACATGTATTGATGGACTGCTGTATCGCAGTTCTGAATGTATTTGGTCCGGAAAAACTGCCTGTCGAGTTCTGAGGCCATGACTTTCCGTTCAGTGTGATCGGTGAATCGTATACAGGTGAAGAAGCTGTAATGTAGTCACCCATCGACTTGTAATCCGATGAAGTGTATGTGAACTTCTCACCTTTGGCCTGCAGTTCAAAGCTCTTCTGAAGCGCAGCAGAATATACGCAGAGCGGCTTGATGGATGATCCCGGCTGTCTCGCATTGATAGCCCTGTTAAAGAGCATTTCTCCCTGTGGATCACGTCCGCCCGCCATTGCCTTGATCTCTCCTGTTCCCACTTCGGTGATTACCATGGCAGCTTCAGGAGTTCTGCCTTTGACATCCTTAGGGAAGTTGGATTTATCCTTGAACTCTTTGGCAACTACGCTCTGAGCCTGTGTATCCAGCGTTGAGTATATTTTCAGGCCCTTGGTATATACCACATTGCGGGCCTCAGCCTCTGTCCAGCCGTATTCATCAGACAGATCAGAAATAACTGTCTGTATGAGATAATCCTTGAAATATGATCTGCTGGCAGCGCCATTGTTCAGATTAGGATTGATAAAATCAGCAAGGTCCTTCTTCGCCTTATCCGCATCCTCCTGCGAAACAAGTCCCTGATCCGCCATCAGTGACAGAACAAGATCTCGTCTGTCTTTGGATCTGTCATTAGCATACAGTCCCTTCTTTATCTTTGTGCAGCAGTCATCCTTCTCATATTTGAGCAAAGCATACGAATCCGGTGCCTGAGGAAGTGCTGCAAGTGCTGCGCACTGTTCAAGAGTCAGTTTTGAAACGCCTTTGGAGAAATAAGTTTTGGCTGCCGCATTGACACCATAGCAACCATATCCGAGGTAGATCGTATTGAGATATGCCTCGATTATCTCCTCCTTACTGAGAGTCTGCTCGATCTCATAAGCATAGTACATCTCTATGACCTTACGCTTGATCGATCGTTCGCTCTTAACATCAGAAAGGAAAACGTTACGTGCCAGCTGCTGTGTGATCGTACTTGTACCGCTGATGCCGCCTCCTCCAAAGGATTTGAGGACAGCACCCACCATTCTCTTAAAGTTGAAGCCGTGATGTGTCCAGAAAGTCTTGTCCTCGATCGCAATGAATGCATTGACGAGATTTTCCGGCATGTCCTCATAATTTGTCACCTTGCGGTTCTCGTAGAAGTATATTGTGTCACAAACCTTGCCCTGATCATCATAAATGTTGGTGCTGAGGTCAAGTGTCTCATATATTTTCTCCGGATGGATCGTAGGAGCCCCCGCAATGCAGTATGCAGCATATCCGCCACCTGCAGCGGCACCCAGGAAGATCAGAATGATAGCAAGCCGAACAAACACACGGAGGATACCGTGCTTGCGCTTCTCCTTCTTACGCAGCTTCTTGTACTCCGCCTTTTCCTTCCTGTTAGGCTTGTTA
Organism: Mogibacterium sp.; assembly: GCA_024403055.1. Classification (GTDB taxonomy): domain Bacteria; phylum Bacillota; class Clostridia; order Peptostreptococcales; family Anaerovoracaceae; genus Crickella. The sequence continues at coordinate 24,851 of JAKSSO010000004.1, read as the reverse complement.
TCCTGATTGTTGTAATATCTTTCTGTTCTGGACATTGAAAGTCTCCTTTCAGCTAGCCCTTATATTTTAGCATACGCATTGAATTTAGTATACATATCATCGCAACACCTACATCGGCAAAAACAGCCACCCACATGTTGGCGATACCGACCGCGCGAAGTATGAGGCACGCCACCTTTATGGCGAGAGCAAAGACTATGTTTGCCTTGGATATGCCGATGGTCTTGCGTGCTATCCTCATCAGTGCAGGCAGTTTGCTGAGGTCATCATCCATGATGACGATATCGGCAGCCTCTATGGCTGCATCTGAACCGAGTGATCCCATCGCAATTCCTATATCGGCACGTGTGAGCACCGGTGCATCATTGATGCCGTCACCGATGAAAGCGAGCCTGCGTCCTTCAGGAAGTACTTTGATCAGCTCTTCAACAGCACTAACTTTATCCTGCGGAAGCAGCTGATATCTGAACTCTGTAATGCCCAGCTCATCTGCTACGGCAGAAGCAGACGCCATGCTGTCGCCTGTCAGCATGACTACATGCTTGACATTCTCATTAAGAATGTCACTTATAGCCTGCTTTGCCTCAGGCTTTGGAGTATCAGCTAACTCAATTTTGCCGATAAGCTTCCTGTCCTTAGCTATATATACAGCCGTTCCTTTATTGTTTTCGGAAGGCAGACTGATGCCGAGTTCTTTGAAGAGTGTTCTATTGCCCGCTGTTATCTCAGAACGCTTAACAGTAGCTGTAACGCCTTTGCCACTGTAATTTCTTACATTCTTTACGAAACGCTCTGAAAGAGGATCTGCGCAGGCTTCACAGATAGCCATTGCGATAGGATGTGTGGAACCTGCCTCGACAGCAGCAGCAAAGCGGAGTATATCTTCTGTATTATAACCGTCGAGAGCCTCTATTCTGGTCACTTTGAATGAACCTTCAGTAAGCGTTCCCGTCTTGTCACTGACAAGAGTATCAAGATAAGCCATCATCTCAAGATAATTGGAGCCCTTGACCAGAACTCCGATCCTGGAGGCCGAACCGATGCCGCCGAAAAATGCCAGCGGTACCGAGATCACAAGTGCGCAAGGACAGCTGATAACAAGGAATGTGCATGCTCTCAGCACCCACTTGCCCAGTTCTGCCATGAAATTTCCGCTGATAAGAGGCGGAATAAAAGCGAGCAGGACTGCACCGCATACGACGATTGGTGTGTAGTAACGCGCAAATCTCGTAATGAAGTTCTCCGTCTTTGACTTTTTGGCTGCCGCATTTTCAACCATTTCGAGTATTTGGGATACAGTCGAATCGTCGTAGAGCCTGTCGGCCTGTACCTTGATAAGACTGTCTCCGTTGATACAGCCGGAAATGACAGCATCGCCTACAGCAACACTCAGAGGCATTGACTCGCCGGTAAGAGCGGCTGTATTGATAAGACCTTCGCCCTCGATAACATTGCCGTCAATAGGTATCCTCTCGCCCGGTTTGATTACAAGAATGTCACCGATTTCTATGTCATCAGGATCTATAACTTCTATGCTGCCGTTTTCCATTTCTCTGTTGGCATAATCCGGTGCTATGCTCATCAGTTCCTGTATCGCATTTCTGGACTTTCCTACAGCATATGACTGGAAGAACTCACCTGTCTGGTAGAACAGCATTACTGCAACAGCCTCTTCGAATTCACCGCATCCGAATGCTCCCACTGTTGCCAGAGTCATCAGGAAAGTCTCGTCGAACATCTGACCATGAATGATCCCTCTGAAACAGTTGATCACAACATCATATCCTACAATGAAATATGGTACGAGCCACAGAAGCAGCATGTGCCAGCTCCCTTCATTTGTGAGGAACCATCCGTTGTATTTGCTATCGAATATCAGTACAGCAAAAAGGATCAGTGAAATTACTATCCTGATAATATCCTTTTTCTGTCCCTTGCTGAGTCCGTTCATTTTCGCACCTCTTTATACCAGGACTTTAGTATCGTGATGAATCCTGCTTACGATCTTGCAGGCCTCTTCAAGTGCTGCATCGAACTTGTCGTCCTCAGCATCAAGCATGAATTTCTGTGTCAGAAAGCTTACAGAGCAGTCTGTAACTCCATCCAGCTTGCTGATGGCATCCTCCATCTTGGCAGCACAGTTTGCACAGTCCAGGTTTTCCATTTTGAATTTCTTTTTCATTTTCTACTCCTCTTCTATATGTTCTTTACCCATTGCAATTATTGTCTTGACATGATCATCAGCCAGCGAGTATATGATCGCTTTGCCGTCACGTTTGCTCTTGACGAGCTTGGCAGTTTTCAGTGCTCTGAGCTGATGAGATACAGCAGACTGGTTCATTTCGATATCCTCGCATATCTCCGTAACATTCTTCTCACCTTCGAAAAGATCATACAGTATCCTGATGCGCGTCGAATCAGCAAACATCTTGAACAGATCCGCCAGATCCAGCAACTGCTCCTCCTCTATGTCTCTCAACATGTAATCTTCATTGTGATCGTGCATAAAGACTCCTTTCACTTATGAATGATTTTTTATATGAATATATTATCATATGTTCAAGAAAAGTCAAGAAAAAAAACACTCGGGATATCTGTGATCTCGAGTGTCCTTTACTTTTCCATAATTATATCGATCTGAATACGCAGTTCAGTCTGTCGAGTCTGACTTCCATGTCTTCATATTTGAAAGTCTTGCCCTCATTGCTTCTGTTGGCTATTACCAGTATCTGCTCTTCCTGATTCTTTCTGATGAAAGCCAGAATATCATCATCACCGTTCTCTCCTGACGAAACAGGAATGAAGTCGCCGTCTTTGAGTGCTGCATGCGAATGATAATATACTCCAAGATTCTGGACGTGTGACCTGATATCACGATTCTCCCTGCCCCAGATGTATCCACATCTGTTCTCCGGATCCTCTTCACCGCACATGCCGACTTCATCACCATAATAGATGCACGGAACTCCCGGCAGTGAATACTGAAGTGTCGTCAGCATCTTGACCTTTCGCACTGCAGCCTCATGATCCTCATCACGATCTATCACGCTGAGTATCCTTTCTCTGTCATATGAGCCTATAAGATTGAGTGTTCCGTAGAAATTCTCCGGCGGATAATTCTCCTTGAGAGACACGATATGCGCAAGAGCCTCATCTGCAGTGCAATGGTAATTCACATAGTCGATAAGTATCTCTCTCAGCGGATAATTCATCATTGAATCAAGCTCGTCTCCGAGCAGTAAACCGCTACCCTGATCGTGACCTTTCATGTTTCCGGCATCTTCCCTGCCTTCACCGAGAAGCACATTCTCTTCTCCCTCAGCCTTTACACGCTTGCGGATATTCCTGATAAAGTCATCCGACAGTTCATCAGCAGCGTCAATTCGCCACCCGGATGCACCGGCTCTGAGCCATTTTGCCAGCACACCGTTATCTCCGCATATCATCTGTCTGAACATAAGGTTATTTTCTTCTACTTCCGGAAGGTCCTTATTGCCGTAGCGACATTTATATCCTGCAGACTCATTTGCATCGAAATGATACCAGTATTTATACCTTGAATTCAGATTATTACACGCGCCCCTGCCACCGTAATTGCCATATCTGTCGAAATAAATACTGTCCGCTCCGGTATGGCTGAACACACCGTCAAGGATGATACGAATATCCAGCTTTGCGGCCTTCTCGCACAGGCTTTTGAGATCTTCCTCAGTGCCGAGTATAGGGTCTATGTTCATGTAGTCGGCAGTATCATATCTGTGATTTGAAACAGCCTCGAATATAGGATTCAGGTATATCGCTCTGACACCAAGACCGGCAAGATAGCCAAGTCTTGATTCTATTCCCTTAAGACTGCCGCCATGGAACTTCCATGTCTCTACATTGTTGTCCTCATCTCTTTCCTGGCAAGCCGGCTTGTACCAGTCGATCTCCAGCATCTGCTTCTGACCGCTTTTGCCTGAACGTCGCTTGATAGCAAGTCTTGATCTTCTCTCCCAGTCAGGATCTCTCATGAAACAGTCCGGGAATATCTGGTAAGCAACTGCATCCTTGTACCACTTTGGCACACGACTGAACGAATAAACTGTTATCTGATACTCCGATATGTTCTCGTCCGTGTCATAAACAGCACCCTTTCCGCCGAGTCCCGACGTATTGTTGCCGTAATAAACGTAACTCTTCTTACCGTCCTTAACGGTCTCTATTCTGAAATAATACCAGAGGAGACATGTATTGAAAGGTGTTTTGAATGATACGCCATAAACGCCCGGACTCTGCTCTCTCATTGGCAGGATGCCCGAAGTCTTGCCGTCGCGTCTCACCATTAGCTGAACTGACGTAATTGAATACGCCGGATCCTCATCCGTTATTCTGAACGTCAGACGTACATCTGTACCGACAGGCACAGCACCGAACGGTTCTCTGTATTTAGTTTCATGTGAGTCGTGACAGTATTTCATAATTACTTCAGCCCCGGGAAAAGTCACCCTCTTCATCTCTCACGATCTGCATACTGAAAGTCCTGCATGATCATCTATAACTCAAATAGTGTCATCTGTGCACTCTCAGGCAGATCCTTGAACAGTCCATGCCTCTTGAGGTCATCTACATTAGTGCCGCTCAGTTTGCTGCGGCTTCTAACATCATCGATAGTGCTGAACGGTCTCTCGTCATATGCTCTGACAAGAGATTCCGCCGCAGTATCGCCTATTCCGTTTATCGCGTTGAACGGCAGCTTTACCTTGCCGTCTACTACTTTGAACTTGCAGGCCTCGGATACGCCCAGCTCAGGCTCATCGAATTCGTAGCCTCTTGACAGCATCTCGTACATTACTTCATATACAGTCAGCTGATCCTTCTGCTTGGTCGTAGCCGTGTTGCCCAGCATCTCGATCTCCTGCATTTTGGCCTCTACCATGGAGATCGCTCTTGCATTGATTGGTGATCCTTCAGTCCTGCCGCCTGCACCTATGACCTCTGCATCGAAGTTGTCTACCTTGGATGAGAAGTATGCTGCGTAAAATGCTTCAGGATAATTGACCTTGAACCATGCCATTCGTATTGACATCATTACATATGCCGAAGCGTGCGCACGCGGGAAGAGATAGGTGAGCGTCTCGCAGGACCAGATATACCAGTCAGGTACATCGTGGGTCTTCATGAGCTCAAGGTCCTCTTCAGTCAGCACCTTATTCTTACGTACCTTCTCCATTATCTTGAAAGCATCACTGTTCTCGATGCCCTTGTTGATAAGGTAACGCATGATATCGTCACGGCTGGAAATAAGTTCGTCTATAGTAGCAGTTCCGTTACGGATAAGATCCTGTCCGTTTCCCTGCCATACCAGTGTTCCGTGTGAGAAGCCTGACATCTTGATCAGCGCCGATACAGTCGTCGGATGAATATCATCGAGCATGCCTCGTGTGAAATTCGTACCGAACTCAGGGATAGCATATGTACCATGTACGAATTTGTAATCAGGATTCTTGATATTCAGCTCATCCAGTGAAGTGAATATGGATATGGTCCTCGGGTCATCCAGAGGTATAGCCATCGGGTCAACACCTGTCATTACCTGCAGATGTCTGATCAGCTGCGGAACATCGTGTCCCAGGATATCCAGCTTGAGCAGGTTCTGGTCGATCTTATGGTAATCGAAGTGTGTTGTTATGACGTCTACGTCTCTTTTGTTGGCCGGCTTCTGTATAGGACAGAATTCATATATCTCATGATCATCCGGAACAACGATGATACCGCCCGGGTGCTGTCCGGTAGTCCTCTTGACTCCTGTGCATCCGTTTACCAGATAATCGATGTCGTACTTGCTCGCAGGAATGCCGAATTCATCAACATAGTGCTTTACATATCCGAAGGCTGTCTTGTCTGCAATGGTTGCAACTGTTCCAGCCTTGAATACATTCTTATCTCCGAATATCTCACCTACATATTTATGTGCAGTTGCCTGGTATTCACCGGCAAAGTTAAGGTCGATATCAGGCTCCTTGTCGCCCTTGAATCCTAGGAAGGTCGCAAACGGTATGTTCAGTCCCTCCTTCTTCATTCTGGTGCCGCATTCAGGGCACGCTTTCTCAGGCATGTCGTAGCCGCAGTCGTATTTCTTGAGATCCTCGGTGAATTCAAAATGCTTGCAGTTCGGACAGATGTAGTGAGGTGCCAGAGGATTTACCTCTGTGATACCCGCCATCGTAGCTGCGAATGATGAACCTACCGATCCTCTCGAGCCTACCAGATATCCGTCCTCATTGGACTTCTTTACAAGCATCTGTGCAGCTATGTACATTACCGCATATCCGTTGCCGATGATAGATGAAAGCTCGGTCTCAAGTCTTTCCTCTATGGCAGGTGGAAGCGGATCTCCGTATATCTCATGAGCCCTGTCGTAGCAGCTCTTTCTCAGTCTCTCTTCGGATCCGTCGATATGAGGCGGAAACTTGCCCTTTGGCACAGGCAGTATGCCCTCGTCTATCATATCTGCGACCTTGTTGGTATTCTCGATGACTATCTCTTCCGCCCTGTCTCCAAGATATGAGAATTCCTTCATCATTTCATCAGTAGTTCGCATGTACAGCTCATCTGACATGATATCGCTGAATCCTATGCCGTGCATGATGATCTTTCTGTAAATGGCGCTCTCAGGATCAGGATAGTGTGCATCTGTAGTAGCAACAGTGATCTTGCCCGTTCTGTCACCGACCTCAATGATCTTCTTGTTGAGTGCGATAAGAGCATCCTTGTCCTCGACAGTTCCGTTATTGATCATGAACTGGTTGTTGCCGAGAGGCTGTATCTCCAGATAATCATAGTATGAAGCGATCTTATCGAGTTCCTCGTCGCTCTTTCCGTCAAGTACTGCACGGAAAAGCTCACCTGCTTCGCAGGCACTTCCTATGATAAGTCCTTCTCTATGCGCCTCTATCACTGAACGAGGCATTCTCGGTCTCTTGTAGAAATAGTCTATATGCGAAAGACTTACCAGTTTGTACAGATTCTTAATTCCGATCTGATTCTTCGCAAGAAGAATGATATGGTAAGTCCTGTTTTTCTTAACATCAATAGTTCCGTCTGCTGCTATGGCATCCTCATCCGGATATAGGTATCCCTCTACTCCGTAGATAATCTTGACGTTCTTACCCTTGTCGGCAAGCTTCTTGGCAGCCGAAGCGGCATCAGGGAAACTCTGTACGACACCGTGGTCAGTGATCGCAACAGCCGGCTGTCCCCAATGTGCTGCTTTCTTTACTATGTCGCCGGCATCGTTGAATCCGTCATTGTCACTCATTCTGGTGTGACAGTGTAGCTCGACTCTACGTCCGTTAGGATAAGTATCCGCTTTGAGGATCTTGGCGACCTTCTTGATCGCAGTTACCATCATCACGTTCTCGTGCTCGAAAGTATCGTATTCGACACTTCCCATGGCGCGTATCATATCTCCATTTTTGAGATTATCCTTGATCTCATCCAGTTTGTCGTTTGACACGAAGGCATTGAGAGAGACTGTCCTCGCATGAGATGATACAAGTATGCTGATGAGCACTCTCTCATTCTTGATAGGCTTCTCTTCGATCTTGAATACCTCACCCTCAAGAGTTCCCTTGTCCTTGCTGCCTATCAGCTCAGCAAGCTCTGTATATGGCACAGGTTCATTCTTGAAATCCCTGCCAAGAAGGACCATTTCTCCGTTCTCGTTCTCATAAGCAGGCTCTTCCTTCTTGCGCCTGTAGCCTCCGAATGAATTTCCCGCACTGCTCTGCTCAGGCTCTACAGGAGCCTTAGGCATTCTGATGCCGGTATATGAATAATTCACTCTTACTGCATTGACTGCGCCCACCTTGGTTCTGATCCTCTCCTTCATGAGGTTCTCATAGTTCTTGGGCATTGCAAAGTTCAGACTGACATCAATATTGAGATCCAGAGTCTTTCTCTCTACCGTTACATTTTTTATCTCTATGTCAATATCGGCAGCCTTGCGGCCTGCCGCCTTCTCAAGTTCTTCAGTTGTAAGTATATCCGCTGCGAGTTTAATCATTCTCTACGATCTCAATAAGTCTGTCCACAAGCCTGTCTTCAGGCACTTTCTCCAATATTTCTCCATGTGCGAAAACGAGGCCCTCGCCCTTTCCGCCTGCAATTCCGTAATCAGCTTCTCTGCTCTCTCCCGGACCGTTGACTGCACAGCCCATGACTGCGATCTTAAGAGGTTTTCTTCCCGCCTTGCGTCTATCCTCAGCGATCCTCTCAAGTCTCTCCTCAGCCTCATTGGCAAGTCCGATAAGATCAATCTCAGTTCTTCCGCATGTCGGACATGAAACGACCTCGATGGCCTTCTCGCGGAGTCCGACAGTCTCCAGGATGCGTTTTGCCAGCAGGACCTCTTCTACAGGATCCTCTGTCAGCGAAACGCGCATGGTATCACCGATGCCTGCTAGCAGCAGTGAACCGATGCCCACTGAAGATTTCAGTTTGCCGTTTCTCGGAGTACCTGATTCTGTGATACCGATGTGGATAGGATGATCAGTCATCTCACGGAGCAGCATGTGTGCATCATAGTTCATCTTAACATTCGAGGATTTGATCGATACGACAAGCTTGTCATAGTCGAGATCCTCGATGATCTTCAGTGTCCTTGCTCCACTCTCTGCCAGAGCACCGGCAGTTACTCCGTCGTATTTCTCTATGAGCTCCTTCTCAAGAGATCCTGAATTTACTCCTACGCGAATAGGGATCTCACGTTCTCTTGCAACATCAACTACCTTTCTTACATTCTCAAGACTGCCGATATTGCCCGGGTTGATCCTGATCTTGTCAGCACCGTTCTCCATGGCTGCGATAGCCAGCCTGTAGTCAAAATGGATATCCGCAACAAGTGGAACTCTTACCAGCTTGCGCGCTTCCCCTAATGAAGCAGCCGCTTCAAGGTCAGGGATCGCACATCTTACGATCTCACAGCCTGCATCAGCAAGCTCATCTATCTGGCGCACAAGAGCCTTGACATCTCTTGTGTCTACATTGGTCATTGATTGTATGGATACAGGAGCGCCGCCACCTATAATGACGCCGCCTACATTTACACTTTTAGTCATGATAATGCCTCTAATGAATAAGATTGTTTATGTCGTTGATCGTGATAAGAATGAACAGTGAAATGAGAAGAAGAAAGCCTACGATCGTCGCCTTTTCCTCCATGTCGTCGGTGATCCTTCCACGGGATATAACCTTAAGTATCACGAACAGTATCTTGCCGCCGTCAAGTCCCGGAATCGGGAGCAGATTGACAAGTGCCAGGTTAAGACTGATCAGCGCCAGAAGAAGCAGATATGAAGTAAATCCATAATCTGCGGTCTGATCCACGACTTTGACAAGACCCACAGGTCCTGCAACATCATCTTTTGTCAACTTACCTTCGAACATCATTTTGAATCCCTGCAGCATGGCAGTATTGAGTGTCCAGGTGTATTTTGCTCCGTATGGAATGGTCACTATCGGATTCTTCGATGTGGACGCAACAATGCCGACAGTGAATCTACCTGCCTCTTTGTTGTATTCAGGTTCCATGAACAGAGTCTTCTTATCAGCACCACGCTTGACAACAAGCTCCATCCTGTCACCTTCCTGATAACTGCCGATCCTCTCAAGAACATCCTCCCAGCTGCCTATGTGAGCACCATCGATCTCGATGATCTTGTCGCCTGCTTCCATGCCTGCAACTGCTGCAGGTGAGTCAGGCGTAACAGACTCGATCGTATTTACAGGCACTCCCGAAGCACTTATTGCGATCACTGTGATCAGTATCGCAAGTACCACGTTCATGAATACACCGGCAAGAAGTATTGCCAGTTTTTTAAGAGGGGTCTGGTTGTTGAATGCCCTCGGATTGGTGCTTGAACCTTCTTCGCCTTCCATGGCATTATATCCACCCAGAGGAATAAGTCTGAGTGAGTACTGAGTCTCACCCTTCTGCTTCTTCCACAGCAGTGGCCCCATGCCGATGGAAAATTCATTGACCTGAACATTGCAGAGCTTTGCCACGATAAAGTGACCGAACTCATGAGGTGCGATCAGGACAAGTAACATTACAATAAACAATATTGCTGTCTTCAATTCTCTATCTCCGTACTAATTTTCTCGCCATTACGCGGGATTCTCTATCTATTGCCAGTATTTCCTCTACGGTCTCAGCCTTGCTCGGTTTATGGAGCTCCATAACACGTTCAATGGTGTTAGGAATATCCGTGAATGTGATCATTCCCGCCAGGAACATTGCAACGAGCTCTTCATTGGCGCCGTTCATGACTACAGGATATGAACCGCCCTCCTCAAGTGCATTGTATGCAAGATCGATGCACTTGAACACCTTGCGGTCTGGTTTCTCGAATGTGAGCTCTTTGCCCACCGTAAAGAAATCAAGACTTTCGCCACTGTAGTCGAGTCTCTCAGGATAATTAAGTGCAAGGCTGATAGGTATTCTCATGTCAGGAAGTCCCATCTGAGCTATTACAGAAGTATCACAGAACTCTACCATAGAATGAACTATGCTCTGCGGATGAACATGGATATCTATGCGCTCTCCCGGTACATCAAAGAGCCATTTTGCCTCAATGACCTCGAGTCCCTTGTTCATCATTGTGGCTGAGTCGATGGTTATCTTGCTGCCCATGCTCCATTTCGGATGATTTAGAGCCTGCTCAACAGTAACATCGCTGAGTGATTCCAGACTGCGACCTCTGAACGGACCACCCGAAGCGGTCAGAAGAATACGCTTGATCTCTCTTTCCTTATTGCCCTCAAGGCACTGGAATATCGCACTGTGTTCGCTGTCAACAGGAAGAAGCTTAACGCCCTTCTCTCTGCACAGGTCAGTTACGATCTTACCACCTGTGACCAGAGTCTCCTTGTTGGCAAGAGCAATATCTCTTCCCATGGAAATCGCCTGATATGTCGGAGCAAGTCCGCTGATACCCATGAGTGAATTGAGCACGATGTCACAATCCATCTTAGCGATCTCAATGAGTCCTTCGTCGCCATAATAAACATTGAGTTCAGGAAATTCCTCCCGGACACGCTGAGCATCCTCAGCATTTCCGACGCATACAGCTTCAGGCCTGAACTCACGAATTTGCATTATTAAATTGTCAACGCGTGATCGGCAACTGAGGCCGACCGCGCTGAATTTGTCACTGTTTTCTCTGATAATATCAAGAGCCTGGCATCCGATGGAGCCGGTACTCCCGAGTATAAGAACTTTTTTCATTTATACAGTACCACCTATTACGATCATCATTATCACGATGCATATATATACGAATGGTGCAGTGAAGATCACACTGTCAAAGCGATCCATGATACCGCCGTGTCCCGGAATAAGTTTGCCGTAATCCTTGATACCCATCTTTCTCTTGAAAGCCGAAGCTGTCAGATCTCCGCACTGAGATACAGCGCCTGCTATTGCTCCAAGTGCAAAGTAAAGGAGAAGTCCCTTTCCTGCTCCATCTACGATGAGACCGAATACGAGGCACAGAAGTCCTGCTCCGATAACACCTCCGATGGATCCCTCGATCGTTTTCTTAGGACTTAGAACAGGTGCAAGCTTGTGCTTTCCGAGCAGCATGCCCGTGAAGTAAGCCATGATATCCGAGCCGAAAGATGCGATGATAACGATCCACACCATGTTATGCAGAGTGCAGTCGATCAGCACGATGTGAAATGCAAAGAACACAACATAAACAAGGCCTGTTACTGTAGCTATTGCATCGTATGCGCCCCTCTCATTGATCTTCCATCCATACATGAGAGAAGCAGCAACTGCCAGGACCAGCCAGATCAGAAGGAAATAGTTTTCCACTCCTTCAACGTCCAGTGTCTGACATATGATGTGCACAGCAAAAAGCACTGTTGTCATCACATAGGCAACGGGTCTTGAAGGATGAACGCCCATGGCCTCCCATCCGTTATAGAATTCCGTTACTCCCATGTAGCATATGGCTGCTGTTATCACCAGCAGAGGCCAGCCGCCCCAGTACAGGAAAAGCAGCAGAGGCAGCATGCAAAGGCCCGCGATTATTCTGGTTTTCATTATTTATCTTCCTCTTTTCTTCCGCCGAAACGTCTGTTTCTGTGTTTGAATTTCTCAAGCATTTCAGCATACTCTTCCGGTGTGAAATCAGGCCAGAGCGTATCTGTGAACATCAGCTCACTGTACGCAGCCTGCCACGGGAGGAAATTGGAAGTTCGTTCCTCACCGCTTGTTCTGATGATCAGATCCGGATCAGGAACATTCAGATGTTCACAGCCCGAATAAAGGTGAGCTGAGATATCATCCTCAGTCAGATCATCAATATTCTTTTTGCCTGCTTCGATTTCACGGTACAGTTCCTTAACTGAACGGAGTATCTCGTCTCTTCCGCCGTAATTAAGGGCAATATTAAATACCAGACCGTCATTGTCCGCAAGTCTTGTCACCATCTTATCGATAGCCTCGACTGAGTCCTTAGGAAGCATGCTGTAGTCACCCATTATATTGATGTGAACATTGTTTTCATCAAGTTCCTCGAGCTCTGAGTTGACATACTTGACGATAAGCTTGAAAATGCCACCGACTTCCTCAGCACTTCTCTTCCAGTTTTCAGTTGAAAAGGCATATACAGTAAGATACTTTACTCCGAGATTGGAGCTGGCGATCACTATTTTTTTCATGGACTCCATTCCGGCATTGTGCCCCATGACACGCGGCACGTGATGGGCCTTGGCCCATCTGCCGTTTCCGTCCATTATTATTCCTACATGCATAGCAACATCCTTCAGGAAGACTATACTTCCATCAGCTCCTTATCCTTGTCAGCAATGATCTCATCGATAGATTTGATAGCCTTCTCAATGATCTTCTGAGTATCCTCAAGCTCCTTCTTAAGATCGTCTTCAGTCAGCTCTCCGTCCTTCTGAGCCTTCTTAAGTTCGTCATTGACGTCTCTTCTGAGATTTCTGATAGCTACCTTAGCATCCTCGCCGTAAGTCTTAACGACCTTGGTCAGCTCTTTACGTCTTTCCTCTGTCAGCTGTGGAATGACCAGTCTGATCACCTTACCGTCATTTGTCGGGTTGATACCGATATTAGCCTCGTTGATGGCTCTCTCGATGTCGGCGATTGACTTAGGATCGAAAGGAGCGATCATCAGAGTTCTTGGATCAGGTACTGAAATGTTAGCAAGAGCCTTCAGTGGAGTCGGTGATCCGTAATAGTTTACCATTACCTTGTCAAGCAGAGCAGGATTAGCTCTTCCGGCTCTTACTGTGTTGAGGTTTTCCTTAAGATGAGCTTTAGTGCTTTCAATTCTTTCTTCAAGGGATTTCTTGGACATATCTGCCTCCTGTTTTATTTTCCTGTAGCTGTTGCTACTGGATCAGTGTTCCGACGTTCTCGCCGTTGATAACTTTCATGAGATTGCCTTCAGTCTTGAGAGCGAAGACATATATCTTCATATTATTGTCTTTGCATAGTGTAGCTGCTGTAAGATCCATGACCTTGAGATCCTTATCGATAATATCCATGTAGCTGAGATCTGTATATCTCTCTGCCGTAGGATCAACATTAGGGTCTGCTGAGTATACTGCATCGATGTTCTTTGCCAGAAGCAGTACGTCAGCGCCGATCTCGCATGCTCTGAGAGCTGCTGTAGTATCTGTTGTGAAGAACGGGCTTCCTGTTCCGCATCCGAATACCACTACAGTGCCTGCTTCCAGATGGTCAAGAGCCTTGCGTCTTGAATATCCCTCAGCCATGTCTCTGATCTCGATAGCTGTCATGGCAACCGCATTGCATCCTACCTTGAGAAGTGCATCTGTGAGTGCCAGGGAGTTCATGACAGTGGCAAGCATTCCCATGTAATCAGCAGTCGGCTTGTCGATACCCTCGCCTGTTCTGCCTCTGAAGAAGTTTCCTCCTCCGACAACGATGCCTACCTGTACGCCTGAGTCAACGATTTCCTTGATCTGGAGTGCTGTCTCATGAGTCATTTCCGGATTGATACCGAACTTGTCGTCACCTGCAAGAGCCTCACCGCTTAGCTTGATCAAAACTCTCTTATACTTCATATTGTCCTCCTGATACAAGCCACACGAATTACATTGCCTTAGTTGCGATCTCTTCTGTCAGCTTGGCGATGAACTCGTCAACTGTCAGTGTTCCTATATCGCCGACCTTGCTTGAACGTACTGCAAGTGTATCGTTGTTCTCTTCCTGCTCTCCGATAACGCAGATGTAGGAGTCACGTGCATTACGTGCTTCTCTGATCTTGTAACCGATCTTCTCGTTTCTGATATCGAGCTCAGTTCTGATTCCTGCTGCCTCGAGTCTCTCAGCGACCTTCTTTGCATAATCAGCATTAGCCTCTGTTACTGTGCAGAGCTTAGCCTGTACAGGTGCCAGCCAAAGCGGGAATTTTCCTGCGAAGTTCTCGATGAGGATACCGATGAATCTCTCAACTGATCCGAAGCATGCTCTGTGGATCATGAGAGGTCTGTGCTTTTCGCCGTCTGAACCAACGTATGTGATGTCGAATCTCTGTGGCATCTGCATGTCGAGCTGGATAGTTCCGCACTGCCATGTTCTGCCGAGTGAATCCTCAAGATGGAAGTCAAGCTTTGGTCCGTAGAATGCGCCGTCGCCTTCGTTGATAACGTATGCAGCTCCGATAGACTCAATAGCCTCCTTGAGTGCTGTCTCTGCAGCATCCCACTCTTCCTTTGTTCCCATTGAATCCTCAGGTCTTGTTGAGAGCTCAATGTGATATGTAAGTCCGAACAGCTTGTACATGTCATCGTACAGCTGAATAACCTTTGTAACCTCTTCCTTGGTCTGCTCAGGCAGCATGAAGATGTGAGCATCGTCCTGTACGAAAGTTCTTACTCTCATCAGTCCGTGAAGTGCACCTGACAGCTCGTGTCTGTGGCACTGTCCCAGCTCAGCATATCTCATAGGCAGGTCTCTGTATGACCACATCTTTCTCTTGTAAGCAAGGATGGAACCCGGGCAGTTCATAGGCTTGATAGCATAATCTTCATCATCGATCTTGGTGAAGTACATGTTGTCCTTATAGTGATCCCAGTGTCCGGAAGTTCTCCAGAGCTGCTCGTTCAGGATCAGCGGAGTTCTGATCTCCTCGTATCCTCTTCTGTAGTGCTCATGCTTCCAGAAGTTCTCGAGCTCGTTTCTGATGATCATGCCCTTTGGCAGGAAGAACGGGAATCCCGGACCCTCGTCAGCGAGCATGAACAGATCCATCTCTTTGCCGATCTTACGGTGGTCTCTCTTCTTAGCCTCTTCGATCTTAGCCAGATACTCGTCGAGTTCCTGCTGGCTTGGGAAGCATGTTCCGTAGATTCTCTGCAGCATCTTTCTGTCAGAATCGCCTCTCCAGTATGCTCCTGCGATGGAAGTCAGCTTAACTGCTTTAATAACGCCTGTTGAAGCAACGTGAGGTCCTGCACAGAGGTCAGTGAAATCACCCTGCTTGTAGAATGAAATGATGGCATCTTCAGGCAGATCATTGATCAGCTCTACCTTGTATGGCTCATCCTTCTCTTCCATGAATTTGATAGCTTCAGCTCTAGGCAGTTCAAATCTCTCCAGAGGATAATTTGCCTGTATGATCTTCTTCATTTCCTTCTGGATCTTGAGCAGATCCTGGTCAGTGATCTTGTAGTCAAGGTCAATGTCATAATAGAAGCCGTTCTCGATCGCAGGACCGATAGCCAGCTTTGCCTCAGGCCAGATATGTTTAACGGCCTGTGCCAGAATATGGGATGTAGTATGTCTATAGACATCCCTGTTTTCCTGTGTTGTAAAATCGTATTTTTCCTTAGCCATTTTTATTCCGTTCCTCCGTTTGTATTAACGTTAATTATATCATTATCTTGGTGATATTGTTACGATTTCTTCCGAAGCGACAGCCGCTGCGACGAGTGCGTCGACATCGAGTTTTGACTCGCTTTCTTCGATCCTCTCGAGTTTAGGCTTTGTCACCGGATGCTTTGGCAGGAATACCGTGCAGCAGTCTTCATATGGCTGGATCGAGATATCATAGGTGCCGATCTCTCTGGCTTTATCCATGATATCGACCTTGTCCATGGCGATGAGCGGTCTCATTACCGGCATCTTAACTACGGAATCGGTAACAACGAGAGCCTCTGCTGTCTGGCTTGCCACCTGACCGAGGTCCTCTCCTGTGATAAGCATCATGTTCTTGTTCTTTATTGCTATCTGCTCGGCGATACGCATCATGAAACGTCTTACGAGAAGTGTAGTTTCGTCTTCAGGACAGTTGGTCACGATCTGTTCCTGGATAGGAAGCAGATTGATAACGTGCATTCTGATGGTGCCCATGTATCCTGCGAGTACTCTTACGAGGTCTTCTACCTTCTGCTGAGCTCTCTGGCTGGTGTAAGGATATGAGTGGAAGTGTACCGCCTCAATGGTCATTCCTCTCTTAGCCATCATGAATGCAGCGACCGGACTGTCGATACCGCCGGACATCAGGATCATTCCTCTGCCGTTGGTTCCAAGAGGCAGTCCTCCAAATCCTCTTACCTTGTCTCTGAAAATGTATGCGCCTTCACGTCTTACATCTACAGTCAGAGTAACGTCCGGTTTGTGAACATCTACTCTCAGCACCTTGCATGCCTTGAGGATGATAGCTCCAACGATCCTACCGATCTCAGGTGACTGGATCGGGAATGACTTGTCAGCTCTCTTTCCCTTTACCTTGAAAGACTGAACACCTTCATTGTCGATGATCTTCTGCATCATCTCAGCAGCAGCTGCACCGATCTTGTCGATGTCCTTCTCACACTCTACTGCAGTGCTGACACTGGCAACACCGAATACCTTGACACACTTGTCGACAACATCGTCCTCAGGAACGGTATCAGGAACTCTAACGAACATCAGTCCGTCTATCCATCTTGCCTCCGCACCCTCATAGCACGCCAGAGCATTCTTTACCCTCTCCAAAAGAATTCTTTCAAAGTAGGGTTTATTCATTCCTTTAAGTGCGACTTCACCACACCTAACTAAATACAAGTTTTTGTTCATTGTGACTCCTATAATGTTTTTCCCGCACGGCAGCAATGAGCTTGCATGAGAGGCTTTGCGGCAGCCGGTACTTAGCGATTGCGAAGCAGAGCTTAGAACCGCTGCGTCGCCGCAACGAGGCGCGAGCCGTACTCTCAGGTAAGCTCACTGCTGTCGTTCAGCGTAAAATTTTATCTGAATGACCCCAATCTTCTGAATCTTGTAACCGCCGCCTTAGTCTTGGCAATCACGAAATCCATCTCATCGATGGTGTTGAATTCGGAGAATGAGAAGCGGATCGCTCCTTCAATCTCCTTGTGGGTCAGTGACATTGCCTGCAGTACATGACTGTCTCCGGTATGATGCGACGCGCAGGCTGATCCGGTCGAAACATATATTCCGTCCTGCTCAAGCGTGTGGAGAAGTACCTCTCCCCTTGTTCCTGCGAACGTCATGTTGAGAACAGACGGGCATCTCTTGCCGTAATCATAAAGGCTGTATCCAAGAGCCTCGGGTCCGTTGAGCTCAACATCATCGAGCTCTGCCATAAGTCCCCTGCGGAGATAGTCGTTTACTTCGCCCATATTCTTCATCTTGTCCATCAGGCCGCCATATGACATCTTAGTTGCAAGTCCCATGCCTGCAATACCCGGTGTATTCTCTGTAGTGGATCTGTAACCGTTCTCCTGACCGCCGCCTGTGATAAACGGAGGCAGCTGGATCAGTCTGTTCATGTACAGGAATCCTACGCCCTTAGGCCCGTGCAGCTTGTGACCGCTTACAGAAATAAGATCAAACTGGGCATCCTCGAATGATATCTTTCCAAAAGCCTGTACCGCATCCGTATGGAAGATTATCCTGTTGCCGTGCTCATTGCAGTACTCCTGGACTATTTTGAACGCAGGGACTACAGACTCGATGGTGCCCACCTCATTGTTTACGGTCATGATAGAAACGAGGATGGTGTTCTCATCAATTGCCGCTTTGACTTCCTGAGGTTCAACGTATCCGTCTACATCCACATCCAGATACTCAACGACAAAGCCTTCCTCTTCCAGTCTCCTGCATGTCTGCAACACAGCAGGATGCTCCACTTTGGTAGTAACGATCCTGTTGCCGCGTCTTCTCATCTTGCGAGCAGTCGAAAGAATAGCCATGTTGTCTGCTTCAGTACCGCCGGAAGTGAAAATAACTATGCCGTGTCCATAGAACTGCTTCTCTATCTCCAGTCTTGCGTCATGGAGCAGATTGCCTGCTTCAAAACCCAGCTGATGCAAAGATGACGGATTACCGTAGTTCTCCGTCGCAGCCTTGAACATCAGCTCGCTGACCTCATCATATTGTCTTGTAGTTGCGCTGTTGTCTAAATAAATCATTTCTTTTAAAAGCTCCCCGCCGGAACGGGGAGCTCCTTTACTATTTTGCAAAATCTGTTGCCTTAGTCTCACGGACCACGTTTACCTTGATCTGGCCCGGATATTCAAGCTCTTCTTCAATTCTCTTTGCGATCTCCCTTGCGAGCATTGGTACCTCGTCGTCCTTTACCTGGTTAGGCTTAACGGCTACGCGGATCTCTCTGCCGGCCTGGATCGCATAAGACTTGTCAACACCCTTTGTTGTGTTGGCGATAGTCTCGAGGTTCTCAAGTCTCTTGATGTAAGTCTCAAGAGTCTCTCTTCTTGCTCCCGGTCTTGCTGCAGAAAGTGCGTCAGCGGCACCTACCAGCATTGCCTCAAGAGTAGTTGCCTCGACATCACCGTGATGTGACTCAACTGCGTTGATAACTTTCCAGGACTCCTTGTACTTCTTGCAGATGCTTGCACCGATCTCTACGTGAGTTCCCTCTACCTCGTGGTCGATGGACTTGCCGATATCGTGAAGCAGACCACCTCTTCTTGCGAGCTTGTGATCCAGTCCCAGCTCATCGGCCATCATGCCTGCAAGTGTAGCAACCTCGATGGAGTGCTGCAGTACGTTCTGTCCGTATGAAGTTCTGTATTTAAGTCTTCCGAGGAGCTTTACGAGCTCAGGATGCAGATTGTGTACTCCGCACTCGAAGCATGCTCTCTCACCCTCGGACTTTATTATCTCATTCACTTCCTTGGTTGCCTTCTGTACCATCTCCTCGATGCGTGCAGGATGGATACGTCCGTCAACTATCAGTTTCTCAAGAGCGATCCTTGCGATCTCTCTTCTTACAGGATCAAAGCCGGAAAGGATAACGGCTTCAGGTGTATCGTCGATGATCAGATCAACACCTGTAAGTGTTTCGATGGCTCTGATGTTACGGCCTTCTCTACCGATAATACGGCCCTTCATGTCATCATTAGGCAGGCTGACAACTGATACAGTAGTCTCTGTCACCTGATCTGCTGCGTATCTCTGGATAGCAGTAGTGATGATCTCTCTTGCTCTCTTGTCGCCCTCCTCCTTGGCTGCGCTTTCGATCTTTACGATAAGATCTGAAGCGTCCTTACGGATGTCTGTTTCAACATCCTTGAGAAGAATGGCCTTAGCCTCTTCCTTGGTATATCCTGAAATTCTCTCGAGTTCAGCCATCTGCTTGGCTATGAAAGAATCGATCTCCCTGTGCTTCTCATCCATCGAGTGCTCTCTCTTGGTGAGATTGTTCTCTCTCTTCTCGATGTTGTCCAGTTTGCGGTCGATGTTCTCTTCCTTCTGCTGGATCCTTCTCTCTGACTTCTGTACTTCGCCTCTTCTGATGCGAAATTCTCTTTCGTAATCTTCTTTAAGCTTTTGTATTTCCTCTTTTGCCTCGAGAACCTTCTCCTTCTTAAGATTCTCTACAGTATTCTGTGCATCAAGAACGATGTTCTTGGCCTGCATTTCTGCACTTCCGATAGCCTTCTCGCCTACGGATTTGCGTAAGATATAACCTACCAGTATACCGACAATAAGGAATACAATGCCAACGATCACGCTGATAGTATATGCTGGCATTTCGCCCCTCCTTATGTTATGAAATTTGTAATATATACATCCTATCCGAGACTATATGCCAAGTCCCGGTAAATTGCATAATAATACATAGTTATTATACTTTTACAGGGTCTCCAAGTCAACGAAATACTGCTCCTGAGAGCTCTATAGTTTCTCTAACAAGAGCATCCATTGCATCTATTACATCCTCAGGAAGTTCGTTGTATGCGGCAAAAACAGACAGTTCCGTGCATGCCAGAATGATCGCATCGCATCCTCTGCTCTTCAGCTCGTCATAGGCTCTGTCGAATTTTGCCCTGTCTCCTGTTTTTCCTTGCTTGACATCATCATAGATCAGAGAGTTCACATCTGCCTGCCCCTTTTCGGGATAGCAGACCTCAAGTCCGGCAGCCTCGCCGGCTTTTCCATAAACATCCGCAGCAACAGTGCCTTCAGTCGCCATGATACCCAGCCTGTGTGCTCCGCGGGCAGCTGCTTCTCCGACTGCCAGTTCTATCATGTTGATTATCCTGGCATCAGCTGCAGCCGACATCTCATCATAGTAGTAATGTGCCGTGTTGCAGGGAATAGCGATCAGCTCGCAACCGAGAGAATCGAGTTCCTTCACGCAACGACACAGTGTCGGAATTATCCTGCTTCCGTCACCGCTGAGGATGGCTTCAGTCCTGTCCGGAATGCTGGCATATGAGAGCACAACGATATCCGGATGGTCCTGATCGCATTCGGCCTGAGTATGGTCGACGATCAAATCATAGAAAATGCTGCTCGCCTTAGGTCCCACGCCTCCGATAATTCCGATCTTCTTAAGATCCTTATTTTGCATGTTTGAAATACTCCTCCATAATCAGCCTGTCAGCTTTCTCCTGACGCAGGCTTCTCTTCAGCCCCTTATCATACGGAGCCAGCTGGAATCTGTAGAAATTACTGCTGATATACTGCTCTGCACTTGTGCCTGCAAGAGCCTTTTTCAGTCTCTTTTCAGAAACTGCACTTACCGTAAATTCCTTGTCAGCAATATAAAAGTCATCCTTGTGGTCATGATAAATGTAGTCCTCAACAACATACTGTGCGAGGTTCACTCCGCTTGCAAGGGTGTACATGTTGCTGCGTCCCTGTCTGATATTGATTTCGAAGACAACATATTCATTCCAGTCCTCTACGTACTGGATGTCAAAATGACAGATACCGGTAAATCCGATGCCCTCGACGAATTCCTTGAGTTTCATGCTCAATTCCACATCACGCGCATTGGAGATAGCATTATAGTTGCCGATCAGTTCCGGGGTTCGGTCCTCCATGAGTATCCTGCCGCCGGTGATCGCTTCTGCCTTATGCTCGCTGTTGACATACAGCGTATAAACGAACATCGAGTCATCCTTGCCTTCGATGTATTCCTGCACGATAAAGTCTCCCGGAAATCCCGAAGATCTTACGATATTAACGATACGCCTGAATTCTTCAGCATTCTCGACCTTATAGCCCTTCTGCTTGCCCTCAAATTCATATTCAGCGTACTCTGCGCTGATAGACGGCTTGAAGAATACCGGATACTCGAACGGGAGCTCCATGTTCTCATCGCCATCTGCTATATTGAAGATCATGCTCTTGGGATATCTCAGTCCGTACTGCTCGCACAGCTGATAGAACGATTTCTTCTCATACAGTCTGTCATACAGATCAGCAGAAGTCATCGGGATGATGTAAGTATCGCTTACCTCCCTGATCGCTTCCCTGTTGTTGATGATGTGCTTGACATACTGGTCAGTTGCGCCGAACATGATCTTCTTCTTGTCCGGATACTTCTCCTGCAGTTCAGTGACTGCATGTATCAGGCCGGTGTCTTCGAAAAGGTCGCTGTAATAGTGACCCTCGATCAGCTTGCTGTCTTTGGTCGGATGGATAGGATACAGACCGAGAACGACTGTCCTGATCCCGTATGCTTCGTAGAATGCTCTGGCAACAGCGTATGAGTTCATGTCACCACCGAGCACAACTCCGATGAATGGCTTATTCTGCACTCTCTTGTACCTTCTTTCTAAGTGACTTGTTTATGATCCTGTGTCTGATAGGGATAAGTTTCTCATATACGAAATACATCAGCGGATCGAGCACATAAATGAACTCGCCGATGAACTCAGTGAACTCACCGCCCCATTTTTTCTTGAACTCATAGAGTCCTGCCGCATTTCCTGCAGACTCTGTGTCTCCCACTGTTCCGAATACGTCAAATATCCTGCGGCCGTCCGCATGCGTATCTCTCAGCTGCTGCCTGTAAACAGCATAATTGGCGAAGAACTTGCTGTAGTCCATGTCATTGGCTGCAAAAAGTGCCCACGCCTTGTCATCATACTTGGTAATGATGTACGCCGAAACGATAGGATTTGTCTCATCCTTGGAATCGAGTTCTGCGAGTCTTCCCTCGCAGGCCGTGATCCTCTTCTCTATTTCTTTTCTCTTCTTCTCAGCGCTCTTGCTGTCAGAGTTCTCGTATTTCGCAAAATCAGCCTTCTCCCGCTCGAGCTCTCCGCGCACCTTAGCCCTGAGAGCCTCAACATCGATCCTGCCGAGATACAGGTCCACCATGTCCGAAGGATGCAGTGTATCGTACAGCCTGCGATAGTAATCGTACTCATGTGAGAAGAAGTCCTGTCTTGCCTCTGTCATCTTCATGAGTCTGATGAACTCATCGATATCCTCGGCATCGCCTTTGTATACTTCAACTTCATTGGCAAGAGATTTCTTGATCCTTGTTCTTGTTGTACGGCTGTATCTTGCTTCGATGTTTTCCATCTCGCCGTCCAGAGGGATGCGAAATGTGAATCTCGGCTGTCTGCCCTCGAAAAGATAAGTCAGAGGCTTGTGTCTGAATCCGAGTTCCTTCAGGAATTCGACCAGCTCACTGTTCTCCTCGCCCTCTACAACATTGCCCTCGATATCGAGAGTATGGAGCTTGATGTCAGGATCGATCTCAAAGAATACAGTCTTCTGTTTTCTGAGCATTCTGACAATATTTTCAGTCATGAACTTCAGCAATTCCTTGTTGCTGTAGTCCGCTGTGTAACCTCTTGGAATATATACATAGTTATATCCCTTCAGCAACATCTTTCTGAGCAGCAGCGCTGTTGCGATCAGTCTGCCGTCCTCTTCAACGCCGACATACATCGGTGTCCAGTTGTTCTGCGCTGAAAGTTCACCCCACTCATATGAACCGAGAAAATGAGATTTGACGTTCTCATTAAAAGCCGGCTCATTGAATCTTTCTTTTTCGATATCTGTTACAAAAACCCAGTTGTTCACTTACTTCTCTCCTTTTAAAGCGATAGCCTTTCTCATTACATCAACATCAGCCTCGATCTCGATGAAGTGGTCGCCTCTCTTCTGATAATGTTCTCTTGCTTTGCCTGCAGCGATAACGATCGATTTCTCGTCAGCCTGTTCAACTGCATGTCGTATTGCCTCAGGTCTGTCCGGAATGATCTCATAGCTGCACTCATCCCCGAGATATCCTGCGATCTCTCTGCAGATGGAAGGAATATCCTCCTCGCCGCCATCGTCCTCGGTCAGGACAACGTGTGAGCAGTACTTGCCGGCAATGCTGCCCAGCTCCTCACGTCTGTTGATCGCTTTGCCCCCGGTCGAGCCGAATACCATTACGATATTCCTGTCAGGGAACTCACCGCTGATAGCCGACAGCAATGCCTCATAGCTTAGCTTGTTGTGTGCATAATCAACGATGCCTATATACTTTCCGTCAGCGCTGCGGTACACTTCCATCCTTCCCGGAGTCAGTGCTCTGCCAAGACCTGACACTATGTATCTGCCCGGAACTCCGAGCATCGCAGCCATTGCAACAGCAGCGACTGCATTTCTTACATTGATCACTCCGAAAGCCGCCAGATCGATGTGCAGACGGTCATCCTCATATCCCGGCACGTCCCTGATAACGGCATCGAATTCGACCTTTCCTCTGTCGGAAACGATATTCTCAGCATAGACATTTGCAGCAGCATTTTTCTCGCTGAATCTTACGACTCTTCCGGTCTTCGTCGCAGCCTGTTCGATCCTCTCGAACTCTTCAGAATCCATGTTGATGCAAGCGGAATTTGCCTGGTCGAATATCAGGAGCTTGGAGCCGAAATAGTCTTCAAAATCCTTGTGCTCCATGTCACTGATATGGTCTGTTCCTATATTCAGGAAGCAGGCCAGCTCATACTGAACACCTGCGACTCTGTCATACTTGAGTGCCTGGCTCGACACCTCCATCTCCATGAACGGGATCCCTGAATTTACCGCATTATTCATGTGATGATACAGCTCCATGATCTCCGGAGTAGTCAGATGTGCCTCTTCCAGGTTCACGCCGTCATAATTGTCAATGCCGGAACATATCGCGGACTTTACGCCCTTTGTATCAGTCAGGTAATCATCGAGTATGGCTCTCAGGAAATAAGCCGTAGTCGACTTTCCTTTGGTGCCCGTGATACCTATCATCTTTATTTCTGCTGACAGATCGCCATAGAAAGCCTTGGCGATGACAGGCATCGCAGCACGTATATCTTTTACGATGATCGCTTCGATGTCCCTGCCGGCCTCATACTCCGTCTCGCTGACATATGCTGCAGCGCCGCGTGAAATGGCATCCGTCAGGTAAGTTTCCTTGAAATGTGCTCCCTTGCACACGAATAAAAAGCCTTCCGCAACTTCCCTGGAATTGTATGTTATTCCCTGAATGCTGCAGTCAGCTTTGATATCAGTCTTTTTGACCAGTCCCGCTTCGTTAAGTGCCGAAGCGCAATCACTGAATTTC
>JAKSSO010000039.1 GCA_024403055.1 Mogibacterium sp. | reverse complement strand
CTTTTCAGCAACATAATTCCATACAGGTTCGTCTATGTCATCCAGATGAACACCTGCAATATAGCAGAATGAAGCATCGGAGACCATGAGAGGGTTACCCAGAAGTTCAAAGCCATATTCGAGGATCTTTTGTACAGAGTATCCGTTCTGAAGCATCGACAGTATCCTGGCGGAGATATGGGAAAGTCTGTTCTCATCCGCAAGAATAGTGCTGATTTTGTGAATAAAAGCAAGGTATTCATCCTCGTCAGAAATATAGATTATATTTGAAGGTGATTCAAATTTGTTCATGGAAGAATAATCGCTTGTGCATATAATATAGTTTCCCTTGGTTATATGATTAGGGAGAGATATATTAGCGTCGATGTAGTAGATGATATCGACACGAATGTCATCGGCACTCATGCCAACGTGAAACGGCGATATGCCGGTTACTGCAGCCTGCATATTCTGACAGAATGTTCTTGCTGATAGAGGAGTGAATTCCAGAAAATCACTCAGTGTTTTTTCCATGTTAACGATCTCCTGTAGTTGAAATCAATGTGTTCAGATTGATGTATGTTTATCTCAGTATAGCAGAATAATTATTCAATGTCTTGCGACATTTTGCAATAATATGACAAAAGGCGTACGTTTCGTACGCCTTTTGCGTTGCAATTATTGAGCGAGGTATATGTTATTTTGCACCCTTGGCCGTGCATGGTCCGATGAATGCGAACAGCGAGATGAATGCTGATCCGATGAACGCCCAAGTCCAACCGAAGTTTACAACTGCGAGTCCCATCAGCGATGCGGCGAAGAATGATCCTACACGGCATCCTGTTGTGATAGCCGAAGAAGCCATAGCGTATTCCTTCTTGTCGATAACTGTTGCAGCTGATGCGAAGAGCAGTCCCATGCAAGCACAGGCAACACCCTGTGAAGCACAGATGAATACTACCATCCAGCCGTCAGGTACGATCACAAGGAGAATTCTTGAGATAATGATCCAGATTGTAATGCCGGCATAAACCTTCTTTACACTGTGGATCTTATCTGCCATAGTTCCGAATACTACTGCTGCTATAACACCAACGATGGAAACTGTACTTGAAACTGTACCTGCCATTGCAACATCATAACCTCTTACTACAGTCATGTATGTAGGCGTGAATGCAAGACCTGCGATACCTGTGCACATGAATGCTGCAGAACCGATGAAGTACTGGAGAACCTTAGGATCCTTCAGAGTTGCAAGAGTCTTTCCGATAGTCTCAGTTTCTCCTTCGTTGAATGTCTCATTTGAAGGAGGAGCAACTTCATTTGTGATGAATAACCACCACATAACGAGCATGAAGATGCAGAATAAGTTAGTGAGCCACCAAGCTGGTGTCAGGTTAGTAGGAGTTACGATACGAGGTACTACATTGTACATGATGAACTGGCATCCTGTACCTGCTACAACGTACCATCCGTTAGCAGTTCCTCTGAGCTCCGGCTTGAACATCAGGATGATGATGTAAGGCCCGATTACTGCAACTGCAGATCCACCGAGACCTACGATCAGCTGGGAGATGAACAGCATAGTGTAGTTGCTTGTGAAGAATGTTCCGAGGAATGAACCGAGGAACTCAATTCCGAATGCGATGAAGCCCATCTTACGAGGTCCGATCTTCTTCATGAGTACTCCGAACGGAATTACTGTAAATATCTGGAGAAGGTCGATTGCTGATGTCAGATAACCTGCAGCAGCTTCATCAATGTTCATATTGTGCATAAGGTATACACGAACAGGTGAGATCTTGTACTGTAAGAGACCGTATACGCAGTAGCAGAGAACAGTCATCATAATATAGAATCCCGGCCTAAGACGCTTCTTGATCGGGCTATAATCTAAAAATTTACCCATAATATATGTTGCTCCTTTCGTTTTAGTCAACTCTTCCGATGCAAGTGTCATCGATTCTGAGTGTAATGATTAATGCCAATACTGCAACAACTCCGGCGCAGATGTATGCGATTCCGTAGCTTCCGGTTGCATTAAGTACATTACCTGTGATCAGGAATGCAAACTGACGCACAACGCAGCATACAGCATAAACTGCTGTGTATGCTTTTTCAAAATCGTAACGTCCGAAAATTGTTCCGGTGAGTGAGCCGACCAGGTTGGATGATGAACCCATGTTGGATCCAATCAGAAGCGCTCCGATCACGAGCAGTATTGCACTGCCTGTCATAACTGCAAGTGCTGTTATAAAAGCAGCGAGTGCGTGGTGTACACACATAAATACTGTAGCTTTCTTTGCACCGATCTTCTGGTCAATAACACCATAAACATAGCTGAATGCTGCGCCTATCGCAGCAGCAGTTGAATAGATAGCGGTTGCTTTGGCAACTGACATGCCGCCTGCCTGCATTGATGGGATGAATGTCGGCATCATACAGTTCAGACAGAGCATTACAAGACCCATTACTATACCTACCAGCCACATCTGCTTGGTCTGAAGCAGCTTCTTTGCTGTGAACGGACTTGTGCGCTTATACTCAAGAGCTTCTTCGTGCAATCCCTTATAGTATTCGATGCTCTTGGATCTGTCATTGTCAGGTGCACAGTTTCTTTCCTCTGGATTATTCTTAACGATAGCGATCGCAAGAATAAGGAGAGCGATCAGGACGAAACCGAGAAAATCGTAAACCTTTACGATGTTTTCCGGTGCAAACTGACCATTAGGATTCAGCAGCTTGGTCTCGATAGGGATCATTATTACTGATGATGCCTGGAAACCGATAGTAGCCCATCCTAAAGCAAGTCCTTTCTTGCGAGGGAACCAGTTATCAAGGATCGTCGACATTCCCAAAAAACCGAATCCCTGTACTCCGGCATTGATCACGAGGGTGATCACAAAGAACTGCCAAAGCTCCGTTACTCTTCCCCAAAGGAAGCTGCAGATCGTAGCAAGCACGATGCATGCGCAGACAACTCTCTTGGCTCCGGCTTTGTTGATGCGCCATCCGATGAATAACATGCAAGGAATAGCTATCAGCCCGGCCGGTGTTGAGTAAGCCAGCAGGGTGCCGGCGTTCCATCCGCGATAAGCGGCGCAAGCCGGAACGGTCAGGTTAAGACTGTCGAGGATCAGGTGACCAGAGAGCATAAAAGAAAAGAATGTGAAAATAATGGTTAACCAACCCCATAGGCCGAAATTACTTCTGGCGGAGTTTGCAACTACATTGCTTTCCATGGTAAATACCTCCTTGCTCCTTTCTGGGTGAAACAAACACTCTCAATACAGTATATATAAGAAGAAATGTTTTCTGTCAACTTCTTTGAGTAAATTAGTTCATATATATCTATAAAAATATTCATAATTAGAGAGCGATACTGTAATTATTTTTCTTATAATATGGCTATATTGACACAAAATACAAGAGAAGACTGTACTGACGTAGTGTTATCGCAGATAAATCAAGGCGTTTACGTGCAGCTGGCACATAAAAGCAAGCTGCGAAGAAAACCCTAAGCACACTGCGCGCAAAAAATGTGTAAAAAAAATACAATAGAAATTGCATAAATAATTCACTTGACACTAAAATAATATATTCATATTATAAAAAGACAGATATTATATAAACAAACACTCCCAAAATATTTAGATAATTCAAATTGGTTTAATGTTACAGAAAGGAGGTTGCGTTATATGTATGAGAAGCTTTTTTCTCCCATGAAGATCAATTCTGTGACTGTAAAGAACAGAATTGTTTTTGAGCCAATGGGAAACAGCCTTGCTGAACTTGATGGTGCATGTGGAGATAAACAGATTGCTTTTTATGGCGCACGAGCTCGCGGAGGCGTGGGTCTCATTATGTCCGAAGCCTGTTCTGTGGATTCTAAGAGAGGCAGAGGAAACATTAAGAATCTGTGCATCGACAGAGATGAACTGATTCCGGGATATGAGAAACTCGCTGAGGAAGTTCATAAATACGGATCCATATTCTTTCTGGAGATCTATCACCCAGGAGCTGAAGGTCATTGCGATGACAATGGTGGTCTCCCGATGATGAGTCCTAGCGGAATTGAGAACGGAATGACACATGAGCCTGTTGTTAAGATGACTCCGGAAGAAATAAAGATGGAGATACAATACTTCATTGATGGTGCTGTCAGAGCGCAGAAGGCAGGTCTTGACGGAGTAGTTATCCACGCTGCCCATGGCTATCTGATCAATCAGTTCCTTAGCTCGCATACGAATAAGAGAACAGACGAGTATGGCGGTAGCGAAGAAAACAGGGCAAGATTCTGTGTAGAGATAATAGAAGGAATTCGTAAGGCTTGCGGCCCTGACTATCCTATCGCTGTAAGAATTTCTGCTGATGAATATCTTGACTACTGCGGATTCCCAAAAGAAGAAGGAATCACAATTGATCTCGCAAAGAATTTCAGCAAGATGTTTGTAGAAGCCGGAGCAGACATGATCGATGTAAGTTCAGGAAACTATGAGTCGATGAATACTGCATGGGAACCTACAAGCTTTGATCAGGGCTGGAAGTCACATCTTGTAAGAGAGATCCGCAAAGTCGTTAATGTTCCTCTGTCATGCGTATCAGTTATCAGGGATCCTGCCTACGCAGAAGAACTGCTGCAGGAAGGTGCAACTGATTTCGTAGGATCCGCAAGACAGCATCTCGCAGATCCTGATTGGTCAGCAAAGGCTGAGCAGGGAAGAGAGAAAGAGATCAGAAAGTGCGTTTCGTGTCTGAACTGCATGAAGACTCTTATCATCCCTGACATGAGATGTGCGATCAATGCAGAAGCCTGCATGGAGACAGAATATTGCGAACTCAGGAAAGATGGAGACGGTAAGACCGTAGTTGTTATTGGAGGCGGCCCTGCAGGAATGGAAGCTGCAAGAGTGCTCTCGCTCAGAGGATTCAAAGTTGTCCTGATAGAGAAGGACAGCAAACTCGGTGGACAGCTTAACCTTGCATCTGTACCGCCTATGAAGGAAAAGCTTAAGACTTTCATCAGCTATCTGTCTGAACAGATGGAGCTGCTTGGAGTCGAGGTGCTTCTTGATACTGAAGCAAGTGTTGAACTAGTTTCCGGCTATGATCCTTACGATCCTGTGGTACCAAAGTCGATCTCTGGAATAGACAAAGATTTCGTATACACTTCAACGCAGGTGCTTAACGGCAGCGTCAGCCTGAAGGATAAGAAGGTCGTTGTTGTGGGATGCGGCATGAATGGTCTTGAAACTGCCGAATATCTAGTAGCAGAAGGAAATACAGTAAGTTCATACGATATGCTGCCACAGGTAGCAACAGGAGAACATTTCCAGAATATCATCGATATCGAGATGAGAATAGGGCCTGTTGTTCCGCAGAATACTAATCACAAGCTACTTTCAATTGAAGACGGAAAAGTAATTTTCGAAAATCTTGAAAATAATGAGACCGTTGAAGCAGAGTGTGATAACGTTGTTCTGTCAATGGGTATGAGACCTAAGGTTGAATTTGCTGAGCAGTTCTCTGAAATGCCGAATTATCGCGTGATCGGCACTAATGTTAAGTATGGTTCTATCGCACTTGCGGTTTCAGACGCTTATAAGGCAGCTTACGAATTATAAGATAATGATTGTTTAAGGAGGAAAACAAGATGTCAAAGATTACTATTTCTGATGAATATAGAGAGACATCGACACATGGCGAAGTCAGAGTAAACAGACACGGCCCTGACAAGCTGGCAACTAAGGTGTTTGTCTCTAATGATGATGGATTCTGCGTAACAAGCGTTATCATCATGGGCAAGGAGAAGTGCGCTGTGTTTGATACTCAGTGGACAGTTGCAAATGCCTACAGATTCCTCGCAGAAATCGTAGAAGAGAATCTCGAGCTTGAAACTATTTATCTGTCACATGCTCACCCTGATCATTACTTCGGAGCAGCAATACTTAAGGAAGCTTTTCCTAACGCAAGAGTAATTGCAGTACCGGAAGAGGCTAAGATCATTGAGGCTCAGTGGTCACAGAAATGGGATGAGGTCGTTCCTGAAATCGGAGAGATCAACTATGTAAAGAGAGAAATCCCATTCCATGTAGAGCCTCTTGAGGGAGAGGACAAGTTCTTTATGCTCGAAGGAGAGAAGATCCAAGTTATCGACCGTCTCATGGGAGACTACAGATACAATACTGCGATCTATGTTCCATCGATCAACACACTGATGTGCTCAGATATTCTGTTCAACGAAGCACATCCTTTCACATGCGAAGTAACACAGGAAGAAAGAAAGGAATGGCTTGAAGTTCTCGACAGACTCGAGGCTATGGACGCGGATGTTATTATTCCAGGACACATGAAATTCGGAATGCCTTTCGACAAGACAAGCATTGAGTGGACTCGTCAGTACATTCTTGCAACCGAAGAAGAACTTGCAAAGTGTACATCATGTGGTGAGTTCTACTTTAACATGGACCGTCGATTCAACAAAGCTGTACTCACAAAGAGCAATGAGATGAATTCAATGGTATTCTTCCAGCAGCGTGAGTGGGAGTGGCGTATGAATGATGTATGGGATGAATCAGAAGAAAAAAAGTAGGAGGAAGCTATGATCACTAATATTAAAAATGCTTACGATGTAGCAGGTAAAAATGTAATCGTAACAGGCGGAAGTAACGGTCTCGGACTTGGAATGGTAAATGCATTCCTCGAGATGGGAGCTAATGTTGGCTTTACAGCAAGAAACGCAGAGAGAGCAAACAAGATCCTGGCAGAACTGAAAGAGAAGTATCCTGAAGGCAAAGTAGCCTTCTATCAGGCTGACCACAGTGACTGCGACTCCTGCGAAGCTTGCGTAGCTGCTTTTGTTAAAGACTTCGGAAAAATCGATGTTCTCGTAAACAATGCAGGAGCTGGTGCAGGAACAGACGCACTCGGCTTTAGAAAGAACAAATTCGCTGACTGGAAATTCACTCTTGATCTTGACCTTACAGGTGTGTTCATGATGAGCGTAATCTGTGCAGATTACATGAAGGATACAGGTGGCGGTTCAATTATCAACATCACATCCAATGCCGGATTTGTTGTTAACAAGCCACAGAAGATGGTTTCATACTCAACAGCTAAGGCTGGTGCCAACCACATGACAGAGATGCTCGCGTGGGAGTGGGCTGAGTACGGAATCCGTGTAAATGCTATAGCACCTGGATACTTTGACACAAATATCACTCCACCTGAGCAGATGGAGCTTCAGAAGCAGTGGCTTGAGTGGACTCCTGTTCACCGTCTTGGAAAGCCGATCGAAATCGGTGCTCTGGCGATCTATCTTGCATCAGAGGCAAGTGAGATGATGACAGGCGCTATTCTGTGCATCGACGGAGGATATTCACTCGCTAACTAGTCGATCACAAGAAAAGTATCAATTAAGGAGGTAATTAAATGGATGTTTTTGAATACGGAATGGAATGTCCTGTAGTTTTCGGTCCGGGATCAATTGACTGCATTGGCGAAAGAGCCAAGATGTTGGGAGCAAATAAGGTGTTTCTCGTAACAGGACCACATATCTATCCTGCAGGAGTAGTAGATCCGGCTATCGATTCGTTAAAGGCAGCGGGTCTTGAGGTTTACGTACACAGTGATGTTAAACCTGACCCACTGGATGATGCCTGCGAAGCAGCTGCTGAGAAGGCAAGAGAATTCGGCGCAGACTGCGTTGTCGGAATCGGTGGAGGAAGCCCTCAGGATACTGCAAAGTGCGTTTCCATACTTCTGGCAAATCCGGAAAAATCCCTTATGTCATGTTCGCTGATGTATGGACTGATTAAGTATCCTAGAGTACCTCTGATTATATGTCCTACTGCATCAGGTTCCGGAAGTGAAGTTACAAGGATCGCAGTTGTATCTGATCATACTAACCATGCGAAGGACGCAGTTCTCTGCTCACCTGACCTGGCTATTTTCGATCCTAATTTCACAATGTCGGCATCACCTAAGAATACAGCTGCAAGCGGCTTTGACTGCCTGAGCCATACTATTGAAGCAAGTACTGCATTCAACAGAAACCCTTGGGGCAAGATGCATGCACTTGAGGCAATGAAGCTGATAGTTGAAAATCTGCCGAAGTGCTATGATGACGGTTCAGACAAAGAAGCAAGAGTTAACATGGCTTATGCAAGCAATCTCGCAGGTATTGCATTCAACAACACAAGTGTAACTATCGGTCATGCTGTAGCGCATGAGATCGGCGGCGTATTTGGCATTCCTCATGGATTCTGCTGTGCTATTACAGGCTCAGCTGTTGCACGTAATGCTATCAAGGCAGACATTACTCTCGGCTATGCTTATGCAGACGCGATGGGAATAGAACTGCCTGAGAATGCAACAACAGAACAGATTTGCGATCTCGTAACAGAGAAGCTGCATTCGATCTACCGCCACTGCGGAGCTAAGACTCTTCAGGAGTACGGCATTTCAAGAGAGGATGCTGTTGCCTGTGCAGAAGGTGCTATTGAGCACAATATTTTCTGGAATCACGGACCTGCGCCTATGGATGTAGAAAAATATCGTGAAATTATTGGAGAGATGTGGGATGTAGAGAAATTCTAGAGCCACAGCTGAAGTCCCATAAAGTAGCGATAAGCCGCAATATGGGACTTCACTTTTATAGGAAGAGGTAAGAAATGAAACAGTTAGGTGTTTTTGAAGATATTAAAGAAGCGATCAATTGCGCATATGAAGCGCAGAAGATTCTTATGAGAGATTTCACAACAATGGACAGAGATCGTTTCATCGACGCGATCAAGGAAAAAATTCTCCCTGTAGTAGAGGAAGAAACTGTTAATGAGTTTAATGAAACAGGATACGGCAGACTTGAGCAGAAGCTGATGAAGAATATTGGATCCATTAGCGATCAGGTAGGAACATCTGCTCTTAAGAGTAACATTATGGCTTCTTCTGCAGGTCTGACTGTAGAGTATGATGCACCATACGGACTGGTTGGCGCTCTTACTCCTGTAACAAACGGTCTTGTTACTATTGCATGCAACAGCATGTGCATGATCGCAGCAGGAAATACTGTTGTTTTCAACGCACATCCTGCTGCTAAGGAAGCTGCTGCTATGGCAGTAAATCTGATCAATGAGGCAGTTGTTGAGGCTGGCGGTCCTGAGAATCTTGCTACAATGGTAAGAATTCCTACTAAGGAGACTCTCGATGTTATCATGACTGATCCTAAGGTTCAGCTGCTGATAGGAACAGGCGGAGAAGGAATGGTCAACCTGCTGATGGGCGCAAGCAAGAAGTGCATCGCTGCAGGTCCGGGAAACCCTCCGGTTATCATAGACGAGACAGCTGACGTTAAGAAGGCTGCTCAGACTCTGATTGAGATGGTACCGTTTGAAAACAATATGCTTTGTATTACAGAGAAGGTTGCCTTTGTAGTTGAAAGCGTTTATGACGAATTTATTGAAGAACTTAAGAACTGCAAAGCAAGAGTACTCACAGATGAGGAAGTTGAAAAAGTTATCGCTCTGTGCATTCAAGAGAAACCGGATGGCGGTTACTCCCCTAATAAGAAATATGTTGGAAAGAATGCCAATGTAATTCTTGAAGATGCTGGAGTTACACCGAGCGATTATGATCTGCAGCTTGCTGTAATAGAGGCAGATGTTGAAAATCCGTTTGTTCCATGTGAGCAGCTGATGCCGATATTCCCTGTAGTAAAGTGCAAGGATTTCGCAGAAGCTATGGACAGAGCTGTTGAAGCAGAGCACGGTTACCGCCATTCCGCAGCTATCTGGTCAACTGATATGCACAGGATCACAGAGTTCGGAAGACGCATTGATACTACCTGCTATGCTGCAAACGGTCCAACCGTTGCTGCTACAGGTGTCGGAGGAACAGGAACAGGATCTGCAACTATCGCTACACATACAGGAGAAGGATTTACAGATCCTAGCACATTCTGCCGTGTAAGAAGATTTGCTATGGCAGGTGGAGACGGCTACGTAGTTTAGGAATCACACTCATTCTCTGGCATCCCCATAACCTTTGTAAAGCCACATAAGGCTTGCCTTATGTGGCTTTTGCAAAGGTATCACATAGAAAAGTGTGCTAATAAGGAGAAAACGTAATGCAGGTAAATAAGATACAAGACATTATTGACTGTGCGAAAGAAATGAAACCGCAGGTGCCTGCGGCAATCGTTTCTGCAGATGATAAGCACATTCTGGAAGCCATCGTAATGGCTAAGAAAGATGAATTTATTAAACCTTATCTCATTGGAGACGAAACGCTGATCACTACATATCTTGAAGAGCTTGGCGAAGATACTGACGGCTACGTTATTATAGATGAGTCCGACAGTGAGAAATGCGCAGCCAAAGCGGCGGAGCTTGTCGTATCCGGCGAAATTAAAATCGTGATCAAGGGCCTTCTTGAGACTGCGGTCCTGATGAAGGCTCTCCTGAATAAGGAGACCGGCATAAAGAATACCGGAGTGGTTTCGGCTCTGGGCGTATTTGAATTCAGGAAATACCATAAACTGCTGGCTCTGACCGATATGGGCATCAATACATTCCCTGATGTTGATCGTAAGGAGGCAATTATTCGTAATGCAGTTGACTTTATGCACAAGCTGGGACATGAGACACCTAAGGTAGCAGTACTCTCTGCTGTTGAAAAAGTAAATCCTAAAATGCAGGATACGCTTGATGCTGCAGAACTGAAACAGAGAAATACAGATGGAAAACTGGACGGCTGCATAGTTGAAGGACCGATATCTTTCGATTTGGCAATTTTCCCTGATAGTCCTGTGGCAGGCGATGCAGATATACTGCTCTTCCCTGATATAACAGCTGGAAATATAGCAACCAAGGCCATGGGATTCTTCGGAGAGCCGCAGAATGCAGATATCGTCCTTGGTTTCGAGGTTCCGGTAGTCTTTGGATCAAGAGGCGGCCCGGCTATGGGCAAGTATACATCTATTGCACTGTCTACACTGGTTGCAAGCTCAAAGTAGAAGGGAGACTACTATGGCAGATTCAAGAAAAATATTCTGTGTGAATTTCGGTTCCACATCAACTAAGATCGGAGCCTTTGAGGACGAGGAGGCCATATTCCTGAAGAGCTATGATCTTGGGAGTGAGGAGTACCCTAAGAAATTTGCAAATCTGGATGAGCACCAGAATTTTGCCGATCAGCTTTTCCGTAAAGTGCTCGAAGAGCATGACCTCAGCCTGGAAGACTTCGACATATTTGTATCCAGAGGTGGCGGACAGGTTTTCATCGAGTCCGGTGCATATCAGATCAATGAGAAGATGATAGAGGATACATATAAGATAGGCGGAGAGGGGCACCCGGGAAAATTGGGACCTCGTCTTGCTTATGCTTACAGTAAGGAACTCGGCAAACCGGCATATATCGTAAACGGGCCGAGCGTTGATGAATATATGGATGTCGCCAGACTGACAGGCTATAAGGAGATCAATCGCTGTAGCCGTATCCATACACTTAATCAGAAGGAAGTTGCTTACAGATATGCGGCAAAGGTAGGAAAGGACTATCGCTCGCTCAATCTCATTGTGTGTCATATGGGCGGCGGCATTTCGGTCACTGCTCACAGACAGGGATACATGATCGATTCTAATGATATAATAGAAGGCGAAGGCCCTATGTCACCGACAAGAAGTGGAGCAATTCCTGTAATGCCTCTTATAGAGATGGCTTACAGCGGAAAGTACACCAAGGAAGAGATGATACTCAAAACAATAAAAAATGGTGGACTGATGGCACATCTTAACACAGGTGATCTTCGTGAAGTAGAGTCAATGATAGGGAACGGCGATAAATATGCGGAACTCGTAATGGAGTCAATGGTATATCAGATCGCCAAGTTCGCCGGATCCATGGCGGTTGCTCTGGAAGGAAAAATAGATGCTATACTTCTGACCGGCGGTATGTCCAAATCCGGAAAACTGTGTGAGATGATGGAAAAATATCTCGGATGGCTTGCACCTATAGAGAAGTTCCCGGGAGAATTCGAGATGCAGGCGCTGGCATCAGGTATTATTCGTGTGCTGAATGGAGAGGACGCAGAGCATGAATACACCGGTGTTGATGTATGGACCGGCTTTAATACAGAACAGTAATTTTCTGAAAAGGGAGGAAAACGATCATGACAGCAATTGAACGTGTTACAGATTTTCTGAAGCAGGCAAATACTTATTATCTGGCTACAACAGAAGGCGATCAGGCCAGAGTAAGACCATTCGGAACTGCACATATTTTTGAAGGCAGGCTCTACATACAGACCGGAGCTTCTAAAGACGTATTTAAGCAGATCATGGCAGATCCTAAAGTTGAGATCTGTGCTTTCCTGAACGGAGAATGGATCCGTGTCTGCGGTGAGCTGGTCGATGACAACCGATGCGAGCCTAAGGCATCGATGCTTGATGCATATCCTGATCTGAAAAAACTGTATTCTGCAGAGGATGATAATACCAGAGTTTTGTATTTCAGAAATGCAAAAGCAACATTCTGCAGTTTCACCTCAGAGCCTGAAACAGTAGAATTCTAGGAAGATCATTTTAGCGTTCAGTTGATACTTATCACAATACAATGTTCCCGCTTTTGCAACATAAAATCAGACATGCAGAAAAGCATGTCTGATTTTTGTTAGCAGAAAACCCCGCGTTAGACGCGGGATTCTGTGAACGCTATGCGTTTGACCAGAAATCTGTTCTGGTCAATTAAAGTTGTAATAGTGAAGTTGCTTTTTTGGCAACTTTTATCGGAGGCAAGCCACCATTGTAAGTATGTGGTCTAAGATGGCTATACCAGCCATATGCGTATGCAGTGATTGCTGTATAAAGTTCTTTCTCGGCTTCATACTTATGGACTTTGAGTAGCTCCGCCTTCAGCG
>JAKSSO010000038.1 GCA_024403055.1 Mogibacterium sp. | reverse complement strand
AATATCCGCTTGAGTGCTCGAATATCCGACGAAAAAAGGTGCCCGTCAAGCGAGTTGTATCAGTACAGGCTCCAAAATCCTTGAAATTGCGTTTCGCACTGATACACAATACAGCTTGCCTAAACTAAAATGTATCAGTGAGCAACAAATATCCAATGGATATCAGCTGTACACTGATACATTCTTTATTATATGATCTTGCAAATCGACATGTTTTTGCCAGAAAAATGCAAATGTGTATCAGTGCCCTACGAAAGAATCAGAGTTTGAGAAGCTAGACTGATACAGCATGCCGAGCGGAGTGCATATCAAAATGTCAATATGGTAAATGTTGGGTAATAAAGCCCCAAGTGGGCCGATTGAGGACCTGATGTACTGATCGGAAGATCAGAGTGTCAGAATATCTGATCATAAGGTGCAAAAAGTTGTTGGTCAGTAAAGGCTGATCGGAAATAGTTGATAAGTAAAAAGGATCGCTGAATGCGATCCTTTTCGTTTATCTTGATATGTTTTATTTAGCTGTGGCTGCATTCCGATCATGTCGCCTGCTATGCAAGCATGCCGCCGATGACCATTATCAGTGTCATTACAAACATCACGATGCTCACTGTGTCACCGATGAGATGATCCTCTGTCTCGATCGACATCTTGCGTATCACAATGTTGCTGCTGTTCTCAGTCCAGAGATATGGATCTGAGAAGTGGAACACGAGATATCTCGCAAATGCAAGAACCTTGATCTCGCACCACTTGTAGATGCGCTCCAACATTCTTGCCATCCACATTACAGCTGCACACAGACCCTTACGGTAGAACCAGTCGAAGTCTAGTGTAAGATCGTCATGCGGACGCATCCTCTTGATGAAGAGGATGAACGGAATAGTACCGCCAATGAATATCGCAATATATTCTAGCACATGTCCGAGGTGGTACGGTGCCACATCAGCTGCGTACGGCATGAGCGAATAGAACGCCTGTGGACATACACCTATAACAACAGAAGCGATAGTTGCCAGAACGACTGCAAGCTGCATCGTCCAAGGAACCTTGTCGATCTTGAGCGATTTCGCCTCCTCGTCGCACGGACCCCAGAATATGAAATAATTCATCTTCAGCGTGATAGACAGCAGAGTTCCGACACCGGCTACAGTGATAAGAATACCGGCAGCCTTGTATCCGCCTGCGCTCAGCGCGTCCATGATAAGTGCTTTGCTGACAAAGCCGGACAGACCCGGAAGTCCTGCGATAGCGAGTGAAGAAATAAGGAAGCACACCGAGAGGACAGGCATTCTCTTGCCGAGTCCGCCCAGCTCAGTGATCAGAGTCTTTCCTGTAGCATACATGATGACACCTGCGACCATGATCAGAGCACCCTTATAGAAAATGTTCGTAACAGCATGAGCAGCAGCTCCGTCGATACCCATTTCGCCGCCGACACCGATAGCTGCGACCATCATTCCTAGCTGGCTGACGATATGGTATGAAAGCAGTCTTCTGATACCGTTCTCCATGATCGCCATGCAGGCTGCATAGATAGCCATGAACACACCGACCCAGATGAGGAATTCGGTCCCTGCGAAGAAACGGATCATCGCATAGATGGCCGCTTTGGTCGTGAACGAAGCAAGATAAGGTGTACCCGTTACTGATGCTTCAGGACAAGCATCCGAAACCCATGAGTTAAGTGGCGGTACACCTGTATTTACAGCGATACCGATGAAGATAAGCCAGAACATCGGCGTACCGATCTGATTGCTTATATTCATCAGAGTGTTTCCGTAATGGAAGATATATACCATTGCACCTGCAAGGAACATGTTTCCGCCGAAAGCGTGCACGAGCATATATCTGAACGCAGCTCTGTATGATCTGCGGCGATGGCCTGCATAAACAATGTAAGTAGAAGCGACAGCCGACAGCTCCCAGAATATCAGGAGTGACAGAATATCGCCGGCGAGAACAACGCCCATCATGCTTCCTGCGTACATCATTGCAGTAGCCGCCTCATTCTTTGGCTGAGAATGAATGCAGAATATCGCTTTGCAGAGAGCGATACAGCTGAATACCAGCATGAACAGGAATGTCAGCTTGTCATAATGCATGAAATGGATCGTAATATAGTCTGTGATCTTGTAGTCAAGTGCGCAGTCTGCTGTCATACTGAGTGTGATATACAGCGAAAGCGCAGGTCCGAGCAATGAAAGAGGCACCCTGCACTGCTTTGGCAGCAGAGCAATCAAAATGCCGCAGACTATCATGATAAGTCCCGGATGCAGCATATTCATAATTGCAGGTGCAAATGTCATTAAGTTACCCTCTCCTATTGTCTCTTCTGTTCTATCAGTTCAATGATCTGTGCCTTAGTCACCTTCTCCGGCAGTCCGATGCCGTATTCGTGAGCAAGTTCTACCAGCTCATCCTTCTTCATTTTCATGTTAGGCTTACGCAGCTTTGCCGTCTGCTCCGCCTTGGCCCTCGACTTCTTGCCCGACTTCGTCTCGAGTGTGAAAGAAGCCTGCTCTGCGTCGCGCTTGTATGCTTCGGCACGAGCCTTCTTCTCCTGTTCAAGGCGAGCCTGTTCAGCAGCCTTTTCTTCCTCAGCGATACGAGCCTGCTCTGCAGCCTTCTTGCTCGGCTTCTTTGCAGTCTTCTTCGTGGACTTCTTGGCAGCCGGTTTTTCACCTGACTTCTTCTCAGCTGCAGCCTTCTTCTTTTCTTCTGCAGCTTTCTTCTTAGCCTCTGCCTCAGCCTTCTTCTTTTCAGCTGCGGCCTTCTTCTCGGCCTCTGCCTCAGCCTTCTTGGCAGCCGCTTCGGCTTTCTTAGCTTCTTCAGCAGCGAGCATAGCCTCGTTGACAGCCTTCGCTTCAGCAAGTCTTGCTTCTCTTGCTGCCTCTTCCTTGGCCAGACGTTCTTCCTCGGTCTTTCTGAGAGTTTCTTCCTCAGCCTTGAGTTTTGCCTTATTCTCAGCCTCGGCCTGCTTCTCAGCTGCGATCACAGGATCATCGAAGAATGATGCATCGTCCGGCTCATTGACATAGTAATAATCAGCCGGTCTCTTCATAAAGAGCGGCATGATAAATTTGCTGAGCAGTATCAGAGCTGCTGCACCAACAAATGCTATTCCCATGTACATAAGAGTTTCTAAGAACATTTAACCTTTCCTTTAAAACGATGTCCAAGTCCTGCGCCGAGCCTATGCGCCCGAGCGTTGATTACGTTGATTACATTGTTAAAGCGCCGAATATCGAATTGCCCGCCATTGTAGCGATATCGTACAGATGGAATCCCAGGTTAGGTGCACATCCGAATACGATAGCGATCACAGCCGTGATCAGCAGTGGCACGAGCATGCGCCAGTTCGCTTCGCCGTACTCACTGAATTCCGGGTTAACAACATCACGTCTGAACGCAATGGAGATGACCGGCATGAGATATACAACTGCGAGGAGTGCACTGACAACGAGCGTAGCAGCATAGATCGGCTTGCCCGCTTCTACTGCGCCCATGATGATATTGGCTTTGCTGACAAAACCGGCGAAGAACGGGAATCCCGCTATTCCGACAGATGCCAGAGTGAATGCCAGCATTGTGAGCGGCATTCTGCGACCAATGCCCACCATGTCAGTGATATCAGCCTTGTGTGTTGTTACAAATATCGCACCTGCGCACATGAAGAGTGTGATCTTCAGGAATGCATGAGCAATTATGTGATAGAGAGCACCCGTAGCCGCGAGCGGATTCAGGATGCAGATACCCAGAACGATGTATGAGAGCTGACCAACAGTTGAGTAAGCCAGTCTCGCCTTGAGGTTGTTCTTGCGGATAGCTATCAGTGATGAGATCAGGATAGTCAAAACAGCCATCCATGCGAGTATCTCAGCACCGTGGCAGGCTTTGGCAGCCTCAGGTCCGAATACATAGAGAACAACTCTCAGAGTACAGAATGCACCGGCCTTGACAACAGCAACCGCGTGGAGCAGTGCGCTGACCGGAGTCGGAGCGACCATTGCAGCAGGCAGCCAGCTGTGAAGCGGCATAACGCCCGCTTTGACGATGCCGGCGCCGACCATCATGAAGAACACAACGCAAGCCCATGGCATAGGCAGTGCATCAGTTGCGACAAAGCCGCCCGGAACAAAGTCCATTGTACCCGTGAATACATAAATGATAACGATAGCGGCGAAGAAGATCTGTCCGCTGATCAGTGTATAAGCAAGATATTTGTGGCCTGATGCCTTACCCTTCTCGTCTCTGTAGTGAACGACGAGCGGATAAGTAGCTACAGTCAGAACCTCGAAGAAGATGAAGAATGTCAGCAGGTTGGCTGCAAAGCAGATACCCATTGTTGCACACAGGCACATTGCGAATGCAGCGTAATAACCGGTCTGATTCTTCTCATCGTGTCCGCGCATGTAGCCGACGGAATAGAGTGAAGTCAGTATCCACAGAGTCGATGCAACAAAGCCGAATATCATGCCTGC
This sequence comes from Mogibacterium sp., assembly GCA_024403055.1. GTDB lineage: Bacteria > Bacillota > Clostridia > Peptostreptococcales > Anaerovoracaceae > Crickella. Next base: position 8,478 of record JAKSSO010000038.1, on the reverse strand, counting down.
AGCATCAACATTGAATGCGAGTGAAATACCTTTGACGATGCTGAAGACCTCGAGTCTTATCTCCTCTCCTGATATAACAGAAGGTATCATTGAATACACATCAGCAGCCATCAGGAAGGCAGCCACGAAAGTGATCGCCTCACGCACATTTCTATGAATGTGTTCGCCGAGAATATATACGAGTATTGAGGCTGTCAGTGCCAGCGCTACCGCAACGAGCGGTCTGTATTCGAGAGCAAGGAAATTCATCATAATCCCACCTCCCCGAGCGTCAGCAACAGAACATCAACGATCTTGGCATTGCAAAGACCGAGGGCCAGAATAGCAACAAAACATACTATAACAGGGATAAGGATCCATGCGCTGGCCTCGATGCGACCGCGCTCCCTCTTCTGAGGAAGGCCCTTGTCCGGATTGATGAAGAACTTCTCGATAAGTCTGAAGAAATATACGGCATTGAGCAGACTGGAGATGACCAGAACAGCCAGGTATATCCACTTGGCCTCTCTTGCAGCAGCCAGACCCAGATACCACTTGCTGAAGAAACCTACAGCAGGCGGAATACCGACCATCGACAATGCAGCCAGCACGAGCAGACCGCATGTTATCGGCATCTTCTTGTACAGACGGCCAACATCTTCAAGTGAGAACTTGCCGTATCTGTAAACGATGGCACCAACGCAGAAGAACAGTCCCGCTTTCATGAATGCATGGCCGAACATGTGCAGGAAAGCACCCGCGAGTGCAAGAGGTGTTCCGATGGCAAAGCCAAGGCTGATGTATCCGATCTGTGCGACGGACGAGTAAGCGAGGAGCTTACGCATATCCTTCTGACCCATTGCCCTGATCGAGCCGTAGAGCATTGCACATACCGAAAGAACGCCCAGAACATCCAGAATAAAATCGAAATATTTGAAATCAGTTCCGTATACACAGAACAGATATCTGAACATTGCATAAGCCGGAATCTTGCCCATGACACCTGAAATAAGCGGTCTTGCGCTTGTCTCGGCATGAGTGTATGCCGCAGGCTGCCAGCCGTGGAACGGGAACAGCGCCATCTTGATGCCGAAAGCCGCGATGAACAGGATCATTGCGAGCAGCATCGCTTTGTTCTTATCGCCCTCGTTCAGGAGCACCGCCATGTCCGCCATGTTAAGCGTACCCGTGTTAGCATAAAGCACTGCAACACCAAGCAGATACAGAGTTGCAGCAACAGTTCCGACCAGCATGTATCTGTAAGCCGCAATAACACCCTTGTTGCCGCCCATCGCGATCAGGCAGTAAGCTGACAGCGAAGTGATCTCAAGGAAAACGTAGAGGTTGAACACGTCACCTGTCGAAGTCATTCCGAGCAGACCCGTAATGAGCAGACAGAGAACAGTATTCATACCGCCAACAATCGTTTTATCGGATGAAACTCTGAATTCCGAACTGAACAGGAAAGTCAGCAGTCCGATGACACATACAAGTATCAGCATGATGCCGTTCACGGTATCGATCGAGAATTCGATACCGATCGGAGCCCTGTAATTACCGAAATAATAATGGATCGGTCCATCCTTGATAACGTTGAGCAGCTGCATTACAGACATCACAAGAGAAGCGGAAACCGCTGTGATCACCAGCCACCTGCCGACATTTCTGTGAATCCTACTGAAAACGAGACACAGCTGTGCCGCAACAAGTGGAAGGAGCACTATTAAGATAGGCAGATTCTTCATCACTTCTTCTCTCTCTCCCTCTCAATAATGTCTTTCTCTTCGATAGAACCGTATCTATCCTTGATCCTGTAAAGCAGAGCAAGGCCCACGCCCGTTGTACCAAGGCTGACTACGATAGCTGTCAGCATCAGGCCGTGAGGCAGCGGGTTGATATAGTCTGCAGCATTGATCATGCTGTCCATGGCAACAGGAATAGTACCGCCGGCCTTCTGACCGAGGCACAGGAAGAAGAAGATAACTGCGACCTGCATGATATTCATGCAGATGAGTTTCTTCATATAGTTACTGCACACGATAATACCTGCCAGCCCGACGCCGAGCAGCAGAAGTGTCAGAAAATATATTCCCTTTTCAGCCAGAAATAATTCCATTTACTCTCTTTCTCTCTATCTTCGAATTATTCGAACCTTCAAAATGTTCGGACTTTTGAAAAAGTTCGCATCTTTCGAAATGTTCGCGCCTTTCGAAGCTCATTAACTATTTGTCGAATTTTACCTTTTCAAGAAGTACATTCATTATCGTTACGATAGTGCCTGCAACGCCGAGCGTTACACCGATCTCTACCATCAGGATACCGATGGAGTGCTGTTCAAGTAACGGAACATTCCACGGGAACTTCTCATACTCGAGGAACAGTCCGCCGCCGATCAGTGTCAGGATACCTGCCGTAGCATATATGAATGTTCCTATTCCCGCGATCATCGCCGAAGTACCCTTGGTGATGTTCGGGAAGTTGCGCTTGTCAGGAACAGCCATTGCATCCAGCAGCAGTACGGTACCTATAAGTGCACCTGCCTGGAATCCGCCGCCAAGGCTGACTTCACCGTGGAATAGTACATATACCGCATAAACCAGGATCATAGGCTGCAGAAGAGTGATTATTACATCCTTGTTGATACTTCTGAATACCTTTTCTCCCGACCTTACACGGAGCATTTTGGACTCGCCCGGATCAATGACTCTCTTCTTGGTCTTGTAAACGCCTGCCAGAATGATCATTACACACACACCTGCGAGGAACATTACTGTAGTCTCGAGAAGTGTGTCGAACGCCCTGAAATCAACGATGACCGAAGTTACCATGTTAGGTGAATTTGCAATGCTCTGAGTGTTCTCGATGTAGTGAACGGAAACATGCGAATTAGGGGCCGAATTAGGGTCCCCGATCTGCGGCATCACTTCGAACATAGCGAACGGAACGATGAGTGCCACGCATATTACAATTACACTGAAAACTTTTCTCATTTACCCTCCGGAGCCTCCGGGCTCCTCGCATTGCGCCTTCGCCGGCAGCCGATCTGTCTGCCGTCTCCGACAGCTACTTAGTCTTACGTTTGATAGACCTTAGTATCATTATAAAGAATATAGTCGAAAGAACACCGATTACCGCTTCGGTAAAAGCAACATCCGGCGCGCCCATGACTATATAAAGGAACATTGTTATAAAACTGAAAGCACAATAAACTACGACAGCCGTCATCAGGTCGTCGACAAAGATAATAACCAGGGCTATCACTATTAAAGAAATCAGCAGGATCGCTTCAAGCGACAGAATTTGCATTATTCCTTCTCCCCTTCTGAATCAGCAGCATCGGACTTGTCTGCCTCGGCCTCGTCGGTCGCTTCGGCCTCGTCGGACTCGGACTCGTCGCCGATCGCTTTGCTCAGTCTCATCTCTTTGTAGTTCTCATAATCATGCTTGTGGATAGCCGCACTCATGATGAGGTTGGTAGCCATCGGGCTCGTCAGGAACAGGATCAGAGGTATCAGCAGGATCTTGACTGTGATCAGTTTGAGACCTGTCAGTACCATCATGCCCGCAATGATCAGCGTGCATCCAAGAGTATCACCGATGCCCGTCGAATGCAGACGTGAATAGAAATCCGGGAACCTGAACAGTCCCAGAGCCGATATCAGCATGAATACAAATCCCAGCAGCATCAGGACAGCTGCAATGATCTCTTGTACGCTCATCGTCTGTGTCCTCCTATGTACTTTGCCAGAATTACAGTTGTAACGAATCCAAGGATCGCATAGCTCAGCGCTATGTCGATGTACATGTCGTAGCGTCCGTCAATGAATCCTACGACCATTATCAGCAGCACGATATTAGTATTCATCGCAAATATCGCATTCAGCTTGTCATAAATATCCTTACGGGAGCACGTGAAAACAAGCATCGTAAGAACGATTGCCACGAGACCTATTAATAAAGCCATAAGAACTGTTTTCATATACCCTCTTTATACATATGTGTTTTTGACCGGCGCCTGCATGATCATGGCCGGCCTTATATCATTTACAGCGACTTCGCTCTGCCGCTGAACTTTGTCTTCTTAAGTCTGGTGTATTTCGGCTCAGCAAGACTCTCGTCATAAACATACTCCAGATTAACGACCTCGATGTTTTCGCCGAAAGCCTTCGCAACCTTTTTCTGCATGCCGCCGTCAGCAAGGCCTTCAGCAAGTTCATCAGTCAGCGCATGTACTGCGAAAATTCCGCCCGGCAAAATATCCACCGTTACGGTTCCCGGAGTGATAGTTATCGAATTAGCCAGAAGAACGCTTGCAACCGGGTTCTTGTAATCAGCACGGAACCAGATGATATGCGGATCAAGCTTGTCACGCTGGAACAGTACCACCTTGGAGACATAAAGCGCAGCATTTATGATCTCCTTGAACAGCCATAAAAAATAAACGATCAATCTGGGCCAGTAAAGATGCAGAATAAAATATTCCGCACTGCTGTGCTTTTTTTTGATCGTCAGATGATTAAGACATATAAATGAAATTATCAGACAGGTGCAAACGCCATAAGCAATGAATTTCAGTTCAAAAATTCCTGACAATATAAACCATAGTGCCAGCAACAGCACTATGAACTGAATCCAATTAATAATTTGATTGCTCTGTAGCTTGCGGTCCTTCTTCACTCTTGATCCATCTTTCCTGTGGCCGGTCTGCATTATAATCAGCGAATTAAACGATTCAACCGGTCTGCACAATTATCAGGGGCCGACATTAGCTTGACGCCAAAACCCGTACGGCAGATATAATAACATAAAAATTATCTATTTTAAAGAGGACATTCGTTATATAAGTGTCCAAATTAATAAAAACTTAATACAAATTTCACCCGTAATCGCAATAAATGATCGTAATGTTATCAATAATCACTTATTTGTACAAAAAAAGCAGAGTCCGGGCTCTGCTTTATATACTATCTTGCGTCCATCATGTGTCCATGCATGTGGACCCGCCATGTGGTCATGTATACGGCCCCTCATGTGGCCATACATACGGTCCCGCATGTGGACCTGCATGTGGACCTGCATGTGGACCTGCCATGTGGTCATATCCGAAAACGGCTTGATCCGCCACATAGTGATCGCGGACCATCAGCATCTTACATTTCGATTCCGTTTTCCTTATCAAGAACATCAGGATCCGGCATCGACTTCATTGCATCGAGAGTTCTCTCCAGCAGGTCATTAAGCTCCCAGCCCAGATACTCAGCACCCTGAGCAATGACATCTCTGCTGCATCCCCCGGCAAATCTCTTGTCCTTGAACTTCTTCTTAAGAGACTTCAGATCCATGTCCTGACAGCTGTGTGAAGGTCTCAGGATAATTGCAGCTCCGATGATACCTGTCAGCTCGTCAGCAGCAAACAGCACCTTCTCCATCTGATGGGTCGGCTCAACATCGCAGCACAATCCGTATCCGTGACTGCAGATAGCATGTACCATCTCCTCCGGTGCGTCGATCTCAGCCAGCAGCTCAGGCGCTTTCTTGCAGTGCTCCTCCGGCCACATCTCAAAATCGACATCGTGCAGCAGTCCGCACAGTCCCCAGAAATCTACCTGATCCTCATATCCCAGTTCCTTAGCGAAATATCTCATAACGCCCTCAACTGTTACAGCATGATGCTGGTGGAAAGGATCTTTATTATATTTCTTCAGCAGCTCCCATGCCGCCTCTCTTGTGATCTCACTCATTTTGCATCCTCCGATCATTCCGATCTCTATATTGTTGATCCTGTTCGTATCTATTGTATTTACCCTGTTCGAACACATTCCGCCTGAATCAGTTCAGATAACGGAATACGCCTTTTACCTTGCCGACAATGCTTACATCCGTTGCAATGATCGGATCCATGTAATCGTTTTCAGGCTGCAGTCTGATATGGTCCGCTTCCTTAAAGAACCTCTTGACGGTTGCACCCGACTCGAACTCGCCGTTGACCATCGCTACAACGATCTCTCCGTTATTTGCATCTCTGGCTTCCTGAACGATGATGTAATCGCCATCATTGATACCGATGTTGACCATGCTGTCGCCATGAACTGTCAGAATGAAGTTATTACCGCTACCGATAAATCTTGACGGAACAGGCATCTCATCCACGATGTTCTGCTCAGCCAGAATAGGCTCACCGGCTGCTACTCTGCCGATGACAGGAAGCGATACAACGTTATCGTCAGTAAAGGACTGATGAACGTATTCATTTTCAACAGGCAGTACTGTACGTGGTTTTGAAGGGTCCTTCTTAACGAGCCCCTTGTCCTCAAGCACCTTGATATCGCTGTGAACTGTAGAAGTTGACTTGACATTCAGCGCCTGACATATTTCCCTGACTGTAGGAGAATAGCCCTTCTCCGCAATAGTCTTCTTCATGAAGGTAAGGATATCCTGCTGTCGCTGTTCACTCTTCTTCATAATGCTCTCCTCATCATTCTTTGATGTAAAGTTTTCTTTACATCTTCTCTTGGATTATGTAAAGTTCTCTTTACGTTTTTGCGATCGGAAAATGTAAAGTATTCTTTACACATCCACACTTCATCTTTTATTCGTATTTTATTCCTACGAGATCATTGGCATTGAGCTCATGTCCGTACTCGTTCCAGTCGTCATAGATCTTTCCGGTCTGACGGATGATAATATCACCAACTACGCCATCTACCTTGGCGAACGGCAGCGTCTTATGATATGTGATCTTGCTGCCCTCTCTCTCGAACACGAAACCTGTTCTGAATCTCTCGTGCTCCAGCGGATACTTGTACTCGGCGATCTCTGAGATCAGTTTGAACAGATTGTCATTCTCAGTATCGAATACATTATCAAGAGTCAGGTACGAATAATTAGCTCTGAGCTGTATCTCATGTCCCTTGAATCTGTCAAGGAAAGCAATCAGCTTGTCCTTGGTCTCAGGGTCTCTTGCATCCTCAAATACCACGCAGTTGATCCTGTGTCTGAAGTTCAGCAGATCGAATATCTCATCCGGGCACTCCTTAACATAGTGCTTGAGATGTCTCGAAACATTGATGCAGCTGATACGATCAGAATACTTATTCAGAATACCCGCAACCTCCTCAATGGATCTGTCACCGATAGGCAGAGTCGTATTGATATAAATATGATGTCCCGACTCGATATGGTCGAGTATGTCCTGCAGAGCCTCGAGCTCGGCAAGTGGCTCACCTCCTGTGAGCACTACATCATTGTGTGGAAAGATCCTGTTCATCAGATCGAGTGACTGATAACATCTCTCGAGGTTAAACTCCGAAGTATCCCTGTACTCCTTCTTATTTACACAGAATGGACATGCGTTATTGCAGTCGTATGGCACGAACATTGTAACTGTAGGGCCAATCTTAGGAAAATCCTTACTCATTAAAATCTCCAATTTCCAATCCCCATAAGGGATCCAGTGTGTTTTATATCGGTGACATTATAGCATATCGAACAGTTGTTTGTAAATAGATTTATATGCAGGAATCAGAGGTAAAATCACTTACGAGATGTAAAGTGTTCCTTACATTTTGGGTCCGTCGTGTATGTAAAGTGTGCTTTACGTTTTTGTTGTGCCAGCGATGTAAAGACTTCTTTACATTTTTATCTTTTGTTTCAATATAACGATTTATTACAAAATGTTCCATCCGGAATACGGCCTTTTTCTTCGTTTTGTTTAAATACTGAGATCTATGCCAAAATGTCCGCCCTTCGCAGGCAACATTTTTCGCAGTTTGTTTCAATACGCCATTTCACCACAAAACATCGCAATTATTCGGCTCCATGAACCAGGACGTTTCACAACACATTGCTCTATTGAAACAAAACCATGTAAAAAGCCTGTTTTCGCATAGGACATATTATGATAAACCGCCATATTGAAATAATTTCACCTTGATCTATCATTTTTGACCAGGACATCTCACGCTACATTTACTTATTGTAACAACTTGCAATTATGTAAAGTATTCTTTACATAATTGCAAGCGTGTATGTAAAGCTTGCTTTACATTATCTCGCGGAATGTAAAGTAAGTTTTACGTTTTATCTCGCTTTTCATCCTCATCTCCATTGCTGGCACGCCGTTTAAGGGGTAATTCAGATAAAATAGTACATTCTGGCACAATTTTCACGTCTCTCTTACGGCTATTAAGGGGTAAAACTTGCAAATACCGTCAAATTGGCACACATCTTGCCTGTATATCATTGCATATCGGACTATTTATGTGCCAAATATGGTGTTTTCGGCTTCCTACCCCTTAAATCGTAGTACAAGATGCCGAAAAATGTGCCGATTCCTCTATTTTATGGCGATCTACCCCTTAAAAGCTGTCCGCAGCGGCCGGAAGCTGACTATCCATGCAGCCAAAGCTGTCCGCAGCGACCTTAAGCTGACTATCCATGCAATCAAAGCTGTCCGCAGCGGCCGGAAGCTGACTATCCATGCAGCCAAAGCTGTCCGCA
>JAKSSO010000037.1 GCA_024403055.1 Mogibacterium sp. | reverse complement strand
CCGATTATTTGAAAGATTTACGTTCGACGCTGTTTCGTTTTAGGTTTTTATGTGCATTATGTAGTTTTCAGACGCAATTTTGATGGTGTGTACAGATATACTCAGCTGCTGATCGCTAAGGCGGAAGCAGAACATGATGAACCGATCAATGTAGCTTTAGGCTTTATTGATGTTGATGAAGTGTACAGAGAGAGCCAGGAGAAGGAATATCAGATGGCGGTCGTGTCAGAGCTCGCGCGGGATTTTGAGTATGTATGCTACGTTACACTGACCACGAACTTTCAGACCGATGTAGTCAAAGAATACAGATGCGACAAGGACCTGGAGAGAGTAATTCCTGAATGGAGCAGCGAGAAACGATTCACCAAGAAACTGGACCTTCTCATGGATCGCATCGGATACGGACCTGATGTTGAGGGATTCAGGGAACAGACGAGAAGAGCTGTTATCCTGGAGCATCTTGAAAAGGAACCGGTATATTATGTTAATGCACGTGCGGTTATTGATGATGAGATAAAATATCATCAGATCAAATTTGTTGCAGATAGGGACCGCAAAGGTGCGCTGCAGGGATTTATTTTCGGAATACACAGCATAGATGAAGAGACAAAGCGGGAGATGGAATTCCGCGAAGGTGTTGAGAAGCTCGTAGAGATCCAGACGGAGGAGCTCAAACAGAAGAATGATGAGCTGACCAGAGTCAATGAGAACGTTGTTACGCTGCTAGGTTCCATCGTCGAGAGCCGTGACATGGACAGCGGTCTCCACATCCAGAGAGTCAAGAGATATACATACATTCTTGCCAACAGGGTAATGAAGGATCTGCCTGAATATGGACTGACTTCACATAAAGTCAATCTGATCACATATGTCAGCGTTCTGCATGATGTCGGCAAGATCAAGATACCTGATGCGATACTGCTCAAGCCCGGCAAGCTCACAGCTGAGGAGTTCGATGTGATGAAGGCCCACTGTGATGAAGGATGCAAGATGCTTGAATCACTCATGGGAAGCTGGGGCGATGAATACCTGCAGACATCGATCGAGGTATGTAGATATCACCACGAGAAATGGGACGGTAACGGCTATCCTTACGGACTCAGGGGTGACGAGATACCTATTTCGGCACAGATCGTTGCTATCGCAGATTGTTTTGATGCACTCACGACCAAAAGAGTATACAAAGACGCATACGACCCTAATGATGCTTTTGATATGATACTTGAAGGCAAATGCGGAGTATTCTCCAACAAGATCCTCGGGTGCCTGATCAAGTGCAGGGCTGCGTTCTGCTCGGGAGTCATGGTGAAGGATGATTTTTATATTGACACCAATGTGGATGATAATAAGGCAATGGCGTTTGACGGATTGAAGGTGCTCCTCGCAGACGACGACAATCTTGCAAGAGAGATCAACAAGGAGATACTCGAGTCAGAAGGCGCTATCGTAACTGAGGCCGAGAACGGAGCGGAAGCGGTAGCGATCGTAGAGGCCAGCGAATGGTTCGATGTAATATTGATGGATACTTCAATGCCTTTCATGAGCGGAATTGAAGCGATCAAGAGGATCAGGACTGAGATCCCGATGAAGAGACCTAACATGCTGATTCCGATCATTGCTTTCACTCCAGAAGGAGCAGACAAGAAGGTTTCGGAATGCCTCGATGTAGGAGCCAACGACTGCATCACCAAGCCTCTGATTATTTCTGAGCTCGCAAGGATACTTATCGGCTGCATGAAGCAGAATACCATCAAGGTCGAGCAACGTCTTAATGAGACGATCAAGCTTGCGAACACGGATGCGCTGACTAAGGTCAAGAACATTACTGCTTATACAGATAAGGTAGCGGAACTGGACAGAGCCCTGATGGAAGGCAAGAAGATCAAGCTCGGCATGGTAATGTGTGACATCAATGATCTCAAGAAGGAGAACGACACTTACGGCCATGATGTTGGGGACATGTATATCAAGAACTGCTGCAAGATCATCTGCTCTGTTTTCACACACAGTCCGGTATACAGGATAGGTGGAGATGAATTCGTTGTTGTTCTCTGTGATGCTGATTACAAGAACAGAGAGATGCTGATATCTCAACTGAGGGGCATGGTTTCTGCAGCCATGAAAATAGATTCGACAGAGAATGGCAAAGCGTCATTCGCTTCAGGAATGGCGATATACGATCCGGAGAAGAATCAGTCCGTGGGAAGTATAGTGAGAGAGGCAGACATGCAGATGTATCGCAACAAGAGGCAGATGAAAAACATCAGATAACAGACGCGATACTTCATTTAGAAAATCAATAAATTGGTACTTGCTAAAGGAACTAAAACCCTTGAAGAACAGTGGGTTTTGGGTTAAAATGTAAAAGTAATTTTTATTTTAAGAAAGGAGATTACAATGAACAAAGCAGAACTTATCGCAGCAGTAGCTCAGGAAGCAGAGATTTCAAAGAAGGACGCAACTGCAGCAGTAGCAGCAGTATTTGGTGAGATCACTAAGGCTCTTGCAGCAGGAGAGAAAGTTCAGGTTCTCGGTTTTGGTAACTTTGAGACCAGAGAAAGAGGCGAGAGAACAGGAAGAAACCCTCAGACTGGCGAAGAGATCAAGATCGCTGCAAGCAAGGTTCCTGCATTCAAGGCTGGAAAAGCTCTTAAGGATGCAGTTAAGTAGTAGTACGTTTATCTACTGAACAAACGCTTAAAAGAGACCCCCGGAAGAGATTTCGGGGGTTTATTTATTGCGCCTTTTTTGAAGTCGGAATAGTGGATAAAAGTCGGCAAACTCCAGACCGCGTGTTGAATTAAAGCTGTTGTGCGTGGTATCATTATTATAACTATGACTTCAAAACAAGATAAAAAAGAAAAAGAGAATACGAAAACCTCTTCTGAGAAAAAAGAGACCAGAAAGAAGATCGAAGAAGTCCTGAAAGCCAAGGCGGAGGAGCTCGAGAAAGCTGCTGAGGAGATCGCGCCGGAATTCGATTATGAGAAGGAAGCTGAAGAGCTGGCCTTCGAAGAGCGTGGTGAAGAGATCCTGGAGAGAAAGGGACCGCTGCCGCAGGCAGAAGTTTCGGCTTCGAAATATCCTAAAGAGCGAAAGACATACAAGTCGTGGTTTGGCAGGACATTTCTGCAGGACCGGAATTCATGGGTGCTGTCTGTCATGCTGGTACTGCTGGCATTGACGATCTCGTGGGGGTTCACATACTGGATACCTCAGGGAAACAGAGATAATGCGACTGCCGCTTTATTTCAGGGAGGCCGTGCCCAGGACGGACTTGTGACGGAGAAGGTTGAGGAAAAGACGGAGAAGATCAAGGCACAAAGTGTCGTGATGCTTGATCCGAGTCTGGCGTCAGGCGTTCAGGTCGTTGAAGAGGGCAATGACGGCAAGGCGGTCTACACTTACACCAGAAGATATATCAACGGCGAGAAATACAGCACAGATAAAAAGCTCAAGAAGTGGCTCGTCAAGCCGCACGACAATAAGCTGAGACTGGGTACTTCGGCAACGGGACATAAGGGCAAGTACAAGGTTGCGAGATCATTCATCGCAAACTGTACTGCGTATACTTCGCGGCCGGGAGCTGGTGGTGCGCTTGGTCTTGGAGTTCACTACGGAACATGCGCAGTCGATCCGAGCTATGTGAGCTACAGATCGGAGCTGTGGATAGAGGGATACGGATATGCTTTCGCCAACGACTGCGGAGGAGCAGTCAGAGGCAATATCGTTGACCTATGGATGGGCAGTACTACTGCGTGCATAAACTGGGGAAGGCGCAACTGCACGGCTTATGTGCTGGTGCCTGCGAATTAGAATAAAGGACGATCAGTGGCAATAAACGGAAAAGAAGAAACAAAGAATAAAATAGCAGAACTGCTGAAGGCGGAGGCTGCGAAGATAGAGGCGGCAGCTGAGGAAATGGCCCCGGGCTTTGATTACGAGGCGGCAGAAGCCGAGCTTGAGGCGGAAGAAGCGAACGAGGCCGTAACAGAAACAGAGCCGGATGAGACGGAAGAGACGAACGAAGTCACCACAGAAACAGCCGTGCCTGAAGCGGAAGAGCCGCTTCCGCCGGCGGAGCTGTCACCTTCGAAATACCCGAAGCCACGCAGGGTGTACAGGACATGGTTCGGAAGGACATTCCTTAATGATGCTAATGGCAGGGTGCTGGGAGTGACAATACTGATGCTTGCTGCAGTGATCAGCTGGTATGGCTCGTACTGGTTGCCGCTTGACAGGGCGGATGCAGCGACAGAAAGCATAGTTCAGGGTAAAACAGCCCACGAAGAGAGCATATTCGAGAGGACCAGGACGCAGGAAGAGACTATCAGGGCTGAGAGCCTGGTCATCCTGGATCCGAGTCTGGATTCCGGAGTGCAGGAGAAGACTGAGGGCCATGATGGCAAAGCAATCTTCTCATATACTACGCGTTCTGTTAGTGGCAGGAAACTGGGGACTGAGCGCAGACTTGAGAAGTGGATCGAAAAGCCGGAGGATCATGTTCTGCATCTCGGAACTAAGAGAACCGGACATGAAGGCACTTACAGAATAGTAGGAACATTTACGGCAAACTGCTCAGCCTACTGGATGGGTAACAGCTGCTATGGTGCGGGTGGCGGACATTGTGAGTACGGTACGACAGCTGTTGATCCAAGCAGATACGGCTACGGAACACTGTTCTGGGTCGAGGGTTACGGCGACGCTGTAGCTAATGACTGCGGAACTTCGATCAAGGGAGATAAACTGGATCTCTGGATGGATTCATATGCAGAGTCATGCAGATGGGGTCGGAGATACATGACAACTTACGTATTGGAAGAAGTTAAAAAGTAACGAAGAAATCAGATTTTGCAGAAAAACTGCTTGACCACGGAATGAGGTGATCAGATGTTTAAAAAATTAAGGGAAAGTGCATATTGGAAAGCAGCAATGGTGATGCTGATATGCGGAGCGATACTGATCGTGTTCAACAACTGGATCAGCAAGGCAAAGCTATCAATGAGCATTGATGCTGTGCTGGATACGATAACACCGGTATTTATCGGCGTTTTGCTCGCATTTCTGATGTGCCCTATTTATAACCGCATAGTAAAGGCACTGTATTCCAGGATGGTAAAGAAAACCACAATCAGTTCAGCACAGGACGGAACAGGGAACACAGATGGCACCGGAGTGCGTAAACTCGACGGTGATCAGAGACGCAGATATCTGCAGCTTTCGAGAGTCGCAGCATCGACAGCCTGTCTGGTCATCGTGATCGGCCTGATAACAATGATGATCTATACCATTGTGCCGCAGGTAGTGAGTAGCTGTGTCGAGCTGGTGGATACTCTGCCGCAGAGACTTGCAGCTCTGTCAGCTTGGCTGTCAGCAAACTGCCCGAGACTCCCTATGCTGGCAACATGGGTAGACAATGTTTCTACCGCTGGCGTTGACAAAGTGGTCGGATGGCTGCAGCAGCACGTTATTGGCGGAGATGCAGCTTCCATCGCGCAGGCGATCTCGACAGGTCTGATCAATGCAGTCAGCTTTGTCATAGATATCATCATCGGTATACTGATCATGGTATACCTGCTTAATTACAAAGAGAAGCTGTTTGCTATCGGCCGCAAGTTCATCGCAGCAACATGCAAGCCGAGAACACAAGACGGACTCTACGAATTCAGCGATATACTGAATGAAACATTTATCGGATTTATAGTAGGACGTATCATCGACTCGTTCATTATCGGTGTGATGACATACGTAGTGCTCCTGATATGCGGGATCTCTTTCGCTCCAATGATAAGTGTTATCGTGGGAGTTACCAACGTTATCCCGTTCTTCGGACCGTTTATCGGTGCGATCCCGTCTTTCCTCATTCTCATGCTGGAAAATCCTACACAGGCTTTCTGGTTCGTAGTGATCGTGGTGATTATCCAGCAGCTGGACGGAAATGTTATCGGACCTAAGATCGTCGGAAATGCAATAGGCATCGACAGTTTCTGGGTACTGATCGCGGTCATCATCAGCGGTGGCCTGTTCGGATTCATGGGGATGCTCTTCGGAGTTCCTGTTTTCGCAGTGATCTACAGATATGTGGACAAACTTACAATGCGAAGCCTTCGCCGTAAAGATAAGGCAATGCACACTTCGGACTACTTTACCTTGGAGCAGCTGGGTGTGAATACTGAAGAGGTCAACCTTGAGAAGGCAAAGAAGAATGAGAAGAACTTCCTGAGCAGATTCAAGAAGACAGGGTCAGAGGATATCGAGGAGAAGCTCTTTGATCCTGAGACGATGAATGAAGAACCGGAACTTGCCAGGGAGCTTTCTGTAAAAATGAAGAAACGTGAATACGAAGACCTTGAGGCTATCAAGGAACAAATTGCCAAGGAGCTGTTGGAAAATGATAAATAAATTACGTGAGATATTACCTGCTGAACAGGTGCTGGTCGATGAGCCGATGTCACTGCACACATCCTTCAGGATCGGTGGGCCGGCTGCGGCACTTGTCATGGTCAATAATGAAGAGGAGCTGGCCGCTGTAATGAGACTGGTCACGGAAGAACAGATCGAGCACATATTGATCGGCAACGGCTCCAATTTCCTGGTTTCAGATGAAGGATATCCGGGCATAATGATCAAGCTCGGCGGATCATTCGAAGAAGTCAGGTGCGGCAAAACTGCTGTCGGGCGTGAGCGTTTTCGCGACGGAGCACGGGCTTGCCGGTTTTGAATTCGCCAGCGGGATCCCGGGCAGTATCGGTGGAGCCATGTTCATGAACGCCGGAGCATACGGCGGGGAGATGAAAGATATAGTCGAGTCGGTTAGGCTGATGAAGCCGGATGGTTCGGAGATAGTTGAGCGCAGCAATGAGGAGATGGGATTTGCATACAGGAACAGCGCCATCCAGAAGGATGGACTGATAGTTCTCAGTGTGAGATTCGTACTCAGTAAGGACGACCCTGAGGCAATAACAGCAAGAGTTCTGGAACTGCAGCACAAGAGAAATTCAAAGCAGCCCGTCAACCTTCCGAGTGCGGGCAGTACATTCAAGAGGCCTGTAGGTGGATTTGCCGCAGCACTGATCGATGATGCCGGACTAAGAGGTTATCAGGTCGGCGGCGCACAGGTATCTGAGAAACATACCGGATTTGTAGTCAATGTCGGTGACGCGACATGTGAGGATGTTCTCGCTGTCATGAGACATGTTCGTGAGGTCGTACTCGAGAGAAATGGAATAGAACTGGAACCTGAGGTTCGACTGATAAATTGTGAATTGTAGATATGGAAGACATTAAGAAGAAATACAGATTAACAAAAGACCTGCATACCCACACGATCTATTCGCGTATCGGTCCTTACTTTCACGGTAAGGGACGTATCATTGACAATGTGAGAGCTGCTCACGAGAATGGTCTGTCTGAGGTGGCGATAACTGACCATGGTCCGAGCGACCTCTATGGCATTGATCAGAATAAGATACCTAAGATCAGAGCGGAGATTGCAGAGGCGCAGGCAAAGTACCCGGATGTCAAAGTACTCCTTGGCGTGGAAGCGGATATCGTCGATACACCTAACGGTATCGATGTGGCACCTGAAGATGTCGCTTTGTACGATTTCGTCAATGCCGGCTATCACTATGTGCCTAAATGTAGGATGATCGCCAATTTCATCACATTCCGCCTGCCGTGTCCGAAGATGCTCAAGGCTAAGATGAATCAGTACAATACGGAGCTCGTCCTCCGTGCTTTGCATAACAACGATATCAGGGTGCTGACACATCCGGGCGACAAGGCTTATGTGAACATGGATGCTATCGGAAAAGCGTGCGAGGAAACGGGCACACTGGTCGAGATAAACGCAAGACACAAGAGGCCGAATGTCGATGATCTGAGATGTCTGGCTCAGTATGCGGTCGATTTCATTATCGGCAGTGATGCACACACACCGAGCAAAGTCGGAAGATACGTTAAGAGTACAGAGCTCGCTCTGGCGGCAGGGATCGAGCTATGGAGAATAATTAATTTAGTGGAGAGATAGCATGAAGGTAGTGATCATTACAGGATTGTCGGGAGCCGGTAGAAGCAGGACCGCAAACTGGTTCGAGGACCAGGGTTATTACTGTGTAGATAATATTCCGCCTATGCTGATGAAATCATTCATAGAGATGGCGGGGAAGGATACCAATCCCATAGACAGGATCGCATTCGTTGCCGATGTCAGAAGCAGGAATTTCTTCAATGACATGAGCGAGGTCATCGATGAATTGAGAAAGAGTGATAAGTTCGAACTCAGAGTGGTTTTTCTCGAGGCAAATTCCAATGACATTGTCAGAAGATACAATGAGGTAAGACGAAATCATCCGCTGACCGGCGGAGCGGCTTCTGTTGCGGTCATCGAGGAGGAGAGGGCAAAACTTAAGGACATTCGTTCCAGAGCTGATTATATTGTAGATACTACCAACCGCAAAACTTCAGAGTTGAATAAAGAACTGGATACGATCATCAACAACGACTCAGGTGCGAGAAACTTTGTTATCAACATCAGCTCATTCGGATTTAAGCACGGTATCCCGATGGAGGCAGATATCATGTTCGACGTTAGATTCCTCAACAACCCTTATTATGTGGCAAGTCTTAAGAAACTCACCGGCAATAATAAGAAAATCGTTGATTACGTATTCAGGGATCCGCTGGCTCACAAATTTGTCGGATCCATACACGCGCTTCTGAGTGATCTGATAACCGGCTACATCGATGAGGGCAAGTATCACCTCAATGTTGCATTCGGGTGCACCGGCGGACATCACAGATCAGTGGCGATAGCCAATGCGGTAGCAGAAGTTTTCGCGGAAGACGGAATGAGAGTCAAGGTAACACATAGAGACCTGTAGAAGCAACAGGAAAGGATGGCGGCATTGGCCGCAGAGATCGGGAAGATAATGTCATTTTCATCAGAAGTCAAGAACGAGCTTGCTCGTCTCACAATTGAAAAGAAATGCTGCATGCTGGCTGAGATTGCCGGATTCCTTAGAGTGTCTGCTTCTATCAAGCTGGCAGGCGGCGGACGTTTCAGCATTGTTGCCTCGACGGAAAATGCGGCAATAGCGAGACATTACAAGACTCTGATCAAGGAGTATTTCGGCAGCATTGCCGAACTTGGAGTCGGCGATTCACAGGTGCCGGGAAAAGCGGGCAGTCATAACCGCTACTACCTGATCATCAGCCCGGATGAAAAGTCATCGCAGATACTGAGAGAGACCGGCATGATGCTGGTACGAGAGGGCAATGACTATTTCAGTGACGGCATATACCAGCCGATCGTCAAGTCCAAGTGCGACAAGAAGGCCTACATCCGCGGTATTTTCCT
Organism: Mogibacterium sp.; assembly: GCA_024403055.1. Classification (GTDB taxonomy): domain Bacteria; phylum Bacillota; class Clostridia; order Peptostreptococcales; family Anaerovoracaceae; genus Crickella. The sequence goes on along the minus strand of JAKSSO010000037.1, from coordinate 3,957 downwards.
GGGTTGCGGAACGATAACGGATCCGAGGAAGAGCTATCACCTTGAGTTCGTAATAGACAGTGAGAGGACAGCTTCGGATCTCAGGAAACTGATCGGAAGCTTTGTGGATCTCTCGGCGAATGTAAGCAAACGCAAGGGAGATTCCATTGTATACATGAAGCGTGCGGCGTACATCAGTGACATGCTGGGTATCATGGGTGCAGACGACGCGATGCTGGAATTTGAGAATATCAAGATAGGCAAGGAGCTGCACGGCGAAGCGCAGCGCAGGACCAATTGTGACAATGCTAATGTTGACAGGGTCCTGTCGGCGTCCGAGGAGCAGCTGCGCTGGATCAGGCTGCTCGAGGAGGCGGGGGCACTGGACAAGATGGAAGTGCCGCTGCGCGAGCTCGCAATATTGAGAAGAGACAATCCGGCAGCCAGTCTGACAGACCTGGGCGAGATGCTGACCCCGCCGATCAAAAAGCCGGGAGTCAACAAGCGCTTTGCCAGGATCAGACAGCTTGCAGAACAGCTTGAAGGCGAACAGCCCTGATACATGCGAAGAACACGGACGGGACTATTAATAACAGGATGGAATGGCAGATGGAAAAGGGCGATATTATAAAACTTACAATTGAAGATATGATAGATGACGGCAGAGGCTTCGCAAGACATGAGGGCATTGCTGTTTTTGTTGTCGGAGCAGTTCCGGGCGACCTCGTTGAGGCACGTGTCACTAAAGTTAAGAAGAACATAGCCGAGGCGGAAGTGCAGCAGCTGATCGAAGCATCTCCTGACAGAGTCGAGGCGCTTTGCCCGCATTTCGGCAAGTGCGGAGGATGTTCTCTGCAGGAGCTCACTTATGACGCGCAGCTGAGGCTCAAGACAAAACATGTTACCAGCAAACTCGAGCGCCTTGGCGGCATAGCGGATCCGATCGTCAGACCGATAATCGGAGCAGACGGTCTCGAGGGATATCGCAACAAAGCGACATTTGCTGTGGGCCCTCACGGCGAGGTAGGATTCCTTAAGAACAAGAGCCACTTCGTTATCGATGTCGAGGACTGCATACTGCAGAGCGAGCCGGCAATGGCTTGCGCAGCAGCGCTTCGCGAATTTCTCAACGGCAAATCGGGCTGTATCAGACAGATGATAGTCAAGACCGCCTTCAGCACAGGCGAGGTCATGGTCGTTCTTGAGTCCGACAGAAAGGAGATCCCGGGTATCGAGCGACTGGCAGAACTGCTGGACAATTACGTATACAGCGTAGGTGCAGCGGATGCATTTGACGATGAAGCAGAGCCGGACGATGTCGGTTTAGATGCAGACGGCGTGTTCTCGCTTGAGTCGATCAGTGTTATCTGCAATGGCAAGAGCAGAACTGTAGCCGGCAAACCTACGATTATTGAAAAAGTAACAAGTGCAGATGGAAGAGAGCTGAAGTTCGAGATCTCACCACAGTCTTTCTATCAGGTAAATCCTGAGCAGATGGTCAAGCTATACAGCAAAGCGATCGAGTACGCAGGCCTCACAGGTAGCGAGACACTACTCGACCTCTACTGCGGAGTCGGCACCATCGGTATTTTCGCAGCAGATAAGGCTAAGTCGGTGATAGGAATCGAGTCTGTCAAGCCGGCTGTTCTCGACGCTAACCGCAATTCAGTCATCAACGGCATCATCAATACCAGATATATCTGCGGCAAGGCCGAGGAAGAGCTTCCGGGCATGATGGGCCTCTCCAAACTTTATAAATACAATGAGGTCAATGAGATCGTGGAGCGTGAACCGGAAATCAGGATCGACAAGGTCGATGTGGCAATAGTCGACCCGCCTCGTGCCGGATGTGATGAAGCCCTGCTCAGTGCAGTAGTTACAGCCGGGCCAAAACGCATCGTTTATGTATCATGCGACCCGGCCACACTTTCAAGGGATATCAAATACCTTGAGGCCAACGGATACAGGTTCGAAGAAGCGACACCGGTCGACATGTTCCCTTGGACTAATCATGTGGAGACGGTGGTTCTGCTGTCAAGAAAATAGAATAACAGAGGCCTGGAAAGCTCTGCTTATGAAATAGTTTCAGTTTGCATTTTCATATAGCAAAATAGAAAATTGTATGTAATAATACAAGAAAGAAAAAATTACAAGGAGTGCACTGATATGACACACCCGAGTAATTACTTAATCAATCGATTAAATAAACACTCGTATTATGGGTTTGCTTCAGTGCGCACTAAATTATGTAACTAACCGTAGGATGATCGCGTCCTGCGGTTTTTTGTTATTCCAAAGCAAGGAGGTAATTATAATGCGAAAGAAACTATTTAGCATCATTCTCAGCCTGGCAATAATGCTGACCATGATTCCTATGGTGGGAAGCGTGGCATTTGCAGAAAGTGCAGGCACAACGAATATCAGCATAAAAGTCTGCGAACCTGTTCCGGGACAGCCATACGAACCGGGCTATACCATTGAAGGCATAGACTATACGATGGAGCTGCAGTACAGCGAGCAGGAATCAGTACTGGGCTATTTCAACTATTGCAATGGCTGGTCTTCCGGCCATCTGTTTGAATACGACACCAGTTACAAGGTAGAAGCCTGCATACTCTGCCCTAGCATCGAGGATAGTTTTACAGGTTCATATACTGCAACTGTAAACGGTCATCCTGCAAATGTAAAAGTATCGGAGGATCACTACAGCATATACATATCCTACGATTTTAAAACAGGTTCCCGTGAACCGATTGAAGAAGTCTGGCTGGACGGATACAAACCGGTCAAGGCCGGAACAACCCCTGCTAAAATATCATTAGACACGGAACATCCTAATCAGCCGTATACTGCTAACGGATATTATTCAATGGAATATTATAGCGATGAAGTCCAGAGTTTTATTGTTGATAGGAATTACCAGATGCGAATCTCCGTAGAGGCACCATATAGCTATACCTTCGAAGGAATCAAGCCGGAGAACATTCACATCAAAGGCTATGACAAGCCGTTGGCCAATGCTACCATATACTACGGGGACGGCAGCTTTGCTCACGGGTACTTGGAGGAGACCCCATCATATCTCACCATCATTCTTCCTGCTGAGCCGGCAACGATGAACGAGTTCAACTTTACGGTTCCGGCACCTGTAGAAGGCGAACTTCCGGGGCAGGCCACACTGAAAGAAAATGATGACATCACCTGCACAGAAACAATCTGGTACAAATCACCTGCTGGCTGGTTTAACAGTCCCGATACTGTAAAAATGAAGGATGGAGAAAGGTTTGAAGCAGGCTATGACTATTACGCACAGCCTAAATACAGCTGGAAGGGCGAAGAACTTGCTCCGGGCTCATACACAATAAAGGTTAATGGTGACACATATAACGGAGAATATTGCAGTTTCAGTCATCTGTATAGAGAAATTGACCTTAAGATAACAGTGGCTGAACCTAAGGTCGGCAATACTCCTGCCCAGACCTTCAGTGCAGACATCCCGATTTCCAATCAGGTATGCCGGTGGTATTTCTTACCGAACGCTCCTTCCACAGATGGTTTTCAACCAATGGAACCAACTGATAAGTTCGCGCTCGGATGCTGCTATGCATTTCTTCCGGGCTTCAACTACGATAAGAATTTTTATAACTTCAACAGAATCTACGTTAACGGCGTTGATATATCAGAAATAGACTTCATGATGTTCGGGCCGCTTGCAAAGCAAACACAGGCAATAAAGAACGTAAATTCAACATACTCCAAGGCTTACGGTACAGCCTTCACACTGAAGCCTACATCGGCAACATCGCGCACATATAAGAGCAGCAATACTAAAATTGCAACAGTATCATCTGCAGGCAAGGTGACTATAAAGGGCATAGGCACTGCAAAGATAACTATTACAGCAGCAGAAGATGCTACTTACCGCAAGGTAAGCAAGACTGTTGAAATTAAGGCTGTTCCTAAGACAGCTGCTGTATC
>JAKSSO010000036.1 GCA_024403055.1 Mogibacterium sp. | reverse complement strand
GTTATTATTAGTAAAGTTTCTGTTGTTTTTATATACATCGCAATTGGTTTTGCGGCATACAGGCTCAAGGTGTTCAATGATGAGTCGATCACACACTTGACTAGGCTGCTTATTTACATAACCTGTCCGGCGCTGATGTTGTATTCGATCGGAGGCGCAGAGCTCAACAGGAGCATGATGTTCAATACCATACTGATGCTGGCGCTGGCTGTAATCATGTATGCGATATCCGGATTTGCTGTCATGTGGCTTGCACGCAGGATGAAAGGCATTGAACCGCTGGATGCGAATGTCATCTCTCTTGCGACATCCTCGTCCAATACTGGATTCATGGGATTCCCTGTTACACAGGCGGTATACGGCCCGGCTGTTTTATACTACATGATAATACAGAACATCGGACTGAACCTCTATGTCTATACCATGGGCGTATGGGAGCTCAACTACAAAGCGGACGGATCACGAGGCAGGAAGTCTGCCCGTGAGCTGCTGAGATCTGCGGCCAATCCTATTATGCTCTCGGCGTTGTGTGCGGTCGTTATTCTGTTCTCGGGAATTCACATCCCGGAGTATTGCATGAATATCTTCGAGACCATTGGCGAAGCGACGATCCCGCTTTCGATGATCCTTGTCGGGATACAGCTGGGTGCATCGAGGCTCTCGTCCGTTTTTAAGTCGCGTACAATACTGATCTTCACTTTCATCAATCTGATAGTTCTTCCGGCGATCACATTCGGAATAGCAGTGATGCTGCCGATCGAGAACATCATCAAATTGACATTCGTTCTGGCCATGTGCTTTCCGAGTGCTGCAATTGGTGTGGCTCTTAGCGCAAGTGAGGGCAGGAATTCTCTTCTGTACGCAGAGATGGTGGCATCGACCACTTTGATGTCCATGGTAACACTTCCGGTCTGGATCGTTATCATCAGCAATGCGTTTTTGTAAATACATGCTTTTACAATTACAAAAAAGTCATATAACAGCATGAAAAAGCTTCAGAACTTGCTATAATAAAAGGATGAATAATATAAGATATATTTTACGAAGGGATTTCAAAAGAATATTTACCAACTGGGTCGCGGTAGTGGTGCTTATCGGCATCTCCATTCTGCCGTCTCTTTATGCGTGGTTTAATATTGCAGCGAACATGGATCCGTACAGGAATACTTCCGATATCAGGATCGCCGTGGCCTGCAGTGATGAGGGAGTTGATGAAAAGCTCGTTGGCAAAATTAATGTAGGCGAAACCATTGTTGAGGAACTTGGTAAAAACGAGACTCTGGAATGGGTATTTGTTGATAAAGAAGAGGCTGTCGAGGGTGTCAAAGCAGGCAATTATTATGCTGCGATCGTTATCCCTGAGGACTTTTCTGCGACACTGACAGGATTCCTGCATGGCAAGGTAGACAGGCCTGCCATAGATTATTACGTTAATGAGAAGCTGAACGCTATCGCACCTAAGGTTACAGACACGGGTTCTGAGGTTCTTCAGCAGACAATAGATGCCAAATTCAAGGAAAGCGTTTCGACTGCAATCATAAAAACCATGGGTGAGACAGCAGGAGAAATAGACAGTAATATTTCAGGCAGGAATTCACGTCTTGTTAATTCGATAGACAGTGCAAGAGCTGCGATCAGTGAGTACATAAGGGCGATCGATAATTTCCATTCAACTTATGTAAAGAGCAAGGCACTTGCCTCTGATGTTAATAAACTGTCCCGCTCTGCAGATAAATCGCTGGCAAAGCTTGACGATATCATCGCAAAGAATGAGTCGATCATTGACACAGTAAGGTCAGATACAGAAAGTGCACTTGGAGACATAGAGATAGTCCGTAAGGAATATCCGGAACTAGCGCCGATCACTGACCAGCTGCGTAAAACACTTAATGACATCAGGGATGCGCTTGCACCGGCGGATGAGGCAATGAGCAAAATCAAGGGTCTTATCTCGGCTACGGGTCCGGCAATTTCACAGGCAGGAGACATGATGGACAACCTAAGCGATGGACTGGGCGACATCGACAGATCACTTGCAAGCATGTCTAAGGCACTTGCTGCAACCGACAGCCTTCTGGCAGACGCGCGTACAAGCATCTATTCTCTGGAAAGTGCAGAGACTCTTAAAGATCTCAGGAAGATCTCAGGCATGGATTATGAAGCAATGGCAGAATTCATGGCATCTCCGATCCAGCTGTCGACAGAGAGACTTTATCCGGTCAAGAATTATGGAAGTGGTGTTGCACCATTCTTCACCATGCTCGCTATCTGGGTCGGTGGTCTTGTGCTTATCGCTATTTTCAAGCTTGAGGTTGAAGTAGACCCTGAGGAGAAGCGACGCCTTACGATGAGGGAGGCATATTTTGCGAGAAGTCTGCTGTTCACGATCATCGGACTCGTACAGGCACTGATTGTTTGTGCAGGAGACATCTGGCTGCTTGGTATACAGTGCATTCATCCGTGGGCATTCATACTGACGGGCCTGGTTGCTTCGGTGGTGTTCGTCAATCTGATCTTCGCATTGACGATCACATTCAGGCATGTCGGCAAAGCGCTGGCCGTAATTCTTGTTATTCTGCAGATCCCGGGATCGTCCGGAACATATCCTGTTGAACTTACGGGTGAGTTCTTCAGAAAACTCTACCCGATATTGCCGTTCTCTTATGGCGTTAGCTCGATGCGCGAAGCAATTGCGGGATACTATGGCTTGTTCTATTGGAAGGGACTGGCTGCTCTTCTGCTGTTCCTAATTGTTGCATTGATCATCGGCCTTGGTATAAGACCACAGATGTCACATGTGAACTATACGATCGATAAGAGACTGAATGAAACAGGCATACTAAGCAGTGAGCGGGAAGCACAGGAGAATGAAAGCAGAGCGATCAAACTGGCTGTAAAGCTCGCCAACAGTGACAACCGTTATCAGGAGGAATTCGAGAACAGGATCGCTTCGTTTGAAAAGTTCCACGATAAGGTCGAAGAAGTGGGTATCAGGTATGTATTTTTCATACCGGTAGTTTTGCTGGCGCTTGTTTTCATTATTCCGAGAAAACCGCTTATGATCACAATATGGGTAATATGCATAATTGCAGTTGTAGCGTTCCTGACATTTGTGGAACATACTTATGTTGCGATTCAGGAAAGAAAAAATGCAAAGGAGGTTATTGCCGATGAAGAACGCAATAGCGATATTTAAGGGCGACCTCCACAAATTAAGGAGAAATCTGATCGCCTGGGTGATCGTACTCGGCCTGATCGTTGTTCCTCCTCTTTATGCATGGTTTAATATTTCGGCATGCTGGGATCCTTACGGCAATACAGGAGAACTGAAGATCGCACTTGCCAATACCGACCTCGGATATGAGGGGCAGATGTTCCCTATTAATGTCAATCTTGGTGAAACACTCATTTCGCAGGTTCGCGCCAATGAAAAATTCGATTGGGTGATTACAAGTGAAGAGGATGCAATAGAGGGCACGAAGAGCGGCAGGTATTATGCGGCTGTAGTGGTACCGGAGAGTTTCTCATCTGATCTCATGAGCATGTTCTCATCGAATGTTCATCCGTCTCAGCTGACATACTATGTCAATGAGAAAGAGAACGCGATCGCACCTAAGATCACAGAGAAGGGAGCTCAGGGCATTCAGAAGGAGATAGAGAATGATTTCGCCAAGGAGATCATGTCCATGGCTCTTGCAACTGCCAAGAGTCTGACTGATAACGGAAACATGACTGCGGCATCGGATCTCATGGGAAATGTACTTGTGACGATTCGCCATACCAGAGACATCGTTGTAGCTGCCAATGCTTCGGTCAAGTCGTTGTCATATGCGATAAGCTCAATGGAGAGTCTTGTTAAGTCAGCAGGTACCTTGGCGGACAGCATAGAGAAAATGGCCAGATCGGGCAAAGAGATAAGCGACGATGCGAATAAGAATATTAAAGCACTTATCGGATCGGTTGATGCAGAGCTTGGCGTGATAGATAATTTTATAAAAGAAGTTAAAGATTCCGGTGTTGAGGGCCTTGAAGATATAATTGCAGAGTTGCAGCAGCTGAGAACTGAGCTCAAATCCATGAAGAGTGACCTTAAGTCACTCAGGAAAAATTCGGATGTCGTAATTTCAGATCTCAGAAAAATAACCAAGGATATAGATGGCATATCTGCGAACACGCTTGCAAGTCTGCAATCGCTTCGCAAGGCATTGAATAATACTTCACCGCTTCTTGACAAAGCGGCCAAAGATCTTGAATCCATGGCGCAGGAGGTCGAAGAGGGAATGAAGCTTGGAGATTCGGATGTGCTGAAAAAAATCCTTTCACAGGACACAGATGTGCTATCATCGTTCATTGCATCACCTGTTGAGGTGAATCGTACGGCACTGTATCATGTAGAGAATTACGGAAGCGCAATGGCTCCGTTCTATACATCACTTGCAATATGGGTAGGTGCAACCGTTCTTGCGGCACTCATGAGTGTATATGTTGAGGATTCGCGAAGAAGAAAGCTGCAGAATCTGAAAGAGTATCAGGTATATCTGGGAAGGTACATTCTCTTTGCGGTCATCGGACTTGCACAGGCAGGTCTTATCTGTCTGGGAGACCTGTTCTTCCTCGGAATACAGTGTGCCCATCCGTTCCTCTTCATGTTTGCCGGTATTTTCGCAAGCATTGTATTCGGTAATATCATATACACCCTCACGGCAACATTCGGGGACATAGGAAAAGCACTCGCCGTCATCATAATGGTAATACAGGTAGCCGGATCAGGCGGAACCTTCCCTATCGAAATGATGCCAAAGCTGTTCAAACTTACATATCCTCTGATGCCGTTCAAACACAGCATGGCGGCAATGCGTGAGGCTATCGCGGGAACATACGGAAACACATACTGGGTAGCGCTGGCTTATCTTGCGATATATCTGATAATATCGCTTATAATAGGAATTGCGCTTCACAAACCGTTGAAGAGAGCTAATGATGCATTTGTGGAATCACTTGAGAAGACCAGATTGATGTAGCAAAATGGATACAAAATAATGTAACAGAGGTTAGTGATAATGGATAAGGCAACTTTAAAATATTTTAAGACAATAGGACAGGTCCATCAGGCTGTGAACAGATCCACTACGCTGGATGAAGCGCTGCATGAAGGTCTGGGCGTCATTCTTGACTGTGCCGGAGCAGATTGTGCGATCGTATGGTATTACGACCGCAGCGACAACAAGATGCATCCATACTACTGGCTGTGCCCATGCGATCTTACATCGCAGGAGTACGAAGCCGGTGCCGGATGTGTAGGCAGAGCATACGCCAATAATGAAGCAGTCAGAATGCTTGAATACAGAAAGGGAATGGATCCGGATACGGACCGAATATTCAATACCGTTTCGGGCAGTGATACAGGCAGCGGACTTGATATCAGCGCGGTGATCGTTGCACCTTTTGGTGATGCACAGGATTCGATGGGCTGCATACAGTTCCTGTATCTGGACGGCAGGCATGCGACTGAAGAGGAAGCAGACGTCTGCGAAATTATGACTATGATGGTTGCTATGTCCATTCAGGACAGCGACCACATTGAGATGCCTTATGTGAAGCATGAGATACTGCTGAGCGCAAGGGATATAACAAGAGAATATCAGAACGGAGAGACCGTAACCAGAGTACTCAAGGGCGCAAGTATCGATGTATATAAGGGCGAATCTCTTGCTGTGCTCGGTGAATCGGGCTGCGGCAAATCGACACTTCTGAACATTATCGGAGGACTCGACAAGGCAACCTCCGGAAGCTTTTCATTTATGGGCAAGGATATGACCAATGCCACACAGGAGGAGCTGACAAAGTACAGAAGAGACAATATCGGATTTATCTTCCAGAGCTACAACCTCATGACGAATCTGAGTGCCAGACAGAATCTGGACCTCATAGGTGAGCTGGTAGATGATCCGATGAGCTCAGAGGAAGCACTCAAGCTGGTAAGACTGGAAGACAGAATGGATAACTATCCGTCACAGCTTTCCGGCGGACAGCAGCAGAGGGTTTCGATTGCAAGAGCACTCATCAAGAAGCCGCAGATGATATTCGCAGATGAACCAACAGCGGCTTTGGACTATGAGACAAGTATCGAAGTACTGAAGGTTCTCGAAAATGTTATTGCAGACGGCACTACTCTGCTCATGGTAACTCACAACACGGAGATCACCAGAATGGCGGACAGAGTAGTTAAGATCAGAGACGGTAGAACATATGAAGTTACGGTCAACAGACATAGAGTAAAGGCTGCTGACCTTGTATGGTAGGATGAAGAAAACTCAGAGAATAGAGCTTATTAAGAATATAAGGGATACAAAGGTATCGTTCATATCGATACTTATGTTTGTTGCACTTGGAATTGCTGTTTTTGCAGGACTGACATGGACCACGGGGTCGGTAAAGCAGGCTGTTGATCAGGAACTCAACGATGCGGCCTTCCACGATATAGAGGTGGTATTCCCATACGGATTCACAGATGAGGACCTTGATAAGATCAAGGCTCTGGACGGAGTGGATGAGATCGAGGGAACAAGAACAGCCTTCGGATTTTTCAAGAATAATGACGGCAGCTGCCAGATAAGGGTAATGCAGCTGAATAAGAAAATTGATACTCCGCTCATGGTGGAGGGCGATCTTCCGGCGAAGAAAGGCGAGATCGCTGTAGAGACAAGATTTGCCAGAGAAAACGGATTGAAGATCGGAGATACGATCTCTTTAGCGCACGATGAGAACAATGGTCTTGCGCTGGACAAGTTCAAGATCACGGCGTTCATGGAGACGCCGGAGTACATTTCAAGAGCATCCGGAACCTATGGTGCAGGATCTAACATGATAGCCATCAGCGGTCTGATGTTCGTGGCTGAGGACTCGTTTGCTGAAGACAGACAGGATTTCTATACAAGTGCAATTATCAGATCAGACGAGCTTCGAGGGCTTAACACTTTCAGCGATGAGTACAAGGCTGCGGCCAATTCTCTGAGAGACAGAAGTGCACAGGCGATCGCTGATATAGCAGGAGACAGATATAACGAAGTTAAGAGCATGCAGGAGGATGCGATCAACGATATAGAGTCGCAGCTTGCAGCCGCTTTGGATAAAATCAACAGCGGAAACGCATCGATCGAGGCCTCCAAGGCACAGCTCAAACGAAGCCGCAACAAACTGGATAAGATGGAATCCAGGATCGATAACGCCGAAGCACAGATCAAAGAGGCTGAGGCCGGGATCAGGGATTACGAGAAGTCAAGATCCAGGGCATTGTCCATGTGTGACAAGCTCGAGGCACTGGAGAAAGAAGACCCTGAAAAAGCACGGGCATATCTGATAGCTCATTCAGACGAGCAGGAGGACATTATTTTAGACACTACTGCTTTTGCAATGGCGTTCGTTACTGACAAAAAGACGCTGGGTGAACTGAGTAGGCTTTCAGAACAGATAAACGATGAACTGCAGAAGGCAACACCGGATTATTCTGTTGTTGTTGGCAACACTCGTCAGATATACAGAATCCTCGACAAGACTGCGGCTGATGTCAAGGCTAAGATCGACGCCAAGAAGAAGGAGATCGCAGAAGGCAGAAGCAAAATAAAGAAATACGAGAAGCAGTATTCTGAAGCAAAGAAGAAAATCAGCAGAGCCGAGGAACAGCTCCGTAATGCTCGTGTTCAGTATGATGCAAAGCGTGCTGAGGCGGAAGAATACATCGGAGCTCTGCCGGAGCTCATTAAATACGACTGCAACATATCGACTAGAGAGCAGAACGCAGGCTTCGTTGCGACGATCGTTGCGACAGATGCAATGGGTAAACTGAGATACACGATGGCAGCACTGTTCGTGGTAGTCGGACTTCTTGTTTGCTATTCTGCGGTATCAAGGATCGTACATGATCAGACGATCAAGATCGGAACCAAGAAAGCACTGGGTCTCATGAATCGTGAAATCACAACAAGTTATCTGGCATATTCCTGCATTGCAGTTCTCTCCGGATCAGTGCTGGGACTGCTTATCGGAGCGCTGGCTATCGAACCAAGGCTGGTAAAAACCCTTGCAACGACCTACGTAATGACGAGCACACCTGCATACTGGGATGCCGGACTTGCAGTAACACTTACGCTCATTGAGCTGATACTCATCATCGCCTGCACATGGTTTGCATGTCGCAGCATTCTTAGGGAAAGCGCAGTCAAGCTGCTCGCAGGACCAACGCAGAGCGGCACAGGCAGGAAATTCTTCGAAGACTGGAAGATGTGGAAGAGACTGCCGCTGTTCTCCAAGACAGTCGTCCGCAACTTTATTTCGGATAAGAGAAGAGTATTCGCAACTCTTGTCGGCGTTGCAGGCTGCACGGCACTCGTTGTATGCGCTGTGATGATGGATGATAATATCCAGAAGAGTCTGGACAAGCAGTTCAGCAAGATCTTCAATTTTGATAATATAGTTTACTATCTCGATGACGAGGACGCAGACGCAGGAGAGACGATCAAGTCTAAACTTGCAGACGACGGCATTGCTTCATCTGCTGTACTCAGCAGTGCCGGTGCGGTAAATACACCTGACGGTCAGCGACTGTTCATGAACTACTTCGTTCCTACGGAGGAGAATTTCGGCGATTTTGTTACTATCCTTCCGATCGATGATGCAGATGCCAATACCGAAAGTGGTGTATGGATGAATGCATCCTATGCGGAGGAATACGGAGCCAAGTCCGGAGATGAAATAATTGTAGTCGATGCGACCGGCGTAGAGAGGAACCTGAAGATATCGGGATTCTTTGAGTACTATCTGACCAGGGTGCAGCTGATAATCTCACCGGACGCTTATCGTACGGCCTGGGGAGAGGAGCCGCAGGCAAATGCTCTCTTCATATTCACGGGAGATGAGAATACATCGCTGGATAATGAATTCACCGATGTCAAGGGATATGTATCGACCGGTAACTACCTTGCAGATTCAACAGAGTTCTTCAACTCATTCACGAGCGTATCAAAGGCTCTTGTTGCGACCTATCTGATACTGGCGATAATCATGGCGCTGCTGGTGCTGCTCAATCTGTATACGATGTTCGTTGACGAGAAGAAGAAGGAGATCATCGTAATGATGATCAACGGCTTCAGCAACAAGTCAGCGCGTCAGTACATATATCGCGACACCATCGTGATGACCATTGTAGGAATTCTTCTGGGACTCGTTCTCGGAACGATCATGGGCGCAGCCTCCATACATTCATTTGAGAGCAGTGTTTCATACTTTATCAAGTCGGTCGACTGGAAATCCTGCATTATCGGTGCAGCTGTCAGCAGCGTGCTTTCGCTTACAATGATGCAGATAGCACTGCGGCGCATAAACAAATTCAAGCTGTCGGATATCAATAAATAATAGAGGGTCTGTCTTCCGGGCTGAACTGCCGGGCGAGCCATTGAATCGGCCACCTCTGAATCGGCCGAACTGCCGAGCGAGTCGCTGGATGGAGCTGCTGGACCGAACGAATTGCCAGGCGAGCCATTGGAATGACCCTTTGGACCGGGTTTTAAGGGGTAAAACGCTCGATTCGTGAGAATAGGCACAAAATCGAGGTGCTTGTACCACTGATTAAGGGGTAAAAGCACACCTTCCGGAAAATAGGCACAGTAGAGAGGTCGTTGATGCGGCATATGACGGAAAAATTGTGCCTCAAATGGACCGACGGCATGTAAGACCCCTTAATTGATGGTTTTTGCAGTGAAATATTGTGCCTGGAATGGACTGATGGCATGAATGACCCCTTAAATCGCTTGACAAGGGATCGGCGTGACAAGAAATCGGCGGGCAAGTGATCGGCGGATTTGTAGAACATAATGCGTCACGCCCTAAACAGAATAGTGATCGATCTCTGTCTTCCTTTATATCTGAGGTAGGCAGAGATTTGCTTTATATACGAAGATATTCAAATCAGGAACTGCATGGAGGGGAAGAAATGGCGTTTGATTTTAAGAAAGAATATAAGGAATTTTACATGCCGAAGAACAAGCCGGGTATAGTTGAAGTTCCAAAGGCAAATTACATAGCTGTTCGCGGCAAAGGTGATCCTAACGAGGAGGGCGGTGCATATCAGCAGGCGATCAGCGTGCTGTATGCAGTTGCATATACTCTCAAGATGAGTTATAAGACGGACTACCGGATCGAGGGATTCTTTGAATATGTTGTCCCGCCTCTTGAGGGCTTCTGGTGGCAGGAAGGAGTTGAGGGCGTCGATTATAGCGACAAATCGACATTCTGCTGGATATCGCTTATACGACTGCCGGATTTCATTAGCAGAGCCGATTTTGACTGGGCCGTTGAGACTGCAACGAAAAAGAAGAAGCTTGATTGCAGTGCGGCAGAGCTGCTTACGATCGATGAAGGCCTGTGCGTTCAGATCATGCATCACGGTCCATTCGATGACGAACCTGCAACAGTTGAGATAATGAATAAATATCTTGATGAAAACGGGTACGAAAATGACTTCTCTGAGACCAGGATGCACCATGAGATATATCTTTCGGACGCAAGAAAAGTAGCCCCTGAAAAGTGGAAAACAGTGATCAGGCATCCGGTCAGAAAGAGATAGATCCCGACTATAATGGATAAACACGTTGATTTTTATTTAAAGAACACAACTTGTCTATCAGTATCATGTTTCATGTTATATAATAACGCGGATATTAAGGGCTAAAGACGGATTTTAGACACGGAGAAAACTATGAGAATACGAGCTTATGGACAGAAAACCGATGACTCGTTATGATGTATACGAGAAAATCCGATTCCTTCTGGATCAGAAACTGCCATATCAGATGCGGATCTCCGCACTTGCGATCTATGATCCCGTGCAGGGCCCGTTGCCTGTGACAGAAGGAGAGCTGAAGGCATAGGAATAATAAAACTGTTGAAGCTGCTGCAGAAATGCAGATTATGCAACACTGTCGTTAATAAAGAAAGATGACAAATGGCTTGTTGACTCAGTCGATGGAAACAAGGATGTGCTGAATGCTCTGTCCGGAGGGCTTGTAGAGTCAATAAGCAATATGGCATCAGCATTTGATGAATAAATAGTATACGCTGAGCATAATGGCAAAAGAGAAAAAAAGATGAGCTTCGGCTCATCTTTTTTGCCTGCAGACTTGACCACATAATTGGTGCACGAAGAATTGTTGCCCTGTGTTATAATTATCCTGTAAAAGTGCATTTTCAAAACATGAAGAGAGAAAACTATGAGCAATCTAACCCTTATTGAAGATGGATTAAGAACAGCTTTTATTGATCATCAGCAGTATTCTGAGCTGGACTACCGACCTCAGTTTATTACTAATGATTACAGGGAAGGAAAGAAAGTAATATCCACAATTGAGCAGGAACTTATGCATTGTGATGAGTTCCAAATTAGCGTTGCTTTCATTACAGAAGGTGGTATTACACCGCTGCTTCAGACATTAAAAGAACTTGAGGCGAGAGGTGTTAAAGGACAGATCCTTACTACGGATTATTTGTGTTTTAGTGAGCCTAAGGCCTTGAGAAAGCTTAATGATCTCAGCAATGTTGAAGTAAAAATGTACGTAACCGGCGATAATGGTGCGGGGTTTCATACTAAAGGATATATGTTCCATGATGATGAGATTTACAAAATCATTGTCGGAAGCTCAAATCTTACAATAGCAGCGCTTACAGTAAATAAGGAATGGAACATTAAGGTCGTTTCAACTGAAAGTGGCGCCTATGCTAAGGAAATGAAGGATGAGTTCAATCATCTGTGGGATGATGCATACAACCTGGATGAATGGATCGAAACATACACCTTGATGTATGAACGCCAAAAGGCCATTTCACGACAGGCAGAAGCAATTGAACTTGCAGCATACAAATTAGAACCTAATGAAATGCAGGTTTCGTTCGTAAATAATCTTAATAAACTCATTGAAGATGGGCAGAAGAGAGCATTACTTATTTCGGCTACTGGAACGGGTAAAACATATGCCTCTGCTTTTGCAATGCGTGATTCGATTTTGCAGCCACGCAGAGTTCTCTTTATGGTTCATAGAGAGGAGATTGCAAGGCAGGCTTTGAAGAGCTATCGTAGAATTTTTGGTGATACCCGAACCTATGGAATGCTAACGGGCTCAGAAAAGGATTATGATGCAGATTTGATCTTTGCAACAGTTAATACGTTGTACCAGGAAGAGACTCTGCATAAATTTGATAGGGACACATTTGACGCTATTGTTGTGGACGAAGTACATAGAGCGGGCGCTGAAGGCGGAATGCATCAAACGATAATATCGTATTTTGAGCCAAAACTATACCTTGGAATGACGGCAAGTCCTGAGCGTCCTGACCACTTTGATATCTTCGCATATTTTGACCATAACATTGCATATGAAATAAGACTTAACCAGGCATTGGAAGGCAATATGCTGTGTCCGTTCCATTATTTTGGAATAACAGATCTTGAAGTGAATGGAAAGACAATTAGTGACACAACCGAGTTTAATTATCTCGTATTGGATAATCGTGTCGATCATATAAACGAGAAGATTAAGTATTATGGATATAGCGGTGATAGAGTTAAGGGATTAATATTCTGCAGCAGAAATGCCGAAGCTGCAGAATTATCGAGGAAATTCAATGCTCGTGGATATCGAACGGTAGACCTTTCGGGTGTAGATAATCAAGCCGCCAGAGAGGATGCAATAAAACGTTTAACCGGGCCTGATGATGAGAATGCGTTAGATTACATTTTTACGGTTGACATTTTTAATGAGGGAGTTGATATCCCTGAAATCAATCAGGTGGTAATGCTTAGACCTACGCAATCCCCAATTGTTTTTGTGCAGCAGCTGGGAAGAGGCCTTAGAAAGTTTAAGGACAAGGAATATGTTGTGGTTCTGGATTTTATAGGTAACTACAGCAACAACTTTATGATTCCAATCGCCTTATCGGGAGATAGAAGCTACAACAAGGATAATATGAGGAGATATGTATCTTCGGGATCGAGAGTTATTCCAGGCAATTCAAGCATTCACTTTGACGAAATAACCCGTAAGAGGATATATGAGTCGATTGATAGTGCCAGGACCAATTCGATGGAAATTCTAAAAGAGTCATATAAGAACCTTAAATACAGATTGGGACATATACCATCGATGTCAGACTTTGAAGAGTATGGCTCTGTTGATGTGATGAAGATAATCAATGCAAAAGGATCGTATTATTCTTTCCTCCGTCAGTATGAATCTGATTATTCCATTCGAATTTCGGAAGAATCAGAAAAAATGCTGAATCTGATTTCTAATGAATTTGCAAGCGGAAAGCGTCTGTATGAATTACTTTGCATCAAGTCAGTAATTGATGGTGAAGATTATCCATTGAAAGCAATTGCTGGTTGCGATATATCTGAGGAAGATAAAGATTCAGTAGTTCGCAATTTATGTAATGCCTTTTATCAGGATACAGCCAGAGCGAACTGGCCGTGTGCGATA
>JAKSSO010000035.1 GCA_024403055.1 Mogibacterium sp. | reverse complement strand
CTGAGAAAATACTCAGAGAACCATCGGGATGCATAGAAAGGAACAGTTATGAGTTTCAGAATGGCAGAAAGAAAAGATGTACCGCTGATACTGCACTTTATTAAGGAGCTGGCAAGGATCGCAGTCGAGAGGGGCTGCGGCAGACTCGAGTGGTGGTGTCTCGACTGGAACAGGCCGAGCATCGATTTCTATCTGTCACTTGGAGCGGAGCCGATGAGTGACTGGACTGTATACAGGATCACCGGCGATACATTAACGGAAATGGCGCAGCAGGTAATATGATGAATAATGATTTTTATAAGACGATTTTCAAAAGAAAATCCTTTCACCTGTTCAGAGGTGTCGGTTCGGACAGAATAAGCGAGACGGAGCTTGCGGATATCGGCGAAGCGTTCACAGCCTTCGAAAGTCTGTATCCTGATATTCGCACTGCGATCAGGATCGTGCCGACTGAAAAGGTAAATTTCAAGAGGGATGCGGAATACTGTATTCTCATATACAGCGAGAAGAAGGAAAACTACCTTATGAATGCCGGATACCTCGGTGAGCAGCTGGATCTGTGGCTGGTGAACCGCAATATCGGCACTTTATGGTACGGAATTGGCAGACCGGACAAAGAAATTTACGAAGGACTTGAATTTGTTATCATGATCGCGGTCCATAAGGCCAAAAACGAGACTCTTTATAGGAGAGACCTATTTAAGGCAAAGCGCAAGCCTCTCGATGAGATCTGGGCCGGCGACACGATGGGAGTCGGTGAGATCGCACGTTTTGCACCGAGTGCATGCAATTCACAGCCGTGGTATGTTAACAATAGCGGAGGGACTTTGACAGTCCACAGGTATAAGAAGCAGTCGAGAGTGGGGATAATGTCCCCTGCGAAAGCTTCGTATTTCAACAGGATCGATATCGGCATCTTCCTGTGCATACTTGAGATATGCATGGCGGAGAACGGCGTTCTGTTCGAAAGACAGCTGTTTGCTGACAGCGGTGATGAGGAGTATACTAAAGTCGCAGAATATAAGAAGTAAGAAGGGCTTGTGATGAAGAAAAAAGGAAATCTTATTGTAGGAATTATATTTTTAATACTGTTTTTAGCGTTTATCGTAGCTGTCAAGAGATTCGATGTCGGCGTTATCGGACCGGCGGGAACCAGTGTTGGATTCTCGCATCTGAATGCAAAATATGCGGAGCTGATTGGTGTGAACATGCTGTTCTACGACATTACGAATTATCTGGGATATTTTGCTCTCAGTCATGTGGCAGTATTCGCATTCGTGGGACTTGTCCAGCTGATAAAGAGAAGAAGCTTCGCAGAGGTCGACAGAGCCATCTATGCTCTTGGCGGACTTTATGCCATTGACCTCGGAATGTATGCCTTCTTCGAGAAAGTGATCATTAATTACAGACCAATCGTATTGCCGGGATTCACTCTTCCTGAGGCATCGTTCCCGTCGTCACACACTGTTCTGACGATCACAGTAATGGCAAGTACGGCTATCGTGCTCAAACGCTATATTGAGAACAAGGGACTGCGCATCACTCTTCAGACGATCTGTCTGATCGTGCTGGCAGTAACTCTTGTAGGAAGACTTCTCTGCGGAGCTCACTGGCTGACAGACATCATCGGAGGAATTCTGATCAGTACCGCATTGCTCAATCTGTTCGTGTTCTTCGCGGGAGATTCCAGGGGAGGCTCTTTTGAGAGCGGAAGATATAAACCAAAACATTAAAGCATTTGACAAAATACAGAGCGTTTCTGTTTGAAAGGATGTGGGGGCCGTGTCATATCTGATCTTATTTCATGTGTTATGTCTGGCAGTGCTCATTCTGACATATGTCGGCAGTGCAAAAAAACAGTTGTCGGGAAGTCTGGAGACTGTATACCTGATGACTGCCTTGATCATTTTGATGGATTGCACATGGGGCGTGCTGGCATATTTGAACTGGCGTGACGTAAATCTTCTGTATATAGTTAATATCATGTACTTTATCGCCGAGATCGTCGGTGTGTTCGCATGGGCGCTTTTCACGATAGAGACACTCAACATTAAATTTTTCAAGCGAAAAAGCGGAATGCTGCTGCTGTTGCTGCCGCTTGTGATCGACGTGCTTTATGTTGTTACAACATCCATGACCGGTTTTCTCTTTGTTATTGAGAACGGAGAGTATATTCGCGGAAGTCTGTTCTTCATTGACGTGGTCATCAAGTTTATTTACCTGATACTTGGATGCGGATGTGCGATGTACTGTGCGGCACATGAGGACAGAATTTATCTGAAGAAAAAGTACAGAGTTCTCGCGCGGTTCTGCGTACCTGTGCTTATCGGCGGAGTGTTACAGGCGGCATGGGGACTCGATCTCAACTGCGTGGCACCTGTGCTTGCACTTGTTATCATTTATAAACACGGTATCGCCAATGAGGCGAAGGATAATGGAGACCTGGTAAATGCGATCGCGGGTTCCTATGAGGCAGCATTTATCATCAATGCTGATACTCATGAAGTCAAGACACTTGGTGCAGTGGGCGATTACAGAAGGATCGCCAGGCTGACGGGTTCGCTTCCTTATGAAGAGCTGCTGGACGCATCGGTCCAGCTTAATGTAATGCCGGAGGACAGGATACGTGTTGAACGAGAATTCGCACTTGCTAATGTTCTCAAAGAACTGAAAACCAAGAATGCGTTCTCTCTGGTCTATAGAGTGAATTCAAACGGAGGCCAGGATACATTCAACAAGGCGACTTTCCTGAAGGCCTTTTCTCAAGAGGACAGACATGAGATTTTCCTGGGAATAGAAGGACAGGAGATACGCCAGATCCTGATGAGCGATGGAGATGGCCTGTCAGAGGAAAAAGAAAATTTCGAAAGAGTCAAAGAGACGTTTACGACGGTTATCGCCAACGTTATCGAGGCGAGGGATGTCGACAGTGGCGAGCATGTAAAGCGTGTCAAGGATCTTACCCAGCTGCTGTGCAATCAGCTGATGCAGGATTACCCTGAATATGGTCTGGATCCTCTGTCGATCCGTTATATCACTAACGGAAGTGCGCTGCATGACATCGGCAAGATCATGATCCCGGACAGCATTCTGCTCAAGCCGGGCAAGCTCACCAGAGAAGAGTTTGATATCATGAAGACGCACACAGTGAATGGTGTTACCATTCTTGATAATATCCCTGAGGATCTGGATCCTGAATACCTTAGATACGCCAAGGAGATTTGCCGCTGGCATCATGAGAAGTACGACGGCAGAGGCTATCCTGACGGTCTCAAAGGCGATGAGATCCCGATCTCGGCTCAGATCGTTTCACTTGCGGATTGCTATGACGCACTGACTTCCAAGCGCGTTTACAGAGATGCCATTCCTAGATTGAAGGCGCTCAACATGATCAACAACGAGGAGTGCGGTGTATTCAACATGGATCTGCTTGATTGCCTGAGCAAGGTCGTATGGAAGCTGCCGAAATAAGCAGGCGCAAACCGGGACTTGTCGGTGTGTCCGCCGGGCTCGCCGGTAAAGGCAACCAAAGATGACATTTATCATGCGATTTTGGTATCTGTGGTTGGTAGATGCGGACGCAACCGATGGTTACAATATTCATATATTTCATATTAATCTGAATATTCTGAAGGATCAGATTTTACGGAGGAAGACATGAGTATTGTTACAATAAGGAACTTAAAGAAATCATATCCGTCATTTGAAGTGGATATGATTTCTTTTTCTCTTGAAAGAGGGCGCATCACCGGTTTTATCGGCCGGAACGGTGCGGGTAAAACGACCACTATCAAATCGATGCTCAACATGGTGCATCCTGATGGCGGTGATATCGAATATTTTGGAATGCCCCTGCGGGGTAACGAGGCTGCGATCAAGCAGCGTATCGGATATTCCACGGGGACTGTCAACTGGTATCCGCGCAGGAAGATACGCGAGATAGCGGATGTTATGAAGTCCTTCTACGAGAACTGGGACGAGGAGTTGTACAGACGCTATCTGGAAATGTTCGAGCTGGATGAGGAGAAGTCTGCGCTTGAGCTTTCGGAGGGCATGAAGGTCAAGTGCAATCTGCTCTTCGCTCTGTCTCACGGAGCGGAGGCTCTCATCCTGGATGAGCCTACCAGCGGGCTCGACCCGTTCTCGCGGGACGAGCTGCTGGAACTGTTTGACAGGATAAGTGCTGAGGGTGTGGCGATCTTCTTCTCGACGCATATCATATCGGATATCGAAAAGTGCGCGGATGACATCGTTTATATCTCGCACGGGAAGATCGTTGCGGCCATGTCCAGAGACGAATTCTGCAACGAATTTTCGCAGCCGAATGAGAGCCTGGAAGAGACTTTCCTGAGACTGGAAAGGGGTGAGACAAATGCGTAATATCTTGATGAAGGAGATGAAGCTGAGTGCTTCTCCGCTGGCATTTTTCTTTATTGCTTTCGGGCTGATGTTTTTCCTGCCGGGATATCCGGTACTGTGCGGCGAATTTTTTGTGACACTTGGCCTGTACCAGAGCTTCCAGTATGCAAGGGAGGCCAATGATATTGTTTTCTCGGCTCTTCTGCCGATCGCCAAAAAGGACATTGTGAAGGGGCGTTTTGCCTTCTCGTGCTGCATCGAACTCTGCGGATGGGTGCTGATGCTGATCGCTGTGCTGCTGAGGATGACTGCTTTTGCCGAAGCTGAGCTGTATAGAACCAATGCGCTGATGAATGCGAACTTTTTCGCGCTGGGAATGGCACTCCTGCTGTTCGGAATGTTCAATCTGATATTTATCGGTGGCTTTTTCAAGACGGCCTACAAGACGGGCAAACCGTTTATCACATAT
Organism: Mogibacterium sp.; assembly: GCA_024403055.1. Classification (GTDB taxonomy): domain Bacteria; phylum Bacillota; class Clostridia; order Peptostreptococcales; family Anaerovoracaceae; genus Crickella. The sequence continues at coordinate 8,871 of JAKSSO010000035.1, read as the reverse complement.
ATCATTGTATGTTTTGTTATAATCGGAGTTGCGGAGGCGTTGCATCATATTCCGGGGCTGGCTGTGCTGAATGCATTCGGTTCCGAGCACATCGGCCTCCAGCTGGCGACTCTGCTCGCCGGAGCATGCTGCTATGTTATCTTTACATTTTTATCATATCGCAGGTCATGCGACAGTTTTGAAGTAATAGATTTGTGATCAGAGGAGTAGGAAAATGCTGAGAGACAATCTGATAATGCTGAGAAATATCAGGGGATTATCACAGGAGGAGATCGCAGAGAAGATCGGGATCTCACGCCAGGCTTATGCAAAATGGGAGTCCGGCAAGACCGTCCCTGATATCGAGAAGTGCAGTCTTCTCGCCGATTTCTATGGCGTTACGATCGACAGTCTGATGAAGACGGCGAAGGTGGAAGGCAGGAACATGGTACCTGCACCCAAGGGCAAGAATGTCTGGGGATCTGTGATCATCAATGAACGCGGACAGATCGTGATACCGAAAGCGGCCAGAGATCATTTTGGCCTGATGGAGGGCGCACGCCTGATCCTGATGAGCGACGATGATGAAGGATTTGCACTTATACCTGCGGAGATATTTGAGGCAAAGCTGGCGGCGCTCAGCCAGTTTGCATCGATGAAATAAGCGAAAATGTCTACCGTCGGTTGACCGTTTTCTCCCCGAAAATCGCTATCATAAGCATGTAATCAATAATGCTTAGAGAAGCGAAAGGAGAAACAACATGAAAAAGGGATCAACAGAACTGGTATTTGTACTTGATAGAAGTGGCTCGATGTACAGCCTGACCGAGGATACTATCGGTGGATTCAACTCGATGATAGACAAGCAGAAGGCTAATGATGGAGACGTCACTGTGACTACGCTGCTGTTTAATGACAGGATCAAACTGATCCACGACAGATTCAATATTAATGATATTGCTCCGATGGATGAGAGACAGTATGTTCCGGGCGGTTCAACTGCACTGCTCGATGCGGTTGGTACTGCGATCCAGAAGGAAGTTTCGGTACAGAGGAATCTGCCTGAATCGGCAAGATCTGAGAAGGTGATTTTCGTTATCATCACTGACGGCATGGAGAATTCCAGCTGCGAGTACGGATATCGCGACATCAAGAAGATGATCGAAACTGAGCAGAAAAAGTATGGCTGGGAGTTCATTTTCATGGGCGCCAATATTGATGCGGTTGCAGAAGGTGCAAGGCTCGGCATCAGAGCGGAGCGCGCTGTAAGATACAAATCCGACAGAAGAGGCACAAGACTCAACTACGAAACTGTTGGTGATGCTGTCATGAGCATGAGGAATGCGGCAGACATGAGCTCGATTGGTGCTGAGTGGAAAGCTAACATCGAGGAGGATGTTAAGAAGAGAGGCGAGTAATTGTTCGGATTTGAGTACAACGCCTGCAGCGGGGATGTGCTATACTGTTATTACAAAATAAAATCTGTTTCAGGGCGTGGTGAGAGTCCACACCGGTGGTAATAGTCCACGAGCGAAAGCTGAGCCGGCGAAATTCCGGCACCGACGGTCATAGTCCGGATGAAAGAAACGATTGCAAATATCATGTTTGTAATGCGAGGCCTTGTTATGTAACAAGGCCTTTTATGCTCCTGACAGATTCCACTAAGGAGGAATTGTCACATGAAAAAAGAAAACTCAGTTATCGGAGCAAAGATGCTCGCAAAGCTGGCAATGATGACAGCAATATCAATTGTCCTGCTGCTCATCGTAAGAATACCTTTCCCGCCGGCACCTTTCCTGGTTTATGATCCGGCCGATCTGCCGATCTACATCACGGCATTCGCTTACGGTCCGGTTGCAGGCGTTCTGGTCACACTGGTCGTATGCCTGATCCAGGCGTTTGTTCTTGGTGGCGATGGACTGTACGGATTCATAATGCATTTCGTTGCGACCGGAATCGTTGCTATCATTATTGGCCTGCTTTACAAAAAGCATAAGACCAAGAAGAGGGCTGTTGCATGCCTTGTGGTTGGCGTTGTTGCAACTACAGTGATCATGTGCGGACTCAATCTTCTGATCACGCCGCTTTACATGGGAACTCCGGTCAAAGCAGTCATGGCCATGATTCCGACTGTTATCCTGCCGTTCAATCTGCTGAAAGCCGGCATCAACGCACTGCTGACATTCATACTCTACAAGAGAGTGTCGGGTTTCCTGCATAACAACTAGCAGGTAGGAGCAAGTGAGCAAGTATATGCGGGCAAGAATAACGGCGAGCATGTAAGAGTATCGATGAGCGTGCAAGAGCAAACCACTGAAAAATCGTTGCTGCTCTTGTCAGCAAAAAGTAGACGTGCAAGAGCAAAGCTATAAAAACGGGGCTTGCTCTTGTCGATTTTTCGACAGAAATCAATATAGTGCGTAAAATCTGCGAAATTCAGAATGGGAAATGCAGGAGCAAACGACGGAAAAAGAGCGTCTGCTCCTGCATTTAAAATTACAAAAGATCAGAAAACTGATAATTTGGAAAAAATGAAGGCAAGAGCAAATCTGTAAAAAATTGCTCTTGCTCCTGTCGACCTAAAATAGCCATGCAAGAGCGGCGGCACAAAAGCTGGCCTCTGCTCCTGCAATTACAATTTCAAAATCAGCAAAAAGAAACATTCCGGAGGTGTTCCGGAATGTTTTCTTTCTTTTTACTGATAATTCATTAGTAAATGAGGTACTTATCGCCTGATGCAGCGCATTTGACTGTGTGTTTTGCGCCTTTGCGGTCGACAAGGTATTCGGATTCGACAGGATGCTCGGTGATCATCAGCGGCAGGCCGCGGGTATCGGAGATACCGGTCTCGTGCGAGTACATGTAGATCACGAGACCAAGCTCGCGGAAGAGCTTGGCGGCCTGCGCATTGAAAATGTTCAGTCCGTAGTCTGCATATACTGTTACGTCTGCGTCCAGGAATTGGCGGATCCATCCGAGATTTCCTATCAGGATGCCACTTTCCCTGACAGTCTCAACTATCGTATCAAAATTTTCTTCTATGTATTTGTCCAGGTTGCCTTTGCTGACATTGAGAATGTAAGGTGTGCCAACGCCGTTGAATTCCTCAACAGGGACAGGCTTTCTTATCTGAACGGCCGCAGCTTTAGAGTCCGCGGAAGCGCCATTCGACATTCTGTTCGCGCCATCCGCCGATCCTGATCTGTCTTCCGGAACTCCCAGCATTTCACCTGAAGCGATAACATCTATCTCTGCGCGAGACAGCGGCTTTCTTGCCAGCTTGATCTTATCGATCCTCTCTGCGAGCAGTCTCTCAGCACACTCTCTTCTCATGCGGTTGATGAGAGAAATGGGCACCATGGCGTCGTCGTCGAGCTGAACGTCACAGCTGTTGGCGTCTGCGGCAAAAACAGTATCGCCGAGTCTGCAGAGTTGCCCGATGATGCGATCTTCTTCGGTCGCCACCTTGTTGGCTTTCTCTACGATGTGGTCCGCGATCAGCTCAGTGCTGAAGCCGGATTTCACATCTGTCATGATCAGCGACAGGTACTGGCCGATCCTTGCTGTGAGAGCAAAAGTAACAGGCAGTTTTTTCTCTGATCTGTCCATGGCTGCTTCGAGCAGCCTCTTATCAGTGACCTTGTATACAAGATCTCCTATCTCAAATCCTTCGTCAAAGTCACCGACGATAAAGCTGTTCTGACCGATCCCTTTGACGAAGGTCGTGACATTTCCGATAGGGTTGCTGTCATAATCAGGGGTGTCGCCGCGGAATTCAATGCCGTCTCCCATTGTGAGTTCTGCATTTCCTACAAGGCTGACGCAAGCGAGGACTTTTCCTCTCTTGAGAGCACCGCGAACGGCACGGCGTTCTTCCATGTCTGCTGCTTTGGCTTCGCTGTCGATGATGGCAACGACACGGCCGATCAGCAAGCCTTGATTCTTAGGGCTGGTCCCGGACAGTATGTCCTGACCCGGATTGCCGTAGAGGTAAGCCGTAGTAAAGCCGCCTCTGTTGAAAGCCTGCTTAAGATACTGAATATCCTTCTCTCTGACTTTGTAGGCTGCGCGTGCGACCTCGTGATCGCCGTTGTTGGATGCCAGCAGCTCAGCATACAGATCCATATATTTGCGGTAAAGGCGTGTGACCACCGCAACGTATTCAGGAGTTTTGATACGCCCCTCGATCTTGAACGAGTCAACGCCTGCAGCGATGAGCTCAGGGAGCTGTTTAATGAAGCAGATGTCCTTAGGACTCAGTGCATAGCTGCGTTCACCCTTATCATCCGTATAAGCGTGTCTGCAAGGTTGCGCACAGGTACCGCGATTTCCGCTTCTGCTGTCGCCCCTGGTGCTGAGTCCGCGACTCAGCTGGCACTGTCCTGAATAACACATGCAGAGTGCACCATGAACGAAGACTTCTGTCTCGAGTGGAGCGCCGGAAGGTCCGACTTGCAGAGTGCTGCAATAGCTGCAGAGTTCATCAATTTCTTCCATGCTGAGCTCTCTGGCCGGTACGACACGCGTAAAACCGAGCTCCGACACCAGTCCGAGCGCATGTGTATTGTAAACAGTGCCTTGCGTCGAAAGATGCATCGGGAAGTCAGGCAGATACTTGTGCAGCATGCGGGCAAGGCCCATGTCCTGAATGATGATGGCGTCTGCGCCGATCTCGTAGAGCCATGCCGCATATTCGAAAGCCTTTGTCAGCTCGCTGTCCTTGATCAGCGTGTTGAGAGTAATATAGACTTTGACATTGTGAGCATGAGCATGGTCGATGGCTCTTGGCAGATCATCCCTGGTGAAGTTTTCTGCGTAAATCCTTGCATTAAAAGCCGAGCCGCCCATGTAGACAGCATCAGCTCCGTTGTTTATTGCAGCGGACAGGTGTGACCATCCGCCGACCGGGGCCAGCAGCTCCGGCATTTTGAAAAATCTTTTGTCAGTCATGGGCCTATTATAGCACACAGGCAATTGATAATTGCCGAATAATTGCTTACAATATTCATGAAAAGACAATGGGAGGCAAGAAATGAAGATCAATTCAAAACCGGGCCCGCTTATGGCGCCACTGCCGACGGTGATGGTGAGCTGCGGAGACATGGACAAGAGCAATATCATAACGATCGCATGGACGGGAATCGTGAATTCCAATCCTCCGATGACATATGTTTCACTGCAGAGGTCACGTCACTCATATGAGATCATTAAGGAACGTGGCGAATTCGTTATCAATGTCACTACTGAAGAACTCGTCAAGGCGATGGATTTCTGCGGAGTGAAGTCGGGAAGGGACGTTGACAAATTCAGAGAACTTGGCCTTCACAAGGAGGCTGCTGATGAAGTTGCGTGTCCTCTCATTGCTGAATCGCCTGTAAATCTTGAATGCAAGGTAGTCGAAGCTAAGGAGCTTGGTTCTCATGTCATGTTCCTGGCAGAGATCGTTGCCGTGCACATAGATGAGAAATATGTTGACGAGAAGGGTGCGTACGATTACGGAAAGATGGGGCTTGTCGGATTTACCCATGGCAAGTACTACAAGCTGCAGAGCAAACCACTCGGATTCTTCGGTTTCTCGATCATGAAAAAGAAAACCGCGAAGAAACGTCGCGGTAAGATGTAAGTGCTATTCATTTATGTAAATACTATTCAATGCGGTAAATACTATTCACTAATATAGGGCTGGTATTTTGCGACCAGTTCCCGGGCGAGAACATTGATGGTGCGTGGATTGAGAATAAGATATCTGCCGACAGCATCGCTGTCTCTCAGGCCGCTGAGTCCGAGGGAACTGAGATCCACAAAACACTCGCTGTTATGCTTTTCGATCGGGAACGAGATCTCGTAGCTTCTGCTCACAGCGTTGAAAACTGCGCTTACGCTGCTGTCGATGTCCGGATAATAAGCTGCTGTGACAGGGTTGCTGATTTGGTCGCCTGAGATACGCAGAGTCATTTTGGAGGTGTTCAGCGAAGGTCTTGCGCATCTGCCGCCATTGCATATCGGGAATCCGTATTTTGCGATCGCTGCATGAAATGCCTTGCAGTCAGAAGAACGAAATTCATTCTTTAATAATTCATCAAAATCATCATTGCCTGCGAGCATGAGCAGCTTGTACAACTGCAGTACATCTTCGCGATTGTGGGTGAGGATGATTTTTTCTATTGTCGAATTTCCGGTCACGGCATATTCGTCGAACAGAGCAACGCTTTCGCGGCCGCTGATGGTATCTTTTCTGTCTGATGCGATCCCGAAGTAGCGCTCGACAGATGCCTGACTCAGTGAATCCATCCTGTCAGGAAGCACGCTGCATTTGCGCAGAAAACGATACAGGTCAAAATCATAGATGTTCATTTCATCTTCATAGCCGAGCTTGTGCAGCCTGGTGTTGATGAAAGGAACGTCATAACGCAGCCCGTTGAAAGTGATAATATAATCGATGCCTTCGTCGTGCAGGAATTTCATCGTTGCCTCGAGAACACGGTTTTCCTCGTAGTGATTCTCTGCGAGGAACTGTGTCCCTCTCAGTCCGTTTTCCGTCTCGGTAAGCAGGCCCATCAGGACCAGCTTGCAGCGTTGCGGGTCAAGGCCGGTAGCCTCGATATCCAGCACACATGGTTTCAGACCATTAAAATATTCGCCCCAGAGGGGCGAATCATAATGCTTTATTGAGTAATCGCGAGTGAATACTTTCATCGTCTGTACTGCGAACTTTTATACGTTGAAGAGGAAGTGAACGACGTCACCGTCTTTTACTTCATACTCTTTGCCTTCTGAACGGAGCCAGCCGTGTTCCTTGGCTGCTGAAAGCTTGCCTTCACATTCCATCAGCTTGTCATATGCGATGGTCTCTGCACGAATGAATCCCTTCTCAAAGTCAGTGTGGATCTTGCCGGCAGCCTGTGGTGCCAGTGTTCCGCGACGGATGGTCCATGCTCTTGTCTCGTCTTCTCCGGTTGTGAGGAAGGAGATGAGATTGAGCAATGCGTATGATGACTTGATCAGCTTGTCCAGGCCGGCTTCTTCGATACCCATGTCCTCGAGGAACATTGCACGCTCATCGTCTTCGAGCTCTGCCAGCTCAGCTTCGATCTTTGCGCAGATAACAACGACCTCTGAACCCTCAGCCTCGGCATATTCTCTTACTGCTTTGACGTGGTCATTGTCTCCGTCTGCGATCTCGTCTTCGGAAACATTTGCAGCATAGATGACAGGCTTGAATGTAAGCAGGTCAAGTGTCTTTACGAAAGCGGTCTCTTCCTCGTCGAGGTCGAGCTTGCGAGCAACATTGCCTTCACCGAGTCCTTCATATACGGTCTTGAGGATGGCCAGCTCGGCATTTGCGGATTTGTCAGCCTTGGCAACTTTCTCAGTCTTCTGGATCCTTCTCTCGAGGACTTCCATGTCTGCAATGATCAGCTCGGTGTTGATGGTCTCGATATCATTGATCGGATCGATCTTGCCGTCAACGTGAACTACGTTAGGGTCATCGAAACATCTTACAACATGAACGATGGCTTCTACCTCACGGATGTGTCCGAGGAACTTGTTGCCGAGTCCTTCACCCCTGGAAGCGCCTTTTACGAGACCTGCGATATCGCTGAACTCGATAGTTGTATAGATGGTTCTCTTGGAATGATAAATATTCGAGAGATTGGTAACGCGCTCATCCGGAACCGTTACGACTCCGACATTAGGCTCGATGGTGCAGAACGGATAGTTCGCAGCCTCGGCGCCTGCTTTGGTGATCGCATTAAACAAAGTGCTCTTGCCAACGTTAGGCAATCCTACAATTCCCAGCTTCATATCTTAAAACTCCTTTATCGGGCATTTTTTTCTCCAGTAATTATACATTATTACGGATCCGATTATAACCACCAGACTCAGAACTTGAGCCTGCTTGAATGGACCGATCATGAGACTGTCTGTACGCAGTCCTTCCACGAGATATCTCTCCACGGAATACAGAGCAGCGTACATGCAGACGATCTGACCCCTGAAAGTGCGTCTGTCCTTTATCCACCATGAAAGGAAGATGAAGAGGAGCAGGCACCATATCGATTCATAGAGGAAGGTAGGGTGTACCTTGACGCCGTCTACCCATATACCCCACGGAAGATTGGTTGGTCCGCCGTGTGCTTCACCGTTGAAGAAATTGCCCCAGCGTCCGATAGCCTGGCCGAGCGGTAAAACGGACATGATCAGGTCCAGCATGTTCAGCGTACTGATCTTCTTGTGCCTACATACGAAGATGACAGTGAGCGCTGCGAAAATGATGCCGCCGTGGATCGCGAGTCCTCCGGCTCTGATGTTGAGGGCCTGTCTCAGGCTGTGGTAATAATTAAGGTTGAAAAGCACATAGTATGCTCTAGCTCCAATGACTCCGATCGGCAGCATCCACAGGCAGGTGTCGAGGATATCGTCTTCTTTAATGCCAAAACGGCTCGATCTCCTGGTGAGAATGAGCACACAAAGACACATGCCGGCTGCTATCAGAACGCCGTACCATCTGATGTCAAGTCCACCTATTGAGAATGCTATAGGGTCTGGTTGTCTCATAATGAATAGAGTATAACATAAATTTGCATGTTTGTGTTGACAAGTCATATATCTTTTGTTAATATAATCAAGCGCGACTTGAAAAAGTCTGTATAGCGTGGCGGCGTAGCTTAGTTGGCTAGAGCGTCCGGTTCATACCCGGAAGGTCACTGGTTCAAGTCCAGTCGCCGCTACCAAGTATGGGCGCTTAGCTCAGCTGGGAGAGCACCTGCCTTACAAGCAGGGGGTCATAGGTTCGAGCCCTATAGCGCCCACCAGTCGCGGCCGGGTAGTTCAGTTGGTTAGAATGCCAGCCTGTCACGCTGGAGGTCGACGGTTCGAGCCCGTTCCCGG
>JAKSSO010000034.1 GCA_024403055.1 Mogibacterium sp. | reverse complement strand
TGCAACGATGTTGGCATAAGTTACAGCCGCCTCTGAATCAGCTGCCTCATATACGATCGCGTCGTCTGCAGTCAGACCGCCACCGATAGCATAGTTGCCGTTGATAACACCGATCGCCAGATCAGGCAGTGCTGCAGGAATAGTTGCTGCTTCGAGTTCAACGATCTCAATATTCTTAGGATTGTCCACGATATCAGCCTTTGTTGCCTCAAGTCCTGCGCCGTCCTTCAGAGTGATAACTCCGTTAGCTGCGAGGAGCTGAAGTGCTCTTGCCTCGTTGGTAACGTCATTAGGAACGCCTACCTTATCTCCGTCTGACAGAGCGTCAAAGCCATCCTTGCTTCCCTTGTATGCACCGATCGGCTCGTAGTGGATCTCTCCTGCGACTACGATGTCAGTGCCGTTCTCAGCGTTATACTGGTCGAGGTATGGCTGGTGCTGGAAGTAGTTGGCATCGCATTCACCGTTTACTACTGCTTCGTTAGGCTGTACGTAATCCTCGAATTCAACGACCTCAAGAGTCCATCCTTCTGCTGCAAGTGCATCCTGAACTTCATACAGGATCTCTGCGTGTGGTGCAGGTGTAGCTGCTACCTTGATCGTCTTTTCTGCGTCTGCCTCAGATCCGCCGCAAGCTGTGCAAAGTGCAAGTGCAAGTCCGAGAACGAGTGCCAAAATGCTTACTTTCTTAATGTTCTTCATGTTCTTTTTCCTTTCGTTGTTCAGTAATATGATGAGTTGTTAGTCAATAACTTAGTTGATGCGGTTATCCAGCTTGGCTGCTACCTTGATGCCTATCTCCTGCATGATCTGTACCAGTATTACCAGCACTATTACTGTGATCCACATGATCGCAGGCTGGAATCTGTGAAGTCCGTATCTGATAGCTATGTCTCCAAGTCCGCCTCCGCCTATGGAACCTGCCATTGCGGAATATCCGAGAATGGTGATCGTTGCCACTGCCGCTCCGTTCAACAGAGAAGGTCTCGCTTCGAGGAGCATCACCTTGCGGATGATCTGCATATTACTTGCTCCCATTGACTGCGCCGCTTCTACTACTCCCGGATCGACCTCCAGAAGCGACTGTTCTACCATTCTTGCTACAAATGGTGCCGCTGCCACGATCAGCGCTGCTGTTGTAGCGGAAGTTCCGATACCCGTTCCTATCAGCTTTCTGATGTACGGCATGAGCGCGATCATCAGGATAAGGAATGGGACCGATCTTATTACGTTTACGATGAATCCCATCACTTTGTTGTACCAGCCTATCGGCTTGATGCCGTTAGGCGATGTCACTATCAGGGATACACCGATCGGAAGTCCGATGATGTAAGCGACCAGAGTCGCTATTATTGTCATGTACAGTGTCTGGAGAAGTCCTTCCCAGAGCAAGCCTGTTAATGTTGCTGCATCCATGTTACTCCTCCTCTTCCTTTATCTCTGTAAAATTAACTCCGTGTTCCTTGAGATATTTTTTCTGCTTATCTGCTATCTTTTCGTCATCTGCCAGACAAATTACCATCTGGCCTTTTTGCTCATCTCCGACTACATCCATGTTAGCGTACAGGATATTGACCGGCGCTCTCAACTCCATGATCATGTTGGCAATGGTAGGATCGTATGCCGAACGTCCGTCGTATACTATCCTCAGTCTGTTCTTCGTAGACGTCTTGCCTCTGTTCTCGAGCTCCATTTTCTGCTCGTCCGGGAAGAAGAGTCTTCTTGCTGCCTGTGTCTTAGGCTGTGCAAAAATGTCTGTGACCTTGCCCGATTCGACGATCTCACCGCCTTCGATAACTGCGACCTTCTTGCAGAGCTGCTTGATAACATCCATCTCGTGAGTGATAACGACGAGTGTAATGCCGCGTTCCTCATTGATTTTCTTAAGAAGCGCCAGGATGGCTCTTGTTGTCTTAGGGTCGAGTGCCGAAGTTGCCTCATCACAGAGGATGACTTCAGGATCACTTGCCAGAGCTCTTGCAATGGCTACTCTCTGTTTCTGTCCTCCGGATAGCTGAGAAGGATATGAATGTGCTCTGTCTTCCAAATCTACGACCTTGAGAAGCTCCAATGCCTTCTTCTCCGCATCTGCCCTAGGAACTCCGGCGAGCTCCAGCGGGAAGCAGATGTTTCCAATCGCGTCTCTCTGCATCAGGAGATTGAACTGCTGGAAGATCATGGATATCTTTCTTCTCTTGAGGTTGAGGTCTTTACTCCTCAGTCCTGTCAGGTTCTCTCCGTCGAAGAGCACCTTGCCCTCAGTAGGCTGTTCAAGCAGATTGATCGTTCTGACCAGTGTTGATTTGCCTGCGCCCGAGAGTCCGATGATACCGTAGGAATCTCCCTCGTCGATGTCAAGGTTGATGTCCTTGAGGGCTACCACCTTGCCTCCTTTGGTGTCAAATTCTTTAGTGACACCCTGTAAGCTGATAATGTGTTCGCTCAATTGCGTAACTCCTTTCAAAACGATCCTTCAGACCGTTAACAAAATAAATGGGGGCCGGTCCTAACGACCTGCCCCCTCTTTGAATACTTCAACATGAGAAATCTCATAGTGTTAGCTCGTCATGACCCTATCCTATGCTAATTGTCGGCTTTGCACATGCGCATGCCCATCATTCCCATGTCCATCATGTTATTATTCTTCATGCGAATGTGCTCCTTTCATAGAATAAAGTCTTTGTACTTTGACTATAGCGATTGCATCGCATCAAGTCAAGAGCTTTTTGTAAAATTTTTCTATTTTTTCACAATTTTCAATGCAATTTTTGTAAATTTCTACAATCCGCATTTGGCTCTCAGCCAGTCATAGGTTTCCTTGATCTCCGCTCTCGTTCTGAATGCATGAGTCGGGATAGACATCGCTACACTTGCATTGACCCAGATATAAATTCCGTCTTCATTCATGTCGATAGCATATACATCTGAATAGTAGAACTCGTTCGAGCTGCTCTCAGTCTCTACGGAAAAGGATTTTCCCTTGAATGTTACTGTGTTCAGTTCAGGGTGAAGTCTGTCCAGATCTCCACTGCCCTCCATTGCTGCTCTCTCGCTCGCTTTGAGTACCATCTTCTTTCCGAAGAAGATCGCATAAAGAGCGAACAATCCGCATATTGCACCGACAAGTATCCTGATCTTCGGGCTCGTCTTGAAAACACAGAACAGGGCAAAGATGCCGGCAGCTGCAATGATCATTACAAGCTGCTGTCTGCGAATAATTCTCTTGCCATCCTTGCTGTTGGTAAGATGGTATCTGTTAAAAGCAACATAATCACTGTCACGCAATGTGTATTCCAGCGTCTTATAAACTGTTGAACTTCCTTTAGTCGCCATAATTATTCTCCTTTAGCCATTCAGCGAATTCGCCTGTGATCGATCCGTGGAATTTGTTGAATACGAGTGTATCATCTTTCAGCATGCAAAAGATAGTCCCTAAAGCAATTTTGCACATTTCGCTGTTTCCTTCCCGCCACATGTTTTCGGCAAAACCGCAGAATTTACGGAAGATTTTATCTCTGTCGGGATCACGGGAAAGTTCGATAAAATATTCGCAGACATGTGCAAAATACCGTTCCGGGTCGGGATACTCCGCATGATCATCGTAGGCTTTGCTGTAGATCGTGCTGAGGGATCTGACGAATCCTTCGAAATTCTTCGTTCCATGCCCCGTCCTCTTAGGCACCGTTGCTCTGATGCCGTCCAGCTCAAAGCATTCAAGCCATGGATGCTTTTCATAGCGAATGGTGATCTCTCCGTCGATCTCAACTCCTTCGCACGGAACATATACCAGCCCCAGGCAGGATCTTTCGATCTCGTAGCCACACTCCGAGCTGTTCATTATAATGTTTCCTGATTTTCCGTCAGTAAAACTTACCGACAACTCCATTCTCGGAGGGTCGCATCAGGTCTTGAACTCCTCGATACCGATGACTGCGTCATGGAACCCGCATCTCTGCATGTATTCAATTGCATTTGCGTTTAATTTAACCATCATAGATATTATAGCAAAAATCGGTTATAATACGTAATTGCACAGCGGTTTCTGCGGAGGCCGCGCTTATTTCATGAACTAAAGGAGTTTCTATGACTGTAACATTTATCGGCGCAGGCAGCTGGGGTACCGCATTATCAACTATCGTTGCTGCCAAAGGCCATCGTATTAATATTTTCGACATTGATACCGCACATCTCCAGCGCATGGAAGATGCAATGGAGAATACTGATTATCTCCCGGGCGTTAAGCTCGAAGGTGATTATCATTTTTATACTGATAACGCAGAGGCTCTCAAGGATGCTGACGTTGTTGTCTTCTCGCTGCCGGCTCAGGTTTTCCGTGTAGCACTCAAGGCTGCGATAGATCTCATTCCTGAGAAAGCGGTTGTCATGAACATCGCCAAGGGTATCGAGCAGAAGACACTCAAGCGCATGTCCGAGGTCGCAGAGGAATATTTTGACATGGATCGCTATGTTGTTCTCTCCGGGCCTTCACACGCAGAAGAAGTCGGCATCGGAATGCCTACAACTGTCAGTGTTTCCTGCCGCAACATCGAGAACGCAAAGGTCATCCAGGAGCTCTTCGGTTGCGACTATTTCCGAATTTATACCAACGATGACATGATCGGCATGGAGCTCGGCGGTTCCCTCAAGAATGTGCTCGCAGTAGGGTCCGGTATCATTCACGGGCTCGGATACGGAGACAATACAAGAGCAGCAATGATGACACGCGGCATTGCCGAGATGACAAGACTCGGCGTTGCGCTCGGAGCAAAGAGTGAGACTTTCGCCGGTCTTTCCGGCATCGGCGACCTCATCGTTACCTGCACAAGCCAGCACTCACGAAACTTCCGTTGCGGAGATCTTATCGGGCAGGGCAAGAAGCCTGAAGAGGCTATGAAGGAAATCGGAATGGTCGTTGAGGGAATGTTCACTGCAGAAGCAGCAGTCGAACTCGCGCACAGATGCGGCGTTGAGATGCCTATTTCCGAAGCCATCTATAATGTTATCACAGGTAATATAGACGTCAGGGAGGCAATGATCGATCTCATGGGACGTCCTTACAAGAAGGAAATCGTTGGCTAGAACCGAGCTTCTATGCGCGTGCATCCGCACGCATTATTAATTCAATAAAAAGCCCGGGGGTCCATCCCCGGGTCACATGTGTACCGGTAGCTCAGTGGATAGAGTGTCTCACTCCGAATGAGAAGGCCGCGGGTTCGATCCCCGCTCGGTACACCATATACAAAAGCGTGTCTCGGAACACTTTTAGTTGGTCCGTGACACGCTCTTAATTATTTTGTCTTTATTGTCTTTGTACCCGACCAGTATGAGTAATAGTACTTGCCGTCCAACTTCACATATGTCCGGACGCGCATATAGTATCTTGTATTGCGTTTCAGGCCTCTGAATTTTGCAGACGTTCTGCGATAACCGCTCGCTGTTTTTTTAGTCACCGAGCTGAAAGTCTTGCTCTTTGATAACTGCACCTGATATCCCCTTACGTGAATATAATTGCCGGACGGACTTTTCATCTTATTACTTCTTCGGCTCCAGTTCACCTGAATGACCCTCGTACGCGATTTAGGTGTCCTGATCGTTGCTTTCCCAGGAAGTATATTGAAATATTTTGTGGTAGTGCCTTTGTAGTTGCCCATTCCGGCGATTTTAACTGAAGCCTGTCCAAGACTGACATTGCCGCTGTATGCGAGCGTGCAGTCAGTCCCACTAACAAGTGCCGCTCCTACGCGTGTATCCTTTACTGCCGGCTTTAGCGCCTTTCCCGTATATGTACAATTCGCAACTGACAATCCGATCCCGGACACATCCGCCTGCTCAATCACAAACTTTTCCCTTGCACTTCCAACATGTTTTCCGATACCGGAAATTCTGACGATCGCATTTTCACCTGCATTTAGGTTATTACTGTATGATACTGAATAGTCTGTGTCTTTTGTAAGAGTCTGACCATTCAGAACGACAGATACATCAGGGGTCTTACACTTACCATTGTAAACAAGTCCGGCATCCTCAATATTGATCTCGCATCCACTGATATCCGCCAGGTCTCTTGTCATGCCATATACAGCATCAAAATCTACCAGTCCGTATCCGTATTCTTCGTCTTTTCCGGATTTCCCAAGATCCACGCATGTCCTGCTCAGATATCTTCGAAAAGCATCCACATCTATTTTTTTATGAGCCGATTTCGCCATTGCTGCAAGTGCCGCGACCTCAGGTGAAGAAAACGAAGTTCCCTTCCTATTTACGTAGATCTGTCCATCTGCACCCAGGCACGTCATGGTATTTCCAGGAGCAACAGCATCCACCATATTGTTGTATGTAGAAAAATTCGACCGCGAGATGCTCCCATCTGCTCTTCTTTTATCTACACTTCCGACAGATATAACAGAGTCAAAGGAAGCAGGGTAAAGCAGCTCACGAATCTCACTGTTTCCGGAAGCCGCCACAAGTATCACGCCCTTGTCCGCCGCATTTTTACACTCTTCTTCCAGGAGAGAATTTGCGCCACTGATACAGAAGCTCATATTAATAACGTCCGCATTACCATTTTCAACGCAATCTCTCAACGCCTTGATAACATCTGATGTGTTAGCACTGATATCCTTGTTTTTTCGCTGTCCCACCTGAATACCTTTGATGAATAGATCTTCACATCAGGCATAATGCCCGCAAGTCCTATTTCATTATTAAACAATGCATTGATGATGCCAATAACAGCTGTACCATGTCCGGCATTAACATATGTCTCTTTACCATCGACCAGGGCTTTACTCATGATGTCATCATCATAAAAGTCGTCCCACGCGGTATAGCCCATCGTGATATTAGAATAGTTCAGGTCCTCATTGTCAGTATCACATCCGGAATCTATGACTGCTACCGTTACCTCATCCGAACCGAACTCGCCCCTCTCCCATACTTCCGGGACTTTCATCATTTCCACTGACCACGCTTCGTTCGAATAGAATTTATCATTCGGCTTAACATACTCACCATCAGCATCCATCAGAGTTGCCACATAATCCGGTTCGATCACATCAATGCTGTCGGGATCTGCGATCTCCACGATGGTCTCCAGGCTGTCTGCCGCGTAGTATTCGCCTTCAACAACAGAAGTCGCCTCTTCATCACTCTTTTTTTCGATGTTCTGCTCCAGTTCACGGACTTCACTTCGCGTCGCATCATCCTTCAATTTGAAAATAAAGCCATCGTAATCCGCTTCAACTTCCTCGAGCGGTATCTCATCTCCCGCTTCGTCATATGCAACGACAAGTCCTTCGACTGTGTTGGCCAGCGTTTCATCGGAAGCTGCTTGTTCAGAAATGTCAGTCGCAGCCATGCACATCACCGTACCACTTTCCAGTATGAGTACGATCGCCATCATTATTGCCATCAATATTTTATTCGTCTTATTTTTCATGTTCTGTCTCTTTCTTATTCGGTAATTCGATCTGGTCGAGGATTATCGCCGCAAATATCACTACGCATCCAAGTAGTTCGCGCATGCTCATCCACTCTTTAAGGAATATTGCACCGAAAACCGCCGCAAATACAGCTTCCAGGCTCATTATCAGCGCAGCTGTTGTCGAATCCGTATATTTCTGTCCCACGATCTGCAGCGTATAGCCGATCGCAGTAGGAATGCAGGCTGTATATATGATTATCGGCATGCATTCACCGATCGCAGCCAGCTGCGGATGCTCTATGAGTATCGAAATAAGTATTCCCGCAATGCCGCATGCCCCCATCTCCATAACCGAGATGAGAATGTCGTTGTCACGGTCGACAAAGTAGTTGACCGAAACTATCTGCGAAGCAAAGGCAAACGCCGATGCCAGAGTCCACCAGTCACCCGCTGTCGCTCCGCCAAGGCCACCCCTCAGGCTCAGTAACGCAAAACCGCCAATGGCGATCGCAATGCAGAGAAATGTCCTGATATTGACACGCTTACCCACCGCCACACTTAGCAGCGGAGTAAAAACTATATAAAGCGATGAGATAAATCCTGATTTGCCCGCAGAGACCGTAAGCAGTCCGATCTGCTGGAAATTTGTACCAAGGAGCATGAAAAGCCCGCAGAGAATACCGGCCTTGATCATCTCGTGTTTCTTGCGTTCAAGCTGTTCAGCAGTGTTCTTTTCCTTCGAAAAATATCCGCTTTTCCTGAGAGATCTCGCCAGGATCGGGCACAACAATAACGCCGCCAGCATCTGGCGAATCGAATTGAACGCTATCGGCGGAAGAACCGCATTGCCAAGCTTCTGTCCGATAAATCCCGTTCCCCATACCACTGCCGTCAGCAACAGTATCGCATTACCCTTACTCTTGTCCGTCATTTTACTTCTTTATTCCTCTCATTTGCAGCGATCCTTCTTCCAAAGAACCAGAACGAGATCGCCATAAGCACGCCCATAACGACCACCAGGATCGATGACAGTCCGAGGTCACCTTGCTCAATTCCCGCACCCAGCAGCGTATTCAGGATAGTGAGCGGCATCATGCCGATCAGACTTCCAATGTAATAGTGTAAAGCATTCAGCTTTCTCGCTCCGAGATATATGCTGCATATATCATAATTCAAAGTTATATTGATCCTCAGCATCATAACGAAAACGATCTCATTTTCGATCTTCGCATCTCTCAACATGCGCATCTTCGGATACCTTTCGCATATCCTGTCAAGCTCACGCGGACCGCCTTTGCGTCCGATGACATACGGTATCGTTTCGATTATGAGCATTCCCAGAAAATTAACGCAGAACGCCAGGGGAAGCGGGAATATTATCGCTGATGCCGCAAACAGCACGCTGGATGAAAATACCATTGTAAGGCTCTTAAGCGCAAATGCCGCAAACATTGCAAGTGCCGCCAGGAAGAGATCATCCGGCGCAATACCGGCTATCCCTTCCGCGGTCAGCTTATCTCTGTTGATGAAAACAGCAAGCACAAGCGCGATCCACATCAGAACGCCAATGCCGAACAGCATCGTATTTCGGATATTCGGGGCCCTCCGAGCATGCCCCCTTTGGCACAGACGTCGCTTTATCTCTGTAAATTTTCCCGCCAGATATCTGCCTGCACCTCCGCAGCCGATCCACCAGCCAAGCAAAGCGGCAGGGATCGCTGCACTCACATCGATGAACGAATGCTGTTTGATGAACATCGTTGACAGGCAGATCATGGTAACCATAACAATCTGGAACACATGCCCTTTGCGATCATTTATCCCCTTCATGTCCCAGCAGGTAAACAGCAGGCCGATACAGCCCATCACATGCATCGACGGGCACACGTTGGTATTCGTATCTATTGAATAGGTCCACTGTACAAGCTGGGTAAATATATTAGTGTTCTCCATGACATCCGGCCGCAGCTCCTGACAGCTCGGGAACAGTATGTATATCGGGAATATGACGATGCAGCAGGCAATGAAGAATCTCAGAAGCTTCTCAAAGTGCTCAGAGTCACGCCTGAACGTATATATAGCGAAAAACAGTATCGAAACGTGCCACATGTAATATGGCACAACGAAATATTCGCAGAACGGTATCGCATCATCGATAGCGCAGTGCATCACATGAAAGTCCTGCATTATCGGAAACCTTTCGATCAGATAAAAAAGCAATAAATAAACCGGGAAAAACCAGAAATACTTTGTGTATTTCCGCGTTTCCCCTGTTTTATCCCCTCTATTGGTTTTCAGTGACTGTTCAAACCCTTCTTTCATCCGATGCCTTTTTCAGTTCGTTATTTTACCTTGATTTTCTTAACATTACTCCATGCCGAGTAGTATGTCTTGGTTCCAACCTTTTTATAGGTTCTGACTTTGACATAATAGGTTCTCTTGGATTTAAGCTTCTTGATCGTGCGCTTGGTTGTCTTATAGCTCTTGATAGTCTTCTTGGACATGCGTTTGAAGCTCTTGCTAGTGCTGTAAGCCACCTGGTAGCCCGTTACCTGTGGAGATCTCTTATACCACTTTGCTGTAAATGACTTTGTGCCCCTTGTCAGTGATCTAAGCGTTGTTTTCTTAGGATCAATCCTGTATGTACAGGTAGTTTTTCCCGCATACTCACCGGCTCCCTTGATGGTTGCTGTAACGGTACCGACCTTGATATTCGATGTACACGTTACTGTGTAGTCTCGATTGAGTACCAGCGTCTCGCCCGTTACTGCCGTTACTGTGAATGCAGGTCGTACAGCTTTTCCTGTGTATGTGCAGTTAGACTTTGCCTTTGCCTTTGCGATCACCTTGTAGTCAGGATCTACAGTTACTGTCATCTCTGCTGAATGCTTCTCTTTATCAAGTGCGCCCTCAGTTGTAACCTTAATAGCAGCCTTACCCTCTCTTATAGCCGTTACTATTCCTGTGTCACTTACTATTGCCACAGCTTCATTGTCCGATGTCCATGTCAGACGTTCATTACTGTCCGCCGGACTTATTACAGCCGTTGCCTGCTTAGTCATTCCCGGACGAACTGTCATTGCGTCACTTTCAAAGGCAATTTCTGTTGCAGGAACAATAATTCTTACAGCGCACACAGCCTGCTTTCCGTCTGCCTCGGCAATGATATCCGCTGTTCCCGCTTTAACAGGCGACAGAGTAACAGCTCCATCCCTGCACTCAACTGTCATTACTGACTCATCACTGCTCGACCACTTGATCTCAGCTTCTTCATCCCTGCATTCTGCAGTGAAGCCCATATTGTCTCCATCAGCATAAGCCAGGTCAATGCTTCCCGCCTTGCCGGCTGAATCACTTATGGTCTCGCCATTGTACCGGATTTCAACATCCTGAGGTACTACTGTTACTTCGACAGACTCCTTCACGCTATAGCCAAATTCATTTCTGTATTCAGCCGTAATTGTTGCTTTACCCCTCTGCTTAGCCGTTATAACAGCCTCTGCTCCGCTGTTATCAGCTTCCTGAGTCTTCACCTCTGCAACAACATCCTTGTCTGAAGACCAGTAGATTCTGCCGATATGTTCTTCCGGATCTGTAGCTGCAGTAATCATTTTGGTTGTGCCATTGTTCAGTGTCATATCCTCTTCACTGAGCTCAAGCTTGATCGTTTCTTCTTTTCTTGGAATAATGAAATATTCTTCCTTACCACAGGCATTGCAGACCTCTGAAGCCAGACCGTCTTCAGTATATGTTGCCTCCTTCTTGACAGTTCTTCTTCCCCAGTCGTGGTTGATACAGGTGATGTTTTCCTTACTCTTGATCGTACCGGAGTTCATGAACTTGCCGTTAGTAAGTAACGAACCAGAGTCCTCGCCTTCGCCAAGGTCAAGCGTTCCTCCTTCGTTATTCTGGAATGCACCATTGTTATCGATCACAGCACCCTTGCTCAACGTGATCGTTCTGTTGTTCTCTATCGAACCACCCTGCTTGATCGCAAGTGTAACATCTTCGGCAACAACAATATCTGTATCGTTGATTTCTATATGACCGCTTACAGCCTTGTCTGCAGTGATCGTAATGCCGGACTCACTACACTTGGATGCAAATTTCAGTGCATCAGCTATTTCCTTGAAATACTGCGTGCCCTTTGATCCATCTGTCTGATATTCAACTTTGACACCGTATTCGCTCTCAGGGTCTTCAACCTTGATGAGTACTGTGTCGCTGTCAAAAGCCACATTCTCTGTTCCGGCTCCATAGCATACATCATCGCATGCCCAGGCCGTAACGCCCGATTCTTTTTCCTCCGGAATTGAAACAATTCCTTTACCGTAAAGTGCCGTGTAGCCTCTGAATCTTACCTGAACCGGTACATAGGCGCTCTTTTCCCAGAACAGCAGTACCGGATAGTCTACATCCTCGTTATCCGTCATACCCCAGGCCTTGTCCTGGCTCCTGCTGTTCAGAAGGAACGCTATCTCTCCGGCGCTCTTCTTCTTGCCGTCAACCCATATGTTTTTACCATTATGAACCGAATCATCAGTGCCTGCGCCACCCTGATCGTAGTAGCAGCTATCTACCGAAGAGCTGCCCGATTCGAAGAAAACATAGTTTGTGATGGCGCTGCCTTCACAAGTGATGTTCTCCACATAGCAGTTTCTGATAACTGCTTCATTCCGATAAGATACAGCGCAAGTATTCGTATTTCCGTGCACATTCACATTTCTTACAGCGCAGTTCATTATGATTCCGCTATCCATATTGCTGCATGCGATCACGCCAAGTCTGTTTGCGCTGTACCTTGAACTGTTATTTACATCGAAGTCAATATTCTCTACCCTGCAGTTTTCAATAGTTCCGAAGTTATCTCTAGTCAGAATTGCAAGTGATGAGTTCGTAGCGTAATCGAATCTCAGATCACAGTCTCTTATTACCAGATTCTCGACTTTACCACCTTCGTATACACATTCAAATAATGGCTGATAGTAACGTCCGGATGAAGACGTCATGTCCGGTCCATATAAAGCATGACCGTTTCCGTCAAAAACTGCGTGCAGATAACATCCAATATTAGAATTGAAAACTTCCTCGTCGAGCTCTATGTCGTTAACCAGTACAGCTTTTGCATACTGATTCTCTACCCTCAGATATGCTTTAAGCTCATCAAGAGTTGAGATGTATACAGCATCTTCTGCCGCAACGGAGAGTGTGCTGTCCTTCTTAACATCTTTAACGACTACCTTATATGTATCTTCTCCGCATTCCTGCGGGTTGAGTGCAGTTGCGCCCAGTACTACATAGAGCTTTTGAGGATCCTTGACGCCCTTGATAAGTACGACTGTCTCATCATCCTCACCCACTGCAAATCCATCTTCAAGACTTACTCCATCTTCTGATTCGATCCTGTAATCGGTGCTGTTATCTACATTGATCTGATAGTATACTGCTGCCTCAAGGCCGATCGTTATCTCAGTATCCTCAGTTACATTGGATACTGTATATGAATAGTTTCTGCACTCGGTTCTCTTGCCATCGATTATTACATAAGCAGGCATATATGCATTATCCGGCTTAGTGTTGAATGTGATGCTTTCACCCTCATATACCGTAATATCGGACTTGGTCTTGCTTAACGAGCCTTTTACAGCTCTGCCTGAGGCAGTGGCGATTTCGTAATCGACCTGTCCTTCACCCTCAATATTGGCTGTTACTTTATGTCCATCTACCGCCTCGCATACCGCTGTAACATTCATGTTTCCTTTTACTACAGCTGTATACAGGTCTGTCGACTCTTCTACTTTGTCACCATTGACAATCCAGTAGCTGAACACATAGCCTCTGTGCGGCTGTGCTTCAAATTCTACAATTGAGCCGCCTTCAATATTCTTAAGTGACTCTGGAGACTTTCCATTAACAGTGATGTCTATGTCTGCTGAATCACCCCTGCTTGATGCAGCTATTCCGTATCTTCCGACTCTCGTATCAAGCTCTACCTTGATGGAGTCAAAACCATTCGGTACATCGAATCCGATTGCAGTTCCACCTTCAATTTTTCTTATCTTGGAAGTATCTACACCCGCCACGCTCCATTCGCCGTCAGCCTCATATCCGCCTTCAGTCCTGATAATTACTGCTGCTCCCTCAGGAACCAGATTGTCATCAGGTACAGGCAGCTCTGTGCCTTCTGCGATAAAAGGATTAATGTCTTCTGTGTTCAGATAATATGCTCTTGTATGCTCCGGCAGCACAAGCTTCGTCTTATGTCTCTGGAATACTGCATATACAGTTGCAGATGCATCTCCCATCGTGAACGTTACAGTGCTCTGGCTCTTATCTTCCGAAGTTGTACCCTTCTTGACTGTTGTCTTGCCGTCAACAGTTACATATCTCCACTCGACGAATTCGTAGCCCTCACCGGCAATCGCCTGGAATGTAAGCTCCTTGCCCTGTGCGACAATCTGGTTATAGTCCAGCTTATCGCTTATGCACTTAACATCGCTGTCGGCACCGCCGCCAAGAGGGCTTGCGCTGATTGTGTTAGCTTTTAGCTCAAAAATCGCGCGTACATTT
>JAKSSO010000033.1 GCA_024403055.1 Mogibacterium sp. | reverse complement strand
ATGTGTTCCGCTTAATTCGCTAATGAATGTGTCCAGAATTCTGGGTACATATCACTCACGACCGACTGTTTTTTAACAATTATATATATGATCTGATTACTTAGCAGCTTTTGCAGCCTTCTTAGCAGCCTTAGCAGCAGCTACGCCGTCATCATACTCTCCGGAGTCTTTTCTTCTCCAGAAATCCTTAGTCTCTCTAACAACTACGCCGTTCAGAGCATAGAGTCCAACGAGGTTAGGGAATGCCATCAGACCGTTAGTAATGTCTGCGAATGTCCATACAGCGTCGAGTGCGATGAATGGTCCGAGAGCTACAGCTGCGATGTATACCCATCTGTAAGCCTTGAGAGCAGCCTTGTTACCATTAGTCAGATAGTCGAAGCATCTCTCTGCGTAGTAGTCCCATCCGAGGATAGTTGTGAATGCGAAGAGTGCCAGTGATACTGCCAGGATGATCGATCCTACTCTCCACTCATATGGGAAGATCTTGGAAAGACCAACGTTGAATGCTTCCATTGTCATTGGAGCTCCCTCAAATCCTGAGTTCTGAGCACCTGTCATAACAATTGCAAGTCCTGTCATTGTGCAGATAACGATAGTATCGAGGAAAGTACCTGTCATTGATACGAGACCCTGACGCGCGCACTCTTTAGTCTGTGCAGCAGCAGCAGCGATAGGAGCGGAACCAAGTCCTGACTCGTTGGAGAAGATACCTCTTGCAATACCTTTCTGAATAGCCATATAGAATGCACCGAGTGCTCCACCGGCAGCAGCCTGATACTGAGCGTCAGCTCCGAATGCTCCCTTGCATACCTCAACGATAGCAGGTCCGAGATTTCCGATGTTCATGACGATGATCAGAATTCCTGCAACTACGTAGATAACCATCATTGCAGGTACGATCTTGGATGCTACATCAGCGATTCTCTCGATACCACCGATGATAACCAGGATAGCGCAAATAGTAACTACGATAGCAGTTATTGTGTTAGCCCAAGTGTACTCGTGTCCGAAGAGCATCAGAGTGTGGATGCCTTCAGGGTCAGCCAGCTGGGATACAGCTGAGCAGATGGAGTTGACCTGAGTTGAAGTTCCGATACCGAGAGCTCCTGCGAGTGCTCCGAACAGAGCGAAGAGCTTAGCCAGCCACTTCCATCCAGGTCCCATTCCCTTTTCAATGTAGTAGAAAGGTCCACCAAGGATAGTTCCGTCTTCTTTTACGTGTCTGTACTTAACAGCCAGAAGACCTTCAGCGTACTTAGTTGCCATTCCGAAGCAAGCAGCAAACTCCATCCAGAAGAGTGCTCCAGGACCGCCGGCGAGGATAGCTGTTCCTACACCTACGATGTTTCCTGTACCAACTGTAGCTGCGAGAGCTGTAGTCAGTGCTCCGAATGATGATACGTCTCCTTCTCCGCCGTCTTCGTTGTTAACCGCATAAGTCAGCGCTGTGCCGAGCTTGCGGAACTGAAGAAAGCCCATTCTGAAGGAAAGTACCATACCGATTCCAACGATGAGTACCATCATCGGAATACCCCATACCCAACCGTCGACGGTATTTAGGATATCATTCATAAACAATTCCTCCTTGCTAAAATTTTCCTTGAGATATTCTTGCTAATATTGAGGGCTGGCCACCTTGCAGGGGCAATACACTCATTAGAATCTTACCTAAAAAGTATTCTAAAGGAGGTTATTGTTGCGTGTCAAACAAAAACAACGTCAATTATTTGTCAAAATAGACAAAAAAGCTAATTATCGTTGAAATATCAAGAGAAACGCCACTTCACACAATCTTCACAAAAAACACAATATCTACAATTAGTCATTTTTTTGTCAGTATTCCATGTAAATTTGTTGATCAACAGTCTGGGAATCTTACAATACTGGGGGTATTTGTGCTATAATTTTACTTTGATTTAGGATTTCACAAAAGCGTACTTTGTGGAGGTTATAGAAATGAAAGAAAACCTTAAACCTTACCTTGAAACAGCGGATGCTGTTCTGAAGGAAACAGGATCGTATGAAAAGGGCCTGACATCAGCAGAGGCTGCGCGGCGTCTGGAGGCGAACGGTCCTAATAAACTGATAGAAGCAAAAAAGAGAAGTGCTGTTCTAAGATTCTTCGACCAGATGAAGGATCCGATGATCATCGTGCTGCTTGTGGCTGCGGCTCTGTCGCTTGTCACTTCACTTTATGAGCACGAGAGTCCGGCAGATGTCTTCATTATATTATTCGTAGTAGTACTCAACTCGGTACTGGGTGTTATCCAGGAGAGCAAAGCTGAGGAAGCTATCGAGGCACTTAAGAAAATGACGGCAGCTAAATCCAAGGTGCTGAGAGACGGACAGATCGTTACCCTCGAAAGCACAGACCTGGTAGTCGGCGATGTGATCATTCTGGAAGCTGGCGACAGTGTGCCTGCAGATGGAAGACTGATAGAGGCAGCATCTATGAAAATAGAAGAAGCCGCTCTGACCGGCGAATCCGTTCCGGTCACCAAGCAGGCTGAAGCTCTTGAGATCGCAGCGGAGGCAAAAGATGTGCCTCTGGGAGACCGCAAGAACATGATATACATGGGAAGCACCGTTGTATATGGTCGCGGCAAAGCTGTGATCACAGGAACAGGAATGGATACTGAGATGGGCAAGATCGCAGATGCGCTTGCACAGGCGGAAGAGGAACTGACACCGCTCCAGATCAAGCTCGCTCAGCTGTCTAAGATACTGACCAAGCTGGTGCTTGCGATCTGCGTATTCATATTCCTGCTTGGCGTGATCAAGGCGGGTCACATCAGCATGGATGTCATGATCGACACATTCATGCTCGCGATCTCGCTGGCGGTTGCAGCAATTCCGGAGGGCCTGGTAGCGGTAGTTACCATAGTTCTTTCCATAGGAGTTACCAAAATGTCCAAGCGAAATGCGGTCATTCGCAGACTGACTGCAGTCGAGACCCTTGGCTGTGCACAGGTCATCTGCTCAGACAAGACCGGTACGCTTACACAGAATAAGATGACAGTTGTCGATCACTTCTGCCCTGACCAGGATGTTCTGGCTGCAGGCATGGCGCTCTGCTGTGACGCTGAACTTAAAGTCACCAACGGCGTTGAAGAGGTTGTCGGCGAGCCTACAGAAGCTGCACTTGTTGCATATTCCTCAGCTCAGAATCTGCCAAAACCGGGACTTGTCAAGATGTTCCCTCGTATCGGAGAGGCACCATTCGACTCAGGACGTAAGATGATGTCGACAGTACACAGCAATGTTACACATGATGCTCCTGCAGAGACAGATACAGTTCTCGGCAAACTGATCGCATCTTCGAATTATGTGCAGTTCACCAAGGGTGCGCCGGATGTCGTTCTCAGACATTGCACACACATGCTGACAGACGAAGGCATCGTGCCGATGACAGAGGAGCTGGCAGATAAAGTGCGCAAGGCAAACGCTGCAATGGCGAGCAAGGCGCTGCGAGTTCTCTCACTGTCGATCCGCGTATATGACGAGGAGCCGACCGATTTCTCAGACAAGGTGCTTGAGGATCAGCTGACATTTGTCGGACTGACCGGAATGATCGACCCGATCAGACCTGAGGTAAAGGCTGCCGTAGCAGAATGCTGGGAGGCAGGTATCAGACCTATCATGATCACAGGCGATCAGCTCGATACAGCTGTAGCCATCGGCAAGGAGCTTGGCATAATCGAGAGCGCTGATGACGCGATCCTCGGTGCGGCACTTGATGACATGAGTGATGAGGAGCTTCTTAGTAAGGTAGGAACATATTCCGTATACGCGCGTGTTCAGCCTGAACACAAGGTAAGGATCGTCAAGGCATGGCGTGCCAACATGATGGTCACTGCAATGACGGGAGACGGAGTAAACGACGCTCCGGCTATCAAGTCCGCCGATATCGGTATCGGAATGGGTATCACAGGAACTGATGTTACCAAGAACGTTGCTGACATGATACTTGCTGATGACAATTTTGCGACGATAGTATCTGCAGTTGAGGAAGGCCGCAGGATATATGCTAATATAAGGAAGGCGATACAGTTCCTGCTGGCAACTAATATCTCGGAGGTGCTGTCCATCCTGATAGCAACAATGCTGAACTTCACTATCCTGAAGCCGGCGCATCTGCTGTGGATCAACCTGATCACAGACTCGCTGCCAGCACTTGCGCTCGGACTTGAAGATGCTGAGGGCAATTCCATGAAGCAGAAGCCGCGTAGTGCTCGTGAGGGCGTTTTCGCAGGCGGAATGGACAAGGATATAATATATCAGGGAGCAGTAACAACACTGCTGGTACTGACCGCTTACTTCGTGGGCGAGTTCCTGCAGACAGGACAGTGGCATATCGTTGCATCCAATGACGGTATCACCATGGCATTCCTGACAATGTCGATGTGCGAGATCTTCCACTCATTCAACATGAGATCGAGACGCGGCTCAATATTCAAGCTGTCGACTCAAAATAAGTGGTTGTGGGGATCGGCTGTTGCTGCATTGATCCTGACGACAGTTGTTATTGAGGTGCCGGCACTTGCAGCTCTGTTCGGATTCACGACAATTGACTTTAAGGAATATGCAATTGCAATGGGACTTGCAATTATGATCATTCCTATCGTAGAAATAGTAAAAATATTCCAGAGAAGAGGAAAACAGCAAATTGATTGAAACCAGAGAAAACCTGTCTCCTGAAGAAGACATGCAATTGAAGGAGAGAGAAGAACAAATCGCTGAGCAGAGAGCTCAGGTCAAAAGAGACTCCGACAGAATGGGCACGGAGCCGGTACATGGGCTCATGATCAAGATGTCACTGCCTCTCATGATCTCGATGTTCGTACAGGCGCTGTATAACGTAGTGGATTCGTTCTTCGTTGCAAAGATCAGCGAGAATGCACTTACGGCAGTAACTCTCTGCTTCCCATTCCAGCAGCTGAATGCTGCATTCGGTATCGGTACGGCGGTTGGCATGAGCGCACTGCTGTCAAGATGCCTCGGAGCAAGAAAATATGACAAAGCGGACAAGGTCGCTCATAACGGATTCGTCCTGGTAGTTATCAACTACGCTATATTCTTTACGATCGGCTGTTTTGCACGCCCGATCATGAATGTTATCGCGGGACAGACCGGTGATGCGCAGATCATAGATTATTCAGTAATATATCTGCAGCTCACACAATTGCTGTCCATCGCACCGATGACACAGTCGATGCTCGAGAGACTGCTTCAGAGCACCGGCAAGACAAAGTACATTCTGTACGTTCAGGCCAGCGGCGCTATCTTCAACTGCATCATGGACCCTATCCTGATCTTCGGTCTGCTGGGCTTCCCGGCACTGGGCGTAAAGGGTGCGGCCATGGCGACAATTTTTGGACAGCTGCTTGCATGTTGCCTTGGACTGTACTTTAATAAGAAAAAGAACAAAGAGATCAAGCTGTCATTCAACAAGATCAGACCACACTGGCAGACAATGAAGGACATCTACAGAATAGGCATTCCTTCGATCGTATTGCAGGCAGTAGGTTCGGTTATGAACTTCTCCATCAATCAGATCCTGATGGGATTTTCATCAACGGCGGTTGCAACATTCGGAGCATACTTCAAGCTTCAGAGCTTCGTGTTTATGCCTATCTTCGGCATGAACAGCGGATCTGTGCCTCTCGTTGCATACAATTACGGTGCGGGCAAGAGGGACAGATTGGAGGAGGCCATGAAACTCGGCATCAGATACGGTGTCGGAGTCATGTCGTTTGGCACACTCATTTTCTGGCTGTTCCCAACTCAGCTGATGGGCATATTCAGTCCGTCTCCTGAGATGCTTTCAATGGGAGTCGTTGCCCTGCATGTAATGTCACTCAACTTCCCGTTCGCGGGATTCTGTATCATGAGAGGCGCAACTTTCCAGGCACTTGGCAAGAGCGTATACAGCATGAATATCTCACTTGTAAGACAGCTCGGAGTAATTATTCCGGCGGCTTACATTTTCTCAAAGATCGGCGGAGTGAATATGGTATGGTGGGCATTCCCGATCGCAGAAGTCGCAGGCGTGTGCATGTCGCTGATGTACAGCCGTAGAATAAGACGCAATATCATAGATAAAATGTAACTGGAGAAATTAAATGGCTATAAGAGTCAATCAGAGTGAAATACCGGGCACTGTCCTTGAGGCAAAGCGATGGTGGCGCAGGGAGATCAAGTCCCGACTTGCCGGGCTGAATGATGTTTACAGACATGATGCGGCTGAGGCGATGCGTATCAGGCTGATACATTCTGAGGCATACAGGAAGGCAGAGACTATACTGTTCTACGTTTCAACAGACAAGGAGGTCATGACATCGGAGATGCTGGTGACCGCTTTGAGACATGGCAAGAGAGTCTGCCTGCCCAAATGCGT
Source organism: Mogibacterium sp. (assembly GCA_024403055.1). Classification (GTDB taxonomy): domain Bacteria; phylum Bacillota; class Clostridia; order Peptostreptococcales; family Anaerovoracaceae; genus Crickella. The sequence goes on along the minus strand of JAKSSO010000033.1, from coordinate 8,717 downwards.
CGACCTTGATGAAAGTGGCAGGAGGACATGCGATGATCCTGTCATGGAGGCGAGAATGTTCGGCAAAGGCAATAAGCTGGAGATCGGAGCCTACGGAATAGTAGAGCCGTGCGACGATGCGCCGCTTGTCAGACCTGAGGAGATAGACCTTGTAGTACTGCCATGCGTCAGCTGTGACATCACAGGAGCAAGACTCGGACACGGGGGCGGCTATTATGACAGATTTCTCGAAGATGTTCGGGAGGACTGCAGTAAGATAGCACTGTGTTACGAGGAGATAATGACAGAAAAATTGCCTACCGAACCGCATGACATCAAAATGGATGCGGTGATCACAGAGGAGAACTTATATGAAAAGCAATAAGAAAATCATGCTGACGGGCGACCGTCCAACCGGAAGACTTCACATCGGACACTATGTCGGATCACTGAGACAGAGAGTTGAAATACAGAACAGCGGAGAGTACGACAAGGTTTTCGTAATGATCGCTGACGCACAGGCGCTGACAGATAATGCGGATAATCCACAGAAAGTTCGCGAGAGCGTTATGCAGGTAGCACTCGACTATCTTTCAGTCGGACTCGATCCTGCCAAGACATCGATATTTATTCAGTCGGAGATCCCACAGCTTCATGAGCTGACTGTATACTACATGAACCTCGTTACAGTTTCGCGTGTACAGAGAAATCCGACCGTTAAGACAGAGATCAAACTGAGAGGCTTTGGCGGAGACAGCGTACCTGTAGGATTCTTCACATATCCTATCAGCCAGGCGAGCGATATCACAGCTTTCAAAGCGACTATCGTTCCTGTTGGCGAGGATCAGGAGCCTATGCTCGAGCAGTGCCGCGAGATCGTGCGCAAGTTCAATGCAACATACGGTGATGTACTCGTAGAGCCGGAGATCTATCTCCCTCCGAATGCATCCTGCCTGAGACTGCCGGGAACAGACGGACAGGCTAAAATGTCCAAATCCCTTGGCAACACGATCTATCTTTCAGATGATGAGGCAACACTCAAGAAGAAGGTAATGTCGATGTATACTGACCCGGGACATCTGAGAGTAGAGGATCCGGGCAAGGTAGAAGGAAACACCGTATTCACTTATTTGGATGCATTTGTGCAGCCTGATTCTTTCGAGAAGCACCTGCCGGACTACAAGGATCTTGACGAACTGAAGGATCATTACAGAAGAGGCGGACTAGGAGACGTTAAGGTAAAGAAATTCCTCTTTGCGGTTCTGAACGATTTCCTGACTCCTATCAGAGAGAGAAGAGCTTACTACGAGGCACACCTTGACGAAGTCATCGCAGCTATCAAGGCAGGAACAGAAGATGCAAGAGCTACAGCAGAGCAGACTCTGGCAGAGGTCAAGGAAGCAATGCAGATCGATTACTTTGAGCGCTGGGAGCGCGAGTATAAATAGCGAAAATCTTCACATATTCAACAATTTTCTATGCGTCTTAGGTACTACAATTCTTTTACGGGCCTGAAGCGGGCTCGGTGAGGAATAAAAGGTATGGTTAACAGGATCGTAGGATTGCACTTCAGCCCGAGGGGCGGGACTGCAACTATTACAGAGCGAATAACAGGCGAGATATTTGACAAACTGTCAGAGTGCGATCTTGGAGAAGTTACCTGCGAGTCGTATGATCTGTTCAGAAGACCGGAAGAAATGCCGGAGCTGGATGAGAACACGGTTGTGGTCATCGGAATGCCGACAAGAATCGGAAAGCTTCCGATGCCTGCCATCAGGCTGCTGAGAGAAGCGCAGGGTGCAGGTGCCATGACGGTCGATGTCGTTTCCTATGGCACGAACAGCTACGGAAATGCACTGTATGAACTATATGATCTGACTGACGGTCAGGGATTCAAAGTTATCGGAGCAGGAGCTTTCATAGCAAAGCATGCCGGAGTTTCTGGTGATGTGCTGAAAAGGCCTGATGCAGAGGATATCAAAGAGATAATAGATTTTGCATCAGCAGTTGCGAGCAAGATCAAACGTCTGGCCGGCTGTGATGTGGAGGGCCTCAGGATAAAGCCTGCGCCGTTATATGTTGACGGCAAACGTCCTGTTCACAGGATCAGCAGGGTGTCACCTAAAGCGGCTGCGGCTGCGGAGCTTGCTCTGGAGAAGATCTTCGTAAAACGCAAAAAATCAGAATGGCATCTGTAAGCAATCCAGGCAGATCGGCGGATTGTATACAATATGAAGCAAAATTACAGCATCAGACGTGAGTCTGGTGCTGTTTTTATTTTGCCTATCTTCAGCCTGATGATGGTTTCGGGGCGCGGAAACTGACGAAAAACCGCACCGAGACAAGGGTTTTCGTTGACAAAACACACGCGCGAGAATAAAATACATGTATACAATTTTGGTACGGAGGACTTTTTCGTGTTAGAAGAAAAGATCAAATTAAACAGCAAGACCAATCTTCTGGAGATGGAGGCGTATAACTACAAGGTGCAGGACATTCCTGAACCTGAATTGTTCCGCCAGTTTTATCAGTATACAGAAGTGCCTAAGGTGGCATTCAACTTCAGAACATCTCCTTACGGCATGCCTGATCAGGTATATATCACTGACTCGACTTTCCGTGACGGTCAACAGTCGAGAGAGCCGTATACGACCAAGCAGATAGTTGAGATATTCAAGATGCTGTCCAAGCTCTCCGGACCTAACGGTATCATCAGACAGACAGAGTTTTTTACATACAGTGACAGAGCCAAGGCATCCATCCGGGCCTGCCAGGAACTCGGGCTTGAATTCCCGCAGATCACGACATGGATCAGAGCCAAGAAGGAGGACTTCGAAGTAGTAAAGGAAATGGGCGTCAAAGAGACGGGCATTCTTACCAGCTGCTCCGACTACCATATTTTCTATAAGCTCAACATGACACGTCAGCAGGCGATGGACCACTATCTGTCGGTCATCTACGATTCATTTGAAGCCGGGATCGTTCCTCGCTGTCACCTGGAAGATATAACAAGAGCGGATTTCTATGGGTTTGTAGTTCCGTTCGCAAAAGCTATTCAGGAAATGGCGGCTGAAGCGAAGATGCCTGCCAAGATCCGCGTGTGTGACACAATGGGATACGGAGTTCCTTATTCCGGAGTTGCTTTACCGAGATCTGTCCCTGGTATCATTTACGGACTTCAGGAATATGCAGGCGTACCAAGCGAATGCCTCGAATGGCATGGACATAATGATTTCTACAAGGCCGTTTCGAATGCCGCAACAGCCTGGTTGTACGGATGTCAGTCCGTCAACTGCACGCTCTTCGGTATTGGCGAGAGAACAGGCAACATTCCGCTGGAGGCGATGGTGTTCGAATATGCACAGCTCAAGGGATCGCTGGACGGAATGGACACGACGGTCATCACAGACCTGGCAAAATACTATGACGAGAATGTCGGGTACACTCTGCCGGCGCAGACACCTTTTGCCGGCGAGAACTTCAACGTTACCCGTGCAGGAATACACGCAGACGGACTTCTCAAAAATGAGGAGATATACAATATCTTCGACACGGAGAAATTTCTCAAGAGACCTCCGCTCGTCAGCATCAACCAGAACTCCGGTGCTGCAGGCATTGCAATGTGGATCAACGGACGTTACGGCTTTAAGGGAGATAAAGCGGTCAGCAAAGACAGCAAGCTGGTTACGTTCGTCAAGGAGTGGATCGATGCGGAATACGAGGACGGCCGTGTGGCTGTTATCGGCGGCGATGAGATCGACAAGAAGATCAAGGAATACATGGCTCAGAACTAATGAGTCGGGAGGCAAAAGATGGGACAGACAATAGCACAGAAAATAATCGCAGCACATCTTCTCGACGGCGAGATGAAGCCGGGAATGGAAGTAGGACTGAAAATAGACCAGACGCTTACACAGGATGCCACCGGAACAATGGCATATCTTGAGTTCGAGTCCATGGGCGTTCCGCGCGTAAGAACAGAGCGCTCGGTTGCTTACATAGATCACAACACACTGCAGGCAGGATTCGAGAATGCAGACGATCATAGATACATCCAGAGCGTTGCGGCCAAGCACGGCATCTGGTTCTCAAGACCGGGCAACGGCATCTGCCATCAGGTGCATTATGAAAGATTCGGAATTCCGGGCAAAACACTGATCGGCTCGGATTCACATACCCCGACAGGCGGCGGCCTTGGAATGCTGGCGATCGGAGCCGGCGGAATGGATGTAGCTGTTGCCATGGGCGGCGGTGCTTATTACATTCCGATGCCTAAGATGCTCAAGGTCGAGCTGAGTGGCGCACTTCGTCCCGGCGTTTCGGCCAAGGACATCATCCTTGAAGTCCTGAGACAGCTTACAGTCAAGGGTGGAGTGGGATACATCGTTGAGTATGCAGGCCCGGGAATTAAGAACCTGAGTGTTACTCAGAGATGCACGATCACAAACATGGGAGCAGAGCTCGGCGCAACGACCTCTATTTTCCCTAGCGATGAGATGACACGTACATTCCTCGAGGCACAGGGCAGAGGAGAAGACTGGCGCGAACTCTCAAGTGATCCGGATGCTGAGTATGATAAAGTCATCAGTATAGATCTAAGCAGCCTGGAGCCGCTGGCAGCTTGTCCGCACAGCCCGGATAATGTAAAGCCGATTTCGGAACTGGCAGCTGAAGGCATCAAAGTGGATCAGGTGTGCATCGGTTCATGCACCAATTCGTCATTGACAGACATGCTCAAGGTAGCATCGATGCTCAAGGGCAAGAAAATCGCAGATGGAGTTTCACTTTCGATCTCGCCGGGATCCAGACAGGTCTTTTCGATGATGGCAGAGTGCGGTGCGCTTACAGATCTTATCGATGCAGGTGCACGCGTGCTGGAATGTGCATGCGGACCATGCATAGGAATGGGATTCTCGCCTAATTCAGGAGGAGTATCGCTTCGTACTTTCAACAGAAATTTCCTTGGACGTTCAGGAACTAAAGACGGACAGGTATATCTTGTATCACCTGAGACGGCAGCGGCTGCTGCACTGACAGGATATATCACTGTTCCGGAGTGTTCAGAAAATGCTGATTACGATGTTCCTGCAACATTCAGAATAAATGACAGTGGCGTTATCGCACCTCTTGATGAAGAGGCAGCGAAGACAGCAGAAGTTATCAAGGGACCGAATATCAAGGCCTTCCCTGATACACATTCTCTTGATGACGAGATCAGCGCAGAGGTCATCCTCAAGGTAGAAGACAATATAACTACCGACCATATCATGCCGGCAGGTGCGAAGATACTGCCGTATCGTTCGAACATTCCGCATCTTTCGAAATACTGTTTCGAAGTGGTCGATCCTTCCTTCGCAGAACGTGCGAAAGCAGCCGGTAAGGGAGTCATCGTTGGAGGACAGAATTACGGACAGGGTTCTTCAAGAGAACACGCAGCGCTGGTTCCACTGTATCTTGGGATTCGCGCGGTGATCGCAAAGAGCTTTGCACGTATTCATGCAGCAAATCTGGTCAATGCAGGAATACTTCCGCTGATATTCGAAGATCCTGCTGATTACGATAAAGTCGCACAAGGCGAAACGATCGAGATAAGCGGACTTTTCGAAGGTCTTTCGAACAACAAAGCAGTTGCAAGAGTCATGAGAAACGGCGAAGTGGGCGCAGAGATCCCTGTAAGGATGGAACTCGCAGAACGCCAGAAACAGATACTGCTGGCAGGCGGTCTTCTTAAATACACAGCACAGTAAGAAAATAAAGAGGCATTAAAATGACTGATCAGATCAGACAGGATATTGAATCCGCAGTAGAGCAATTCCGTGAAATGCTCGAAGAACAATATGAAAGAAATGCACGCATCGAAGCTGCAGGCAGTGAAGATGCAAAGAAAAAAGGTACGCTCGTTGTCGGCTTTGCCGAGGGAGACGGAATAGGACCTGTGATAATGAAGGAAACAAGAGCGGTGCTCGAGCAGCTGCTGGCAGATGAACTGGCAGCAGGAGCTGTAGAGTTCAGAGCGATCGAGGGCTTTACCATCGAACGCAGACTGGAACTCGGCGAGACGGTTCCGGCAGATGTTCTGGAGCAGATCCTTGCATGCGACCTTATCCTCAAGGGACCTACAACTACGCCAAATGCTGCCATGGTAGCAGCTAATGGCGGGAAAAATCTCGAAAGTGCGAATGTATTTCTTCGCAAGAAGCTCGACCTTTTCGCCAATGTAAGACCGGTAAAGCTTCCTGAGGAGGGTATAGACTGGACTTTCTTCAGAGAAAATACTGAGGGAGAATATGCACTCGGAAGCAGGGGCGTAAGACTTGGAGACGATCTTTCGGTCGACTTCAAGGTCACTACTCACGCCGGTACGGAGCGTATCGCAAGAGCGGCATATGATTTTGCACGCAGCAATGGCAAGAAAAGAGTCAGCATCGTTACCAAGGCCAACATAATGAAGAAGACGGACGGAGACTTCCAGAGTATCTGTCTTAAGGTTGCGGAAGAATATCCGGAGATCGAGACCGACTGCTGGTTCGTTGATATCATGGCGGCCAATCTCGTAAATACGGATATCAGAAATCAGTTCGAAGTATTCTTATTACCGAATCTGTATGGAGATATCATTACGGATGAGGCTGCGCAGATACAGGGCGGCGTAGGTACCGCCGGCAGTGCTAATATAGGCAGCAGATATTCCATCTTCGAGGCTATTCACGGCAGTGCGCCGAGAATGGTAGCGGACGGGATAGCACATCTTGCCAACCCGGCAAGCCTGATGACGGCGGCAGTCATGATGCTGAGACAAATGGCTGTCATGACGGAGTCTTCCGAGCTTGCATGTGCGCTTAACACCAAAGCAGACAGGCTTGAATCAGGTGTCGCCTCGGCTGATGCAAAGATTGGACCTGAGATGACAGGCCTTGCAGGTGGTGCAAGCTGCGTAGAATTTGCCGATCTGGTAAGAAAAAGCATTTAGGATTTTAATCAACATTCAATAATGTTAGGGAAAAGCGCCAAAGGAAATTATTTTCCATGGCGTTTTTTATGATATAATCTTCAAGTTATGTTACAGAATTTTATCATCTGCGTTAATGCAGTAATTCCATCAGCAATATATCTGATCGTCGGAATGGCTCTCAAACTGTTCCACGTGGTCAGCGAGGAAGAGGTCAAGCGTTTTACACACATGACCTTTATTGCGTTATATCCGTTCCTGATGTTCGATAATCTTTACGGAAAGAACATCGGCGAAAATCTCAACTGGAGGCTGGTGATCTATGCGCTGGCTTTCCTGGCATTTCAGATCATCAGTTCATGGGTGTTTGTATGCAGAACACAGAAGGAAAATTACAATCGAGGCGCAATGATACAGGCGCTCTTCCGCAGCAATATCGTTCTCATGGGTCTGCCTATCGGGATCAATCTTTTCGGCAAGGGCAATGTCACATCTGTGGCAGTGGTTCTGATGTTTGTAGTGCCGATCTATAATGTTGTGGCAGTTGTGATATTTGAATACTTCAGAGGCGGCAGGGCAAACTGGAAGAGCCTGCTCAAGGGAGTGTTCACAAATCCACTCATAATAGGAGGCATTGTGGCCTGCATAGTAATGGGGCTGAATATCCCTGTGCCAAGTATTGTATATAAAACGGTAGTTTCATTATCTGATGCAACGACGCCTATCGCAATGATTCTTCTCGGCGCATCACTGCGGCTGAACGGCATGAGATCAGATAGGGCAAAGCTGGCGGTCTGTGTCATCGGCAAACTGATCGTTTTCCCGGCGCTTGGAATTCTGGGAGCGGTATTGATCGGACTGAGAGGTGTGGATCTGGTCGCTATCGTACTCATGGCAGCTACTCCGACTGCGCTCGCGTCATTCGCAATGGCGAGTTCGATGGGCGGAAACGGCGAACTGGCTGGCGAAACAGTTGTCTTCTCGACAGTACTCGCATGTTTTACAATGCCGGTATGGCTGTTCATATTGATGAACGGCGGATATTTCTAAAAAACAGATGGAGATATATATAAATGATAGGAATAAGCATGACACTTGTTTTCAACAGCATACTGCTTGGCGTAGGTCTGGCCATGGATGCGTTTTCAGTCTCACTGGCCAACGGTCTTAATGAGCCTGAAATGAAAGGCGGCAGAATGCTGCTGGTGGCAGGTACCTTCGGAGCATTTCAGTTTGCCATGCCAATGATAGGCTGGATATGCGTACATGCAGCAGTTCAGAAATTTCAGGCGTTTCAGAAATACATTCCGTGGATAGCACTGTTGCTGCTCTTATACATTGGCGGCAAGACGCTTCTTGAAGGAATAAGGGATGCACGCGAAAAGAGCGAGGATAAGGAAACAGAGAAAAAGAAAGTCGCCTTTGGCGAATTGATGGTGCAGGGTGTAGCTACTGCGATAGATGCCCTTTCCGTGGGCTTTACAATTGCCGAATACAATGGTTCGGCGGCGTTCTGTTCATCGATAATAATCGGAATAGTAACACTTGCAATATGCCTTGCAGGACTGGCACTCGGCAAGAAATTCGGGACGCGTCTTGCCGGTAAAGCATCCATCCTCGGAGGCGTTATCCTAATAGGTATCGGTCTTGAGATATGGATATCAGGAGTCTTTTTCTAAATGACAGAAGAAAGAAAATTACAGAAACAATATTATTCATACATAATTCCGTCTATTGCATGTCAGCTGGTGTACAGCGCTTATCTGATCGTTGACGGAGTTTTTGTTGC
>JAKSSO010000032.1 GCA_024403055.1 Mogibacterium sp. | reverse complement strand
ACATTATTCGGTAATAATAGGAGATAACGTTACAGTAGGACATCAGTGCATCATCCACGGATGCACAATAGGTGACAATACTCTGATCGGCATGGGAACGATAATAATGGACGGTGCAGAGATAGGCAGTAATTGCATTATTGGTGCCGGTTCTCTGGTCACAGCGGGAGTTAAGATCCCTGATGGCCAGATGGCATTCGGGCAACCTGCCAAAATCATTAGACCGGTGACAGATGAACAGAAAGACGGAAATAAGTACTCGGCAGATGTATACGTGCTGGAGGCCGAGAAATTCAAAATAACAGAAATGCCTGAAACCATTTAAATCTACTAGATAGAAAAAAGCACAAGACCAGTATTAATCTTGTGCTTTTGTTATGCCATTTTTATTTTTGCTGAAGATGCAATCAAGCTATATGTTTATGCTTCTCCCTGCATGGATACGAATACCAGATTAGCTGTATCGATCAGCTTCGGCTGATCTGCGTGATCGTCCATGCCAAGTGAATAAAGGAATCCTGGAGCAACATCCAGCCATGCAACGAATCCTGCATCCCCTTTATTTAATGCGTATACTGCATATCTTTCTCCGATATCGGTTCCGCCGGCAGCCTTCCACTTATAGTTCAGGCCTGCCAGTGCAGCGCCAATTTCAACGGGGTCGCTTACCTCTGCAGCAAGATCGTCTCCGATTTTACCATCCATATCAGGTTCAAGACTTGTAAGGTCTCCTGAATCCTGGCATCTGTAGCAGTAATTGTCTCCATCATATTTGAATGTGACCTGTGCAAAGTTGATGCTTTCATCATCGTTTTTGCAGTAGCTGTATACTGCGTCACTCGCACCTTCCGGAGCATCAAGTGACATGCCCGTTGCCTCGCAGAGAGCATCTGAACTTTCTACTTCAACGAACGGATTTGCAACATTTTCTTCAGATGTTTCATCGTTACCGGCACCGCATGCGCAGGCAGCAAATGCAAATACTGCGATCAGCATTGTGATAAGTAAATTCCTGATTTTCATAATAGTTATCCTCTCTATGATACAAGTTGACAGATTCTTTGCACATAATATACCATAGCATGTAAATCGGCACAAGGATAAGGTGATAGTATGATAAGAACTGTGATTTTTGATATAGGCAGAGTTCTGCTGGGTTTCGAGTGGGACAGATATGTTCATATGCTTTTTGATGACGAAGCGACCTGTAGGGCCGTAACGGAGGCTTCTTTCAGGTGTCCTTACTGGACAGAGATGGACAGAGGTAATATGAGGCAGGAGGATATCGTTGAGAATATGATAGAAAATGCCCCTGATTACAGGACTCAGATCCTCGAGGTAGTAGAATGTGTTGGTGAGTGCGTGGAGAGATTTGACTATGCCATTCCATGGATAGAAGATCTGAAGAACAGAGGGTATCAGGTGTTGTATCTGTCTAATTATTCCGAACATGTTAGGGCAAGGAGCATGCACGCCATGGATTTCCTTGACAGAACAGACGGAGGCATATTCTCTTATGAGGTTAAATCTGTGAAGCCTGAGCCGGAGATTTTTGAAATGCTGATCGACAGATTCGACCTTGTGCCGGAGGAGTGTGTCTTCATTGATGACAGCTTTCCTAACGTTGAGACGGCTGTAGGCCTTGGGTTCAATACAATTCTGTTCAAAAACCATGAACAGGCAAGCGCGGAGCTTGAATCATTGCTCGGAGGATGTTGTTAGAGTATATTAATTGTAGTGATGATATTATGTAAAATAAGGAGACTGTAATGAAGAGAATGATAATGATGGCTGCGATACTTGCTTCGGTGCTGGTGCTGGTGTGTGCATGCGGTAATGCTGCTCCGGAAGCTAAAGAAATCAATGTGGATGGAATTAAATATGAACTGACAAGTGATTGGACTTTTGATGAGGAAAACCTGACATTCACGAATAAGAATGATGACGCCATTGCATATGTAGTTGTGAAGGATAAAGACGTTGCAGGGCGGTGCAGTGACGTTGAAGAGCGTAGAGGTATGTATGCGGCTGACGGATCTGATGGTATTGATCTGCACGATGTAACGATCAATGGCACAGATGCTCTACTGGCGGTAGAGCCTGTAAATGAGATCAAAGACATATATCTGTTCTTCTATGCCAATGGCGTTGAACATGCGATCAACTACGAACCTGAATTTGAAGCTGAAGATATATCAGATATAACACAGGAGCTGTTTGACTCGATCAAATTCTAAGACTCGAAAAGAATATTAGGAACGAAATGAAAAAGCTTGGAACTGAAATGTTCCAAGCTTTTTTGGTGCGCCCGCAGGGGCTCGAACCCCGAACCTTCTGATTCGTAGTCAGACACTCTATCCAATTGAGCTACGAGCGCATATTCAATTTTGCGACTTGAATATTATATAGCAGAGAACCCGTTGATGTCAACGGATTCTCTGCGCTAATTATATTATTGATGTTTTTCGATCAGCTTTTCGAGCTCTTCAGTCATTTCCTGCACCTCGTGGTTGCTGTATCCCTGCATGCGCTCGATGAGATCCATCACCCTGCGACCGGCGGCCTGAAGTGCGCCATATAGAGACTCGACCTTTGCGGTGTTCTCAGTGCGCTTGTGTTCGGTCTTTGCATCGCCAGAAGATGCTGTGCGCTTGAAATACTTGTTAGTTCTCTGCTTACCGTTGTCTGTTTTTTCAAGATCCGGATGAGCTGATGAACCCTTCTTTACTACAGGAACAACAGGCGCGCGGTCAATGCATTCTCCTGTTGTGAGATCATAAACCTCACCACTGAATGGAGCACTGGCCTCGACACTGAAGGTATCTGAGATGAGTTTCGCGAATGAAACTGTCACTTCGTCTTCGCCATGGTTAACAAATACGCGTGAACCATCTTCCTTGATAACAGGCCTGAGCCAATCAAGCAGCATGTTCATGTCTGCATGGCTCGAGCATCCCTCGACCTGTGCAATTTCTGCTCTGACTGCGATGTCTTCGCCGAAGAGCTTGACCATCTCAGCTCCTTCAAGAAGCTTACCACCGACTGTTCCCGGTGACTGATAGCCAACGAACACAACTGTGCACTCCGGTTTCCAGAGATTATGCTTGAGGTGATGTCTGATACGTCCGGCCTCACACATTCCTGATGCCGATATGATAACTTTAGGCTCGGGATTTTCATTGAGAGCGCGTGAATCATCAGTACTTACGGCGAGTCTAAGGTCATCGAAGGCGATAGGGTTGATGCCTTTATCTACGAGTTCGCGGGCCTCTTCGTCGTAGTACTCTTCAACTTCCTTGCTGTAGATTGTAGTTGCTTCTGCAGCGAGAGGTGAATCTACATATACAGGAAAATCAGATCCTGTTGAGACAAGGTTTTTCTCCTTGATCTGGCGGATGTAATATAGCATTTCCTGAGTTCTGCCGACTGCGAAAGCAGGAATTACGACAGTGCCGCCGCGCTGGAATGTGCGGTCGATGATCACTGCGAGCTGACCTACATAATCAGGATTTGCCGGGTGAACTCTATCTCCGTATGTGGACTCGATAACGACATAGTCAGCCTGAGGAGCCTGCTTAGGGTCTTCGATAAGCGGTTTGCCGTGGTTGCCGATGTCACCTGAGAAAAGTATCGTTCTTGTTTCGCCGTCCTCGTTGATCGTGAACAGAATGCTTGATGAACCGAGCAGGTGGCCGTCGTCAGTAAATCTGATCGTGATGCCATCAGCGATAGTCACATCACTGTTATAATTACAGGATCTGAAGAGCGGCATCGTTTTCTCTACATCTTTGGTTGTATACAAAGGTGTATATTCTTCTTCGCCTTTGCGCTTTGCCTTGCGGCTGCGCCATTCCGCTTCTGCTTCCTGTATATGACCGGAATCCATAAGCATGATGTCGCAGAGCTTGCGTGTAGCGTCTGTCGAGTAGATCTCGCCTTTAAAGCCGTTTGCTACAAGGAAAGGGATCTTGCCGGAATGGTCGATGTGTGCGTGAGTAAGACATACGATGTCTATGTCTTCTGGTTTATATGGTATTTCACAGTTTTCGTAGATATCAGCACCCTGCTCCATGCCGCAGTCGATGATTATCTTCTTGCCGCATGCTTCGAGAAGAGAGCAGGAACCGGTCACTTCGTGAGCTGCTCCGAGAAATGTAAGTTTCATAATTTTCTCCTATGTGTCCCATAAGGCGGGATGTATCAAATGCTTTTGTTTACATATTTATTATATAACAAAAAACCTTTCTGTGACGAAAAAACAGCAATAAAAAACACAGCAGAGAAAAGGCGTGCTTGTTGACATATATTATGCTAAAGGGTATCATTTTAGAAGGTGGAGCGACGGCTTCACAATCTAATGCATTAAATATTTAATGGAGGGTTTGAACAATGGCAAAGAAATTAGAGCCTAAAGTAAACTATGGACTTTATACTAATCCAATCAGAACTATTGAAGCTCATACTGAGGGTGAATACTGCAGAGTAGCCCTTGATTGCCCGGAACTCGTTGGTAACACAATGATCGAGAGAAAGAAGTATCTCGAGGCAAACTTTGACGATTTGAGAACAGCTCTCATGCACGAGCCACGTGGACATCACGACATGTTCGGAGCATTCATCGTAGAGCCTGTAAACAAGGAAGCTGACTTTGGTGTAATCTTCATGGATGGCGGTATGTACCTGAACATGTGCGGTCACTGCACAATCGGTGTTGTTACAGTTATCCTCGAAGCCGGACTGATGGAAATGCACGAAGGCGAGAACGAAGTAGTTCTTGAAGCACCTGCCGGAATCATCAGCACAGTTGCTACTGTTAAGGACGGAAAGGTTACTGGCGTAACTCTTACTAACGTTCCTGCATTTGTTTACAAAGAGAACTGTGAACTCGAGTATGAAGGCAAGAAGGTCGTATTTGACATTTGCTTTGGCGGATCATTCTTCGCTCTCGTAGATGCAGAGAAGAACTTCGGACTCAAGTCATGCCCTGAGACTAAGGACTTCCTAGTTAAGTGGTCAAGCTTCGCTCTGAAGGAGATCAACGAGAAATTCGAGATCCAGCACCCAGAGCTCGACATTACTTCAGTTGACCTGATCGAGAACTACAGCGCATCTGACCTCACTGAGGAAGAGTACAAGAAGACTTGCGCAGATGCTAAGTTCGCTCTCAGAAATACACTGGTATTTGGTGAGCATGACAACCCACAGGTTGACAGATCACCATGCGGAACAGGAACATCAGCTAAGCTGTCATGGCTGTACAAGCATGGCGAGCTGGGCGTAGGCGAAGCATTCGTTTACGAGTCATTCATCGGAACAAGATTCGTTGGTCGTGTAGCTGATACAGCTAAGGTTGGCGAGTTCGATGCTGTTATCCCACAGGTAACAGGTGCTGCATATCTCTGCGGCGAGGCTACTTGGTTCATGGATGAAGACGACAAGATGACAAGAGGATTCTCCATCTAATTAGTGATTAGTAGTTAATAACAATAAATCGGCTGCCTTTAAGGTAGCCGATTTTATTGCGAAGCAACAAATCGGTGATATAATAAAATGAGTTTGATAAAGTGGGAGGCTTCAGGAGTGAGCAGGTTTCAGGAGTTTAATAAGAAAATTGAATCAGATGATAAATCAAGACTTGTCAAGCAGCTGGTATACATAACTGTTGGCAATTTTATTTTTTCATGGACCATGAATGCTCTGGTAACACCATTCAATATTTACTGTAGCGGAGCAATGGGCGTTTCACAGCTGATAGAGCTTTTGTTTACATCTGTTCTGCATCTGCCTTCCATCGCAGGTATTGCATGGCTGGGAATAATATACTGGGGCATAAGCATACCTTCTTTCATATATGGGATGAAGAGCCTGGGCGTTAAGTTCCTTGCAAAAACTGTATATTCAATAACCACACTTTCATTATTCCTCGCAGTGATCCCTGTTTATGAGACTCCAGTGATCGAAAATAAGATCATAGGGTGCATGGCGGCTGCTGTAGTCGGAGGATTTGCGCTCGGATACGGAACATTTTCATCCGGCGCCGGTGCAGGTGCGTCTGACTGCATCGGAATGGTGCTTGCACAGAAAAAACCGGGGTTCAGCATCGGCCTGATAAACATGATCGTAAATGTCTGCGTTTATTCCATCTGCGCATTTATCTACGGACTTGAAGGCGCGGCATTCTCGATCTTCTATGCAGCGATACTGGCGTGGGCAATGGATAAGGGCCATATGCAGAATCACTACATTGAGGTCACTGTGTATTCCAAGATCCCTGTCATGGGACATGAACTGGCAGTAAAGATCGACAGAGGCGTTACCAGCTGGTATGGCGAGGGTGGATATACTGAGACTCAGACCAATGTTGTTAAAACAATAGTGACCAAGAAAGAGGTCGACGGAGTGGTTCAATCGATATATGAGCTGGATCCTCAGGCATTTGTTTCGGTAACGGAGATAGAGAAGGTGCACGGGCTTTTCGACAAGCACCTTTCAAAATAACCGATATATTGAATATAAAAGTAAAACTATGCGGATAATTCGTATAGTTTTTTTATATTAAAAAATGGTTTGCGTTTTAGTATACACTTCGTTTACCTTTGTAAAGATTGAAAATGCAAGCGTTTTGCGCTGGCGAACATCAAAGATAACGTAAAAAGTCCAATACAAAGTTCATATTATGTTTTAAAAAACATGGTGATACAATAAGTAAAATATTTCATGCACAGTGAGACCTCAAAGTGCTGTGTAGCTAATCTTTAGGAGGTTGTGTTATGTCAAACGAACCTAAAAACAGTGGCCAGGCCGTATGGGGATCCAAATTCGGATATCTCATGGTAGCGGCAGGTGCGGCTATCGGACTTGGTAATATATGGAAATTCCCGTACCTCGCGTACAGAGGAGGAGGCGGAGTATTCCTTGTAGTATATATCGCTGTAATAGCTCTTCTTGCCAAGCCAATGGTAGAGATAGAAACAACGATCGGTCGTAAAGCAAGAGCGGATGCTGTAACAGCATACGAAGAAAGTTGCGGCAAGAAGACCGGCTGGATCGGCTGGATGGGTAATATCGCAACTATCATGATCTGCGCATACTACTTTGTAGTAGGCGGCTGGGTCCTCAAATACGGATTCCACTTCCTGCTAAGCGGAGATTTTGGAGCTGATCCTTGGCAGTACTTCAATAATTTCATTGCGAAGCCTGTAGAGCCTTTGATCTGGACATTCGGTCTGCTGATCTTCACTCTGGTATTCCTGTTATTCGGAATCACCAACATTGTAGAGAAAATGGCAAAATTCATGATGCCTGCACTGTTCTGCCTGCTGATCTTCTGCAGCTTCTATGCTGTTTTCAGTGCAGAGGGCGCAGTTGAAGGACTCAAGTACTACGTTCTTCCGGATTTCAGTAAATTCTCAATTAAGGTATTTGCTGATGCTGTAACTCAGGTACTGTTTTCCGTAGGTATCGGCTGGTCGCTCTTCGTAACACTCGGTGCCAACCTGCCGGAGGGAGACAATCTGAGAAAGTCTGCTGTAATGGTAGATATCATGGATACACTTGCAGCTGTAATAGCCGGATTCGTTGTAATCCCTGCGGCTTTCGGTGCAGGCGTAGATGTAGACAAGGGACCGTCCCTGCTCTTTGGAGTAATGACAGATATCTTCGCAAGACTTCCGGGAGGAAGAGCTATCGGATCGTTCTTCTTCATCGCGGTTGCTTTTGCAGTAATATCCTCGCTGTTCTCATTCGTTGAGATCTCAGCAAGAATTTTCGAAGTAAAGCTTGGCTGGGGCAGAAAGAAAGCGATGATTATTTACGGAATCGGAATGGCTATCCTGAACGCGTTCGTTTCCCTTGGATGGGGACCGATGTCAGGCTTCAAGCTTCCATGGGTAGACGTTACAGGCGTTGCATGGTATGGCCTGCATGACTGGTTCGATTGCTTCTCGGGTTACATCCTGCTGCCGCTTGGCTGTATTGTGACATGCTGGGCTATCTGGAAAGGAATGGGCTGGAAAAAATACGAGGAGGCGCTTACGAATGGAGGAAAGTTCGGACATCTGAGCCTCTGGGACAAGATCGAGATCGTGGTGATCATTCCTGCGTTCATGATCGTCGTACTCCTGAATGTATTTGGAGTGATCGCATAAAACTGCGATCGAAGAATTGCATAAATATAATCAAAACTGCGCTCTGCGAGGGCGCAGTTTTTTATTGCGGAGCGCAAATCAGCACTGGTTTGGTAAGTGTACTCTAATAAATGCAATAAATATATTAGTATTTAGTCCAATAATGGTTTTTTGTATAAACGTTGTATTTTCAAGGAGTATAGAAGTTTTTGTACCTGTATATTCTAGTAAAGGTATGGTATCAAGTCCATATTCTAACTAATCAAACTATACATTATAATAATCTAACATTATTTGAATTATATTCGTAGAGGTAAGAAATGTCTGGACAAACTAAACAATCAGAATTTAACAAGGTTCTAACGGCTAAGGACATGCTCGTAATTGCATTCGGTGCAATGATAGGATGGGGCTGGGTCGTTTCGACCGGTGACTGGATCGCAAGAGGCGGTGCAGTAGGCGCTGCTCTCGGTTTTGCCATCGGAGGCGTCATGATCTTCTTCGTAGGCATGACATATGCTGAATTAACTGCTGCTCTGCCGCAATGCGGAGGCGAGCACGTATTCAGCTACAAGGCAATGGGCGCTACAGGCTCGTTCGTATGTACATGGGGTATCATCTTTGGATATGTTGGCGTAGTGTGCTTCGAAGCCTGCGCTTTCCCGACTATTATTGGATATCTGCTCCCTGGATTCCTCAAGGGATATCTCTATACTGTAGCGGGATTTGACATCTACGCATCGTGGCTCGCTGTAGCGATAGTTGTTGCGATACTGATGACATGGGTCAATATCATAGGTGTAAAGACTGCTGCCAATGTACAGACAGTATTTACGGTTATTATTGTCGCAGTAGGACTTGCGATTATAGGCACATCTGCAGTTCGCGGAGACATGGAGAATATCATTCCGCAGATGTGGAACGGGGATTCGACAGGATCGATCGTAAAGAGCGTTATAAGAGTTGCGGTTACTACACCATTCTTCTTTATCGGATTTGATGTTATACCGCAGGCGGCCGAAGAGATCAAGGGGTCTCTCAAGAAGATAGGATTATACCTGATCCTTTCCGTAGTAATGGCGGTGCTGTTCTATGGACTTGTGATTCTTGCAGTCGGATACATGCTTAATCCGGAAGAGATCGCTGAAGGAATGAAGGGCAACGGACTTATCACGGCAGACGTGCTTGTTAAAGCATTCAGCAGTAAGGTGCTTGGTAATGTTGTTATCATTGGAGGCCTTTGCGGTATCGTAACGAGCTGGAATTCATTCATGATCGGCGGAAGCCGTGCCATGTATTCGATGGCTGATTCAAAAATGATTCCTGCCGCATTTGCAAAACTGCATCCAAAGTACAAGACTCCTGTCAATGCACTTCTTCTGATCGGAGTTATTTCGTGCATTGCTCCGTTTGCAGGAAGACAGATGCTGGTATGGATCTCTGACGCAGGCAACCTCGGATGCTGCCTGTCATACTGCATGGTAGCGTGCTCGTTCCTGATCCTCAGAAAGAAGGCACCTGACATGCCACGCCCTTACAAGGTCAAGAACGGATCATTCATCGGATGGACAGCAGTGATCCTTTCCGGCGGAATGGTAGCGTGCTATCTCATTCCTGGTTCAGGAAGTACACTGGCACCACAGGAATGGGCAATGGCAGGTGCGTGGACTCTGATAGGTGTAATATTCTATTTCACAGAAAAGAAAAAATACGGAGAAGAATTCGGAAGCCATGTTGATATCGAGATCGAGTATACTGAGGAAGACCTCGCATCGATCCAGGCAAACATGTAAGAGAAGATTCGCTCTGATAATATGAAAAACGGGCATGTCGCATTTAGATGCGATGTGCCCGCTTTGTTTTTTCTTTGACTTGTCGGTGTTTACGCTACATCGTAAAACCGTTCAGGAAGATGCGCATCATTTTGGTAGAGTACTGGCTGAGCGAATAATTGCCGTTTGAAATGCACCAGTCATACATGAGGCCTCTTTCAAACAGCGCGTAGGCCTGACAGATCTCGTTCACGGAGTGCTCATCTTTGAATAGCCCTGCGTCCTTGCCTTCGATGACGATCTTTCGAATAATGTGAAAATATGACCGATCGGGGTCGAGCAGATGGCTGTCTCCCTTGGAGGTGAGCTGTGTTGACATGATCCTGTTCAGCAGATGAACGGGAACAGTGTTTTCTATAGTGAAAAAACTCTCCTTTGTCATGGCGACCAGCTGGTCGATAGGCGACAGGCTGGTGTCGATGTTTTTAATAAGCGTTTCATATGTGTCATCGAACAGATATGAAATACTGCTTATAAGTGATTCTTTTCCTTCGAAATAGTGATAGAAGGAACCCTTGGAAACATTTGCGGCCTCGATAATATCATCTATTGTTGTGCCCTCATATCCATTAATGTAGAAAAGCTTCCATGCGGCTGAAACGATGCGGTTGCGGGTATTCTTTGCTGTTTTGCTCATGTTTTCGTGTTCCTTTCACAAAAAGTCTAATGTAAGTATATATGCAAAGTTGCAGTAATATCAAGGCATTTAAGCAATAAAAGGCTGAAAAAGTGCAGAAAACGTTTAGAAAAAGTGTGGAGTTATTACTGCAAAAAGTCATACTTCGGGTCAATTATATTGAATATTTCTATACGAAAAAAGAATAAAATCTCTAAAGAAAAACATATAAAAAACAAGCACATTGGTTGAATTTCCGCTGTTTGAATGCTATGATAACGAGTAACATAAAAGGGGTCTTTTTGTGCCCTGAGAAATGTCTATTTATTTAAACTATCAATATATTTAAGGAGATTTGTATTATGGAAAACATTCAAATGTTACTTAAGCAGGGCGCAGTAGGCAGACCATGTGCTCCTATCGTAGCGGTAGGTGATAAGGTACAGAGAGGACAGCTTATTGCTACTCCTACAGGACTTGGTGCTCCTGTTCATGCATCTGTATCCGGCGTTGTTGATTACATCACTGAGGACAGAATCATCATTAAGCCAGATGAAGAGCAGAGCAAGGACTTTGTTAAGGTTGAGGGTGCAGATAATCTTGAACTCATCACTAACGCAGGTATTGTAGGACAGGGCGGTGCCGGATTCCCAACTGCTATCAAGATTAAAGCAAATCTTGACCACGGATATATTCTTGTAAACGCTTCAGAATGTGAGCCTGGACTTGCTCATAACATTCAGCAGATAGATGAGGATCCTGAGACTTTGATCAGAGGTATCAAGTATGTTGCTGAGATCGCTGGTGCTGATAAGGGAATCATCGCTATCAAGAAAAAGCATAAAGCTGTTATCGAGAAGCTTGATGCTCTCCTGGCAAACGAGCCAATGATCGAGAGACATCTTCTTCCGGATATCTACCCAATGGGCGAAGAAAGAGCTGTAGTAAGAGAGTGCCTCGGCATCGAGCTCGAGCCAACTCAGCTCCCATCAGCAGCTAACGCTGTAGTTATCAACTCCGAGACAGTTTACTCCTGCGCAAAGGCTATCGAAGACAAGAAGCCTCTGATCGACAAGAACATAACTGTAAGAGGAAAGATCGCAGGCGGAAGCGATGCTCACGTATTCATGGACGTTCCTGTAGGAACTTCTGTTGGAACTCTCATCGAGATGGCTGGCGGAATCGACGGCGACTTCGGCGAGATCATCATGGGCGGAGCATTCACAGGAAGCGCAACTACACTGAGCGCACCTATCACAAAGGCAACAGGTGCTATCCTCGTTACTGCTCCATTCCAGAACCTTGAAGGCAAGAAGCTTGGTATCCTGGTATGCGCATGTGGCGGAAACCTGAACAGAATGATGGATCTGGCAGCTAAGTACAATGGTGAGGTTACTCACATCTGTTACTGCAAGCAGGCTCAGCTCCAGAAGAACGGCAGCAGAAAGTGCGAGAGACCTGGAAACTGCCCTGGACAGGTTAAGAACAACCTCGATTTCAAGAAGGCAGGATGCGAGTATATCATCATCGGAAACTGCTCAGACTGCTCCAACACAGTTATGGCTTCAGCTCCACAGATGGGACTGCAGGTACTCCACCAGACAGACCATGCTATGGAAGCAGTAGGACATGACAAGTACAGACAGCTCACAGTATCCAAGTCTGTTGACCAGGATCTGAACGTTGTTGACAACGTAGAGGTTGAGTAATTATTAAGTGAATAATGGGATCGGGCGGAACAAGGGCCGCCCGGACCCGTATTCTATAGAAAGTTATTTCTAAGGTGTTAATCCTCTATTCTTGTGCGACCCCCGATTAAGCTTAAGGATGAGGTAATTAATACACGAAATGCCTGTGAGTAGAACACGGGCACAAACGATCAAAGCATTTTTTAAGGAGGAAGATCGATATGTCAATTACAGCTGAAACAGCTAAACAGCATGCGAACGATCCAGCAGTATTATGCTGCAGAGCAGAAGCAGGAACAGAACTGACACCTGCAAACTTTGAGGATCCAGCTATTTTCCCGGATCTCGTAGATTCCGGATTGCTGAATCTTGAGGGAGCTCTTCTTCTTGGTCAGGTTCTTAACGGAACAAAGCTGACAAAGACAGTAGATTCCCTGACACCGATCACAGCAGACATCGTTGACAAGTTTGACGAAATCGGCGGCGAAGAGGCTGCTGAGGAAGCTGACGAGGCAGTTGCAGCAGCACCAGTTGCAGCAGCACCAGTTGCAGGCGGAGTTATCAACCTGCACATCGGCGAAGGTAAGAACATCGACATCCAGATCCCTACAGGCGTTGGCGCAGGCGCTGCAGTAGCAGGCGCTCCTGTTGCAGCAGAGGCAGCAGCAGTTGCAGAAGTAGGCGAGGAGAAGGTTGTTAGAGAGCTTACTAGAAAGCACTTTAAGATTGAAGAAGTTAAGAGAGGACCAGAGACTAAGTTTGAAGGAACTACTCTTTACATCAGAGAAGGAATCGAGGCAGAGGCAGTTGCTTCTGAGGATCTCGTTCTTGATCTGAAGATTGAAGTTATTACTCCTGACAAGTATCACACTTACTCAGAAACAGTTATGGACGTACAGCCAATCGCTTGCAAGAGCACTGAGGATGACCTTGGATACGGCGTTACTAAGGTTCTCGATGGCGTTGTAACAGTAGTAACTGGAACAACTGAGGAAGGCGTTCAGATTGGTGAGTTCGGTTCATCCGAAGGATACCTTGATGAGAACATGATGTGGGGTCGTCCAGGCGCTGTTGACAAGGGCGAGACTATGATCAAGTATCAGGTAACAATCAAGAACGGCAAGAACATGGAGAGACCGGGACCTATGGCTGCTCACAGATGCGTTGACTTCGTAACTGCTGAGATCAGAAAGGCTATGAAGAAGCAGCTGGACGATGAGAAGGCTGATGACACTGAGGTTCTGAAGCAGGTTAGAAGACCTGGAAAGAAGAAGATCGTTATCGTTAAGGAAATCATGGGCCAGGGCGCTATGCATGACAACTACCTCTTCCCAATGGAGCCAGTTGGAACTCTGGGCGCAAGACCTAACGTAGACCTTGGTAACGTTCCTGTAGCTGCTTCCCCACTGGAAGTACTCGATGGATGCATCCACGCACTTACTTGCATCGGACCTGCTTCCAAGGAGATGTCCAGACATTACTGGAGAGAGCCACTGGTATACGCTGCTCTTCACGATGAGGAAGTTGACCTTTGCGGAGTTATCTTCGTAGGTTCACCTCAGGCTAACACTGAGAAGTTCTATGTATCCAGAAGAGTTGGTCAGATGGTTGAGATGCTCGACGTTGACGGTGCATTCGTAACAACTGAGGGATTCGGAAACAACCACGTTGACTTCGTAACTCATATCGAGAACATTGGTAAGAGAGGAATTCCAGTAGTTGGATTCTCATTCTGCGCTGTTCAGGGTGCTCTGGTAGTTGGAAACAAGTACTGCGACGCTATGATCGATATGAACAAGTCCATGTCCGGAATCGAGAACGAAGTACTCGAGTGCAACTGCCTCTGCCCAGAGGATGCTATCAGAGGTCTTGCAATGCTGAAGGCTAAGATGGCTGGTGAGTCTGTAAAGGCAGCTGAGAGAAAGTACAACGTAAACGTTAAGAACAACAACCTTGAGCTGATCGAAAAGGCAACAGGCGTTGCTGTTGAAAGAGTTGGCAATGAGCAGGATCTGCCAATGTCAGAGAAGAGAAAGGCTAAGTACGACTAATCGCTATGGAATATGAAACACCGCTTAAATACGGACACTCGAAAGAGAATTATTACGAGGGCGTAGTTGTTGAAGTTAATGATTGTGCGATTGCTATCGATGTAAAAGGAAGACTCGGATATATCAAAGTTCCTATGAGAATGACTATTTCCGATTCTGAATGGAAAGTCGGTCAGACAGTTGGATTTCATATGAGTTTTATTGAACAGCTTGGACCTGATGTTAATGACAAGTATGTAAGCAATATCCAGACGCGCGAAAGACGTGCAGAAGAAATTAAAAGTAATTACCACGAGGAGGTAAACAAATGAGTTTAACAGTTGTAAAAGGATTACAATCTGAAATCTTCGTTCCTGTAACTCCAAAGTCAGTTTGGGCTCCTGTTACAAAGCCAATGAACGAGTGGGTTGTAGGTCTTGCTACTGCAGCAGGCGTACATCTGAAGTCTCAGGAGAGATTTAACCTTGCAGGTGACTTCACATGGAGAAAGATTCCTAATGATGCAGCAGAGGATGAGCTGATGGTTTCCCACGGCGGATATGATAACTCTGATGTAAACAAGGACATCAACTGCATGTTCCCTATCACAAGAATCCATGAGCTCGCTAAGGACGGCGTTATCAAGGGCGCTGCTCCATTCCACGCAGGCTTCATGGGCGGCGGCGGAAACATTGAGAAGTTCACTAACGAGACTGGTCCGGCTGTAGCAGCAATGTTCAAAGAAGAAGGAGTGGACGCAGTTATCGTTACTGCTGGATGAGGAACTTGCCACCGCTCTGCAACTATCGTGCAGAGAGCAATCGAGTCTGTAGGAATTCCTACAGTTATCGTAGCAGCACTTCCACCTGTTGTAAGACAGGCAGGTACTCCAAGAGCAGTTGCTCCACTGGTACCTATGGGCGCTAACGCAGGTGCACCTCATGATGTTGAGATGCAGTACAACGTATGTAAGGACGCTCTCCAGTTCATCGCTGATTGCGAGACTCCTGGAAAGATCGAGCCACTGCCATACGAGTATCACGC
>JAKSSO010000031.1 GCA_024403055.1 Mogibacterium sp. | reverse complement strand
GGCGATGCTGAAGGCATCGTCTACCTTGCGTATCACGGGTGCGGGCAGGCTGAGGCTCAAGGAGTCGGACCGCCTCAGCGCACTTGCCTCGATACTGGGCAGGCTGGGCGCGGACGTGAGCGAGGCAAGTGACAGCCTGACGCTCAGAGGCAGCAAAGGCAGGCTGCTGCCCGGCACCGACGAAGTGCTTGACTGCAGAGGCGATCACCGCATGATAATGCTTGCTGCACTCGCATCTATAGCATGTGAAAAGCCGGTAACGATAAGCGACCCGGAGGCAGTCAGCCAATCATACCCGGGATTTTTCGAAGAAATAACAAGCTTCGGAGGAAGTGTAGAGTAGATCTGATGGAATACAGCTTCAGGACCTTAAAAGTGAATATAACAGGCGAGTCGCATTCGGAACGCATGGACATCAGCATGGAAGGGTTTCCTCAGGACATCGTTATCGACAGAGAGAAACTGCAGCTGTTCATGGACAGGCGCCACGGAGACGGCTCTTATCTGGCAGAGGTCTGCGGAACGGGACGAAAAGAACCCGATCTGGTAGTCTGGGACGAGACAGAGGGCCCGGAGATCAGAGCCCACATAGACAATAGGGATGTCAGAAGCACCGATTACGATAAGCTGAGAACAGTGCTGAGACCGGGACATTCGGACCTCGGATCATATCTCAAGTACGGAGAGATAAAGCCCGGAGGCGGAGCTTTTTCCGGCAGAATGACTGCAGGCATCTGCGTGGCAGGTGGAATAGCAAAGCAGCTGCTGGAGGAGAAAGGCATCGGCGTAGACGCATACATACTGTCGATAGGTGCGATGCCTTGCATCTTCATGGAAGAAGATGAAGAGGAGGAGTTCCTCGAACGTATCGAAGCTGTCAGAGAAGAGGGTGATTCTCTCGGCGGAATAGTCGGATGCCGCATCAGCGGATATCCGGGCGGCATAGGCGGACCGGGAATGGATGGCATCGAAGGGGATCTGGCCAGAGCGATGCTGGCGATACCTTCGGCCAAAGGCGTCGAATTCGGCAGCGGATTCGAGGGAGCATACAGCACAGGCTCGGTCAATAACGACGAATACTTTATCAGAGACGGCAGGATAGTGAGCCGCAGCAACAAGCAGGGCGGTATCAGCGGTGGGATTTCAACGGGAATGGATATCAGCCTGAACGTGGCATTCAAGCCTGTTCCTTCCATAGCCTGCGAGCAGAGGACAGTAGACGTAGCGCTCATGCAGGAAACGACCGTATCGGTCGGCGGAAGACATGATGTCTGCATAGTGCCGAGAGTGCTTCCGGTAGTCGAAGCGATGGCGGCGCTGGTAATGTATGACAGACTGATCAGTGAATAAGTTGACAGTGAATGAAGAGGTGCACGATGAGAGATTTGGAAACAATGCGCGAAGAGATCGACGTGATCGACAGAGAGATACTCGAGGCGTTCAGAAAGAGAATGGCTCTTTCCGCAGAAATCGCGAAATATAAAAAAGACAATAACATCCCTGTTCTTGACGTGGACAGAGAGAAGGCGAAACTCGACAGAATAGCGAAAAATGTCGAGGATGAACTTTCAGCTTTCACGAGCAAGCTGTATCTGACACTTGCTGACCTCAGCAAGCAATACCAGAAGAAGCTTTTCAACGGAAGCGATGAGGAGGATGACTAAGGGACATGGCAAAATATGGACTGATCGGCAGAGACCTGTCTCACAGCCAGTCCAGGCTCCTGCATTCATACCTGGGCAGTTATGACTACGACTATATCGAAGTCGCCGACGCTTCAGGTCTGAAGGCAGTGCTTGAAGATAAGAGCTACGACGGTTTCAATGTGACAATTCCATACAAGCAGGAAGTGATGAAGTATCTTGATGAGCTTTCCCCGCGTGCAGAGGCTGCAAAAGCAGTCAACACTGTGCGTCGCATGCCGGACGGCAGGCTCATGGGCTTTAATACCGATGTTCGCGGTTTCAAGCGAATGCTCGGCGATAAGGCGAAGGATGCAAAATGTCTGATCCTGGGTACAGGCGGTGCTGCGGGTGCCGTTGCCATTGCGCTCGAGGAGATCGGTGCAAAGAGCATTGTTTTCGTGTCCAGAGACCCTGCATCAGGTCGCGAGAGGACCGGAGGCAGACACAGAGTCATCAGCTATAATGCACTGCCGCATTACTTCGACACAGACATAATAATAAATGCTACACCGGTCGGACAGCTCCCTGACATAGATCGCTCCCCATTGAACGAAATGGGCAAAAATGTATCGATCTTCACCGACCTTAAATACGCAGTCGACCTTATCTACAATCCTTTCAGGACCAAGTTCCTGCAGGATTCCAAGAGGATAACCGGCTGCAAGACCATGTCCGGCCTTGAGATGCTGATATATCAGGCTATGGATTCGAGAGACTGCTGGCATGGCAGGAAAAGCATCAGGATCGATGAGCGTATCCTGGTAAAGCGTATCAAGCGCCACATACTGAATAAGCAGCTGAACATAGTTGCAGTAGGCATGCCGGGCAGCGGCAAAACGACCATCTTCAGGCGATACGCTTACGAGAATCATTTTGACTTCGTGGATGTCGATGCAGAGACCGAAGGTATCATGGGTGCCAGGATCAGCGACGTACTCGGGGACGCTGAAAAGGGAGAACAGTACTTCCGCGAGAAGGAATCTGAGGCCGTAAGAAAAGTCAGCCGCCTTACGAACACTGTAATAGCTACCGGTGGCGGCTCCATACTGAACCCGCTTAACAGAGACATGCTGCGTGCCAACGGAGTAGTCATATATGTCAAGAGACCACTGGAGTATCTGTCTACCAGGAACAGGCCTATCAGCCAGAAAATAGGCGTTCTGGAGCTGTTCACGGAGAGAGACCGCATATACAGAAGAATGTCGGATATCTCGGTCTACAACACCAAGGCCTTTGGCGGAGAGGGCGAGGACAATGCCCGTGAATTCAATCGGGACATGAGAAAGTATGCCGACTATATCGGACGCTGCGTAGAAAAATATTTAACAGGAGTTGCAGAGAACAAGTGGACATAATCGCCCGCTTTAAAGAGAGGACAACATGAAAATACTTGTCATCAATGGACCTAACATGAACATGCTGGGCATAAGAGAACCTGAAATATACGGAGACCAGACCTATGAGGATCTGATCGGATTCATCACAGACATGCGAGGCGAGGACAGTGTTGCCGGACATGAGCTCGATTTCTATCAGAGCAATCACGAGGGAGACATCATCGATGCCATCCAGAATGCGTACTTTGAGAAATATGACGGCATCGTTCTGAACGCTGCTGCATATACCCACACGAGCATTGCGATAATGGATGCTGTTATTTCAGTTCCTATACCTGTTGCCGAAGTCCATATCACTGATCCTTGGGAAAGAGAGGAATACAGACATTCGTCCTATGTGGCAGAAGCGGCGATCGCAACTGTTGCAGGCAAGGGCTTCAACGGATATCTCGAGGCTATCGACAAGCTGGAAGAAAGATATGAATCGTTACAGAATAAATGATATCAAACTTGCAATAGATGCACCAAGAGAAGACATCCTCTCAGTTCTTGAGCATAGGCTTTCGCTCAGAGCGGAGGACGTCTTTAAGTGGGAAATAAGACGCCAGTCGATAGATGCGCGCGACAGATCCGATGTGCATTATGTTTTCGCAGTAGATGTTCTCACGCAGAGAAAAATACTGAAGAAGCCGGGTAAAGCACCTGTTAAGATTCACGGACTCAGCGTTCAGTACATTGAGAACGAGAGCGTGGAGAAACGTCCACTGAGTCTTACAAGCGCAAGACGTCCCGTTGTCGTAGGCATGGGACCATGCGGCATTTTCGCAGCTCTCGAGCTTGCAAAGGCAGGACTCAAGCCTCTTGTTATCGAGCGAGGACCGGAGATGGCGGAGAGAGTTCTGGCTGTCGAGAATTTCAGGAGGACCGGGTTGCTCGATCCTGAGGCGAACATGCTTTATGGCGAAGGCGGTGCAGGAACATTCTCGGACGGCAAACTGGGAACAGGCATCAAGGACGGACGCATCAGAGACGTGCTCCGCGAATTTGCCGATGCAGGCGCCGGCGAGGAGATCATGTATCTCAATAAACCGCATATCGGCACGGATGTACTCCGCAGCACCATAGTTGAGCTGCGTCACAAGATAGAAGAGCTGGGCGGCGAGATCAGATTCAATACCAGACTTGATGCACTTCACATCGACGACAACTCACAGCTGAGATCGATCACAGTAACATCATATTCCGGCGCAGGCATCTCCTGCGAACATTCGGAAACATGCGAAATAGACACTGACCACCTCGTCCTGGCAGTCGGCCACAGTGCGAGGGACAGCTTTGCAATGATAAACGAAGCGGGACTCGACATGGAGCAGAAGCCTTTCTCTATAGGCGTTCGAATGGAGCATCCGCAGTCACTCATAAACGAGTCGCAGTACGGCAGAGAAGCAGTAGAGAAATACGGAATGACGACGGATCAGCCTCAGGGCCTGCTCCCGTCAGCCGACTACAAGCTCTCGACAAAGGCCTCCAACGGAAGAGGCGTATACTCGTTCTGCATGTGCCCGGGAGGCGAAGTCGTAGTCTGCTCGACAGCAGAAGGCGAGCTTTGCGTGAACGGCATGAGCAACAGGAAGCGTGACAGCGGCACCGCCAACAGCGGCATACTCTGTGACGTAAGATGCGAGGACTATAACAATGGGGATGAGACGGACATTCTTGCAGGCGTGAGATTCCAGCAGCATTACGAGAGGCTGGCTTATCAGAACGGCCTGAAACAGCACGGCAGGAAATACATCGCACCACAGTGCAGCATGGCCGAATTCCTTGCTGCCGACTTTAGTGCATCCAACAACGGCACAGCCGGCTTCAACGTGGCCGACAGTGATGCTAATTATGTGATCGACTCACTGCCTCCGTTCGCAGCCTCAGCCATCGCCGAAGCGGTACCTGTCTTTGCACGCAGGATCAGAGGCTATGACAGTCCTGACGCCGTTATCAAAGCAGTCGAGACCAGGAGCTCGTCTCCTGTACGCATCCTGCGTAACGGGAACGGCGAGAGTAACATCAGAGGCATATACCCTGCGGGAGAAGGTGCCGGCTATGCAGGCGGCATCACAAGCGCAGCATGCGACGGAATAAGAGCCGCCGAACACATCATCAATAAGCTCAGCGAAGAGCAGGAATAATATGACTTTGCTAAAAACAACATGAAAACAGCAAGAGGACAGCAAGAAAGCAGCAAGCAGAACGAGTCGCTTGCTGTTTTTTACATTCTATTTTACATTCTATTTTACATTCTGTTTTACATTCTATTTTACATTCTAAGGTGTAACATCCGGCTTAAGAGAAAAATTGTTGCTGAAAAAGTCGCTGTTCAGAGAGCTGTATCAGTCAGGTGCGTAGAACCATTGAAAACTCGTTGCGGACTGATACAGTTTTTCAATTTTGGGCCAATAACGGAGGTGCTTTCGCGCATCTGTCAGCGAAGCTGTATCAGTGCAAGGCTTGAAAGCATTGGGAATGCGGTAGTCGCTGATACAATTAGCTGAGAAAAGCATCCATGAACCGATCAGAGGGTAAGGAAATGTATCAGCGACATACGTTGTTTCAACGTTTTCTGATGCCGGCCTGATACACTCTGCTGAGCGGAATGAAATAATGTTCTCGATAAAGAAGCAAAAATAGTGATCGTGTATCAGTGTGCAACGAAAAATCAAGCTTTACGCATGTGGCACTGATACACCTGGGCGCGCAGCGTGTCTTGCGATCGGAAATATTACGAAATCAGTTGTTAGAAATCGGGACTTTTGCGAAATCAGTTGTTAGAAATCGGGCCTTTTGCGAAATCGGTTGTTAGAAATCAGGACTTTTGCGAATCAACTGTTAGAAATCGGGTTATTGCATATCATTGGCATATCAATTGTTCGTATATTGTAAAAAATGCGGCGGGATCGAATGATCTCGTCGCATTTTCCGCATTTAATAATCAATAGCCTTATTTTTTATAATTCAATGCAGTCGCTGATAACATAGCTGCCTTTTGGCTGCTCTACCAGCCACTGTGCGGCATCTACTGCACCGCTTGCGAAGCACTTCCAGTTGATGGAGTGGTGAGTGATCTCAAGACGTTCACCGTTGCCCATGAAGTATACGGTGTGGCTTGACGGAGTGTCGCCGCCGCGAAGCGAGTGGAATCCGATCTCTTTCTCACCGCGAGGATCTCTTCCCGGACCGCGTCCGTACTTAGCCTTCTCCTCGAGGTCAACATCGATCGCATGAGCGATAGTCTCGCCGAGTTCCTTGGCTGTGCCGCTAGGAGCGTCGAGCTTCTTGGCATCATGATAGTCAACGATCTCGATATCGCAGGTCTCGTGCAGTGCTGCAGCAGCCTGAGCGAGGAGCTTCGACATAACATTTACCATTCTTGAAGTATTGGCAGCGAGCATTACAGGTATGTCCTTTCCTGCATCTGTAAAAGCCTGCCTCTGTTCTGCAGTGAATCCGGTCGTTCCGCAAACGAGCGCTTTGCCGTGTTTCTTGCAGGCCTCAAGGATGAGCATACCCTGCTCAACTGTTGAGAAGTCTACAACACAGTCGCAGAGCTCGATGCATTTCTCGATATCATCGTAAACAGGAGCGCCGACTTCATAGCCGATCATTGCGGCTTTGCCGATATCCTCTCCAATGTATTCTCTTCCGGCAGGTCCGAGACCTCCAACGATCTCAATGCCGTCTCTCTTTGCAGCGATGTCTGTGATAAGGCGGCCCATTTTGCCGCGTGGAGCACTGATAATAAGCTTCATGATAAGTCTCCTTTTGGTAATAGTCTATTTAGCAACAGTCATGTCAAGAGTAATAGTATCGATCTCCGGTGTGAACTGTCTCATGGATACGCCGGCAGCCTTGAACATGGTCTTGCTTGCGACCACTCCCGGCGTGTCTGCGTATTTATCGGACAGGTAAACTACCTCCTTGATGCCGGACTGAATGATAGCCTTAGCACACTCGTTGCATGGGAACAAAGCCACATAGATCTTGGATCCGCGCAGAGATTTGCCGGTTGCATTCAGAATGGCGTTGAGCTCGGCGTGAACAACGAAAGGATATTTGGTTATTTCACCTTCGCGGCCCCACGGAAACTCATCATCCGAACATCCCTTAGGGAATCCGTTGTATCCGGTGGAAATTATAACGTTATTGTCGTCGACGATGCATGCGCCGACCTGAGTGTTAGGGTCCTTGCTTCTCTTGGCTGCGAGCAGGGCAACACCCATGAAATATTCGTCCCAGGTGATATAATCTGTTCTCTTCATAACTGTCTTCTCCTTTGTGGGATTTATGAGAAAATTGTACACCGCGAAAGGCCGCGTTTCAAGAGCCTAAACCCTTGATAAATAAGGCATTTCGTTATATAATTCCTTAGTTATGTTTGGATGGAGAATAATGCGAATGGAACACACAGGCAAGCTTAAAAAGATAAACAGGATACTTGCGGTATTTGGAATACTCATGCTGGTGCTGACTGTTTGCGGACAGGCTGCTTTTGATTCATTTGCCGATACGAATAACAAGGCGGACGATGCAGTCAGCAAGGGCACTATCAACGGCGCAGTTGAGATAGCTAGCTTTAAGATGGAAGCGACCGTAGAAAAATCACACGCTATTTCGGTTATCGAGAAGATCGCAGTCAATCTGCCTGATGCCACATCATCGATCGACTTCCTGATTCCTAACGGAAATTTCAGAGTCAAGAATGTCAGAGTGGAGAACACGGATTACCAGAGCAAGACGGGTAGTGACATATCCAGAGTCACAATCATCGACCCTGACAAACTGACCAAGGGAACTCATGTCTACACAATAGAGTATGTGATAAAAGAGTTCGCTGACAGAGACGAGAGCAGAGATGTATTCTACTTCGATGCAATGCTGCCGGGCTGGGAGCAGCCGGTCAGCAAGGTATATATCAAGGTCAGATTCCCTAACGACTTCCAGCTGGATGACTTGCAGTGCTACGCGGGACAGTATGGTGTTCAGTCGGTAGACAGCAAGATCGATGTCAATGTGGACCAGACAAGACATGAAGCAGTGGTACGTGGCGACAGGATACCGGACAACTTCGGCATCAGCTTCCAGACAGAGCTCCCGGACGGTTACTGGAAAGGTGCACTTGACGGAGCATGGGCGCTGTGGACGATCATGGTAATTATGGCTGCAGTGGCTGCAGCGATGGCTGTAATGTGGTTCATCGGAGGACGTGATCCTAAGTTTGATAAACTGATACAGGATCATCCGGTCGAGGGAGTGAACCCTGCGGAGATCAGCTACATATTTACAGGTAGGATACACACCAGAGACCTGGTCGGACTGGTAGTATACATGGCGACTAAGGGATATCTCAAAATATCCGAATACGAGCCGAGAAGATACTGTCTTATCAGAGAAAATTATCCTGACGGAGAAGAGAAGTTCATTCGTAATGCGTATGATATTCTGTTCGAAGATATAGCAGAAAATAGAAGTCTGGACATGAGCCAGATCGGACGCAGGCTCCGCAGAATAGAGAAAAGCATCAAGGATGATGTTGCCTCAGGTTTTAGCAGCAAGGAAATGTCATCATGTACACCTCTGTCGAAGATCCTGAGATATGTCAGCATTGGATTTTACAGTGTAGCAATGTCAATGAGCTGCGTATTGAGATATGAATATCAGTATCTCGATTATGACCTCGCCGAAGCTATAATCGTGTTCATCGCAGCAGCTTTCACAGCTGTTGTATTCATCATACAGGTCGACAGGCAGAATTATTCCGAGACCAAGGCCGACAGGATGACTGTGATCCTGTCCTCAATTCTGTTCCTGACAGTCCCGATATATGTAGCGATACAGATCGCACAGTCAACGGGAAGCATTATTGTGGCGGCGGCAGAATTCCTGCTCGCAGTCGTATGCGGTTTCCTGATCACGATCATGAGAGCACGAGGCAAGGGAAATGCTGCTCTGGTCAACAGACTGATACAGCTGAGAGACTTCATCTATCACCCTTCGGCAAAAGAAGTAATAATGAACTACAGTGCGGATCCGAATTACTATTACGACATGGTACCTTACGCACTGCTATTCGAAGGACTTGAGACATGGGCTATCAGCTTCCTGACCCTCAACGTACCGGAGCCTGAGTGGTATTCTGCCGACATCGAGGGACATGCACACTACAATATCAGAGTCAACCCGACATCGGTCGACTATGCTAAAGATATCAAAACATTCTACAGAACGATAATCGATGCTTACCGTTCTATGGTAAGGAGAAGAAAATAAATGGCAAACAAACAGAAAATCATCAACATAGCAGTTATTGCACACGTTGACGCAGGTAAATCAACACTGGTCGATGCACTCCTCGCACAATCAAGCGTATTCAGGGACAATGAGCAGGTCGTTGACTGTGTCATGGACAGTGATGCCATCGAAAGAGAAAGAGGTATCACCATCTATTCCAAGAACTGCTCCATCATGTACAAGGACTACAAGATCAACATCGTTGACACTCCGGGACACGCTGACTTCAGTTCCGAGGTAGAGCGTATCATGAAGACCGTAGACACAGTTATCCTCCTCGTAGACTCCAGCGAAGGACCAATGCCTCAGACAAGATTCGTTCTGAACAAATCCCTGGAGCAGGGCATCAATCCTATCCTGTTCATCAACAAGATCGACAAGAAGGATGCAAGAATAGACGAAGTAGTCGACGAGGTATACGAACTCTTCATGGATCTCGAAGCGAACGACGACCAGCTCGATTTCCCGATCCTCTACGGAATCGCACGTCAGGGAATCGCTGTTAACGACCCTGCAGAAGTAGGCGATATTTTCCTGGGAGACGGCGCAGCCAAGATCAAGAAGAGCCCTAAGGGATACGACAAGTTCGACATCTCACCGCTTCTGGAATGCATCGTTAATCACTGCGATCCATATCCTGACAGAAATGAAGAGCCGCTGCAGCTGCAGGTA
Source organism: Mogibacterium sp. (assembly GCA_024403055.1). GTDB lineage: Bacteria > Bacillota > Clostridia > Peptostreptococcales > Anaerovoracaceae > Crickella. The sequence goes on along the minus strand of JAKSSO010000031.1, from coordinate 5,309 downwards.
TCCACTCTTGCATATGACGACTATATCGGACGTCTCGGTATCGGCAGAGTTACAAGAGGAAAGATCAAAGAGGCTCAGATGGTAGCCGTTACCAAGGAAGACGGCAGCGTCGAGAAATGCAAGATCAACCAGATCTTCGTATACAAGGGACTGAGCAGAGTTGCTGTTCCTGAAGCAGAGAGCGGCGACATCGTCGTAGTATCCGGTATCTCGGACATCTCCATCGGAGAGACCATCTGCGATCCTGATGTTCCTGAATCACTCGGAACGATCAGCATCGAAGAGCCTACTTTGTCGATGAACTTCATGGTCAACACCTCACCGTTCGCAGGCAAGGCCGGCAAGTATGTAACATCAAGACACATCAGAGACCGTCTCATGAAGGAACTCGAAGTCAATGTAGGACTTCTGGTCGAGGAGACAGATTCGACAGACTCCTTCAAGGTAAGCGGCAGAGGCGAGCTGCATCTGTCCATCCTGATCGAGAACATGAGACGTGAAGGATATGAGCTGGCAGTAAGCAAGCCGGAAGTTGTTATCAAGAGAGGCGAGAACGGCGAGAAGCTCGAGCCGGTCGAAGAGGTTGTTATCTCAGTTCCGGATATCTACACAGGTCCTGTCATCAGCAAGCTGAATCTCCGTAAGGGACTGATGAAGCAGATGATGTCAGAGGGCAACGGATATTCCAGGATCGTATATACAGCACCGACACGTGGTCTGATGGGCTACAGAACAGAGTTCATCAACGATACCCACGGAGAGGGCACAATGGTAAGAAGATTCGAGGGATTTGAGCCATGGAAGGGCGATATCCCTGAACGTAACAACGGCGTAGCTGTAGCTCAGGAAGTCGGAAACTGCACTGCTTATGCGATATTCACTATCCAGGAGAGAGTGCAGATGTTCGTTAAGCCGCAGGATCATGTCTATGAAGGACAAATCGTCGGCATGAATGCGCGTTCCGATGACATGGTAGTAAACCCTTGCAGAGCCAAGAAGGCTACCAACATGAGAGCTGCGGGCAGTGATGATACCATCAAGCTGACACCTCCTCGTACATTCACACTCGAGGAAGCACTCGAATTCATCAATGACGACGAACTCGTAGAGGTAACACCTGCGGACATCCGTCTGCGTAAGAAGCTCCTCAGTCATCAGGATAGAGTTAAATACGCTAACCGCATGAAATAATTACCGTCCGACATGGGAGCCGGCGGAAACAGAAGGTAATAAATGAGTAAAAAGTTTAAGAAAGTTTTAATAGCAAACAGAGGAGAGATCGCCATCAGAGTCATCCGCGCCTGCAGGGAGCTCGGCATCAGGACAGTTGCGATCTACTCGGCAGAGGACAGACAGTCCCTGTTCAGGACCAAGGCACATGAGTCATATGAGATCGGTACAGGCAAGAATCCTATCGATGCTTATCTGGACATTGATGAGATCATCCGCATGGCCAAAGTCAAGGGCTGCGATGCGATCCACCCGGGATACGGATTTCTGTCCGAGAATGCTGATTTTGCTAAGGCCTGCGAAGAAGCAGGACTGGTTTTCATCGGACCTACACATGAGATGATGAACAGACTGGGTGACAAGATCCAGTCCAAGCTGGTCGCTGACTCGGTAGGCGTTCAGTGCATTCCGGGAGTCGAGGCAGCTATCACATCCGATGAAGAGGCGAGAAAGTTCGCAGAATTTGCCGGATATCCTGTAATGCTCAAGGCAGCAGCAGGAGGCGGCGGACGAGGAATGAGGATCGTTCGCAAAGAGTCCGATCTGATGGCACAGTTCAAAAGTGCACAGAGCGAGGCTGTAAAGGCATTCGGCAACGGCGATATCTTCATCGAGAAATACATCGAGAATCCAAAGCACATCGAAGTGCAGATCCTCGGAGATAATTACGGGAATATCGTGCATCTCTATGAGAGAGACTGCTCAGTTCAGAGAAGACACCAGAAGGTCGTAGAGTTTACACCTGCTCTCTGTCTGACAGAGGAACAGAGACAGTCCATCTGTGAGGACGCACTCAAGATCGCACGTGCTGTTAACTACAGAAGTGCAGGAACAGTTGAGTTCCTCGTTGATGAAGCGGGCAATCACTACTTCATCGAGATGAACACAAGAATTCAGGTAGAGCACACAGTCAGTGAGATGGTAACGGGAGTCGATCTCGTACAGGCTCAGATCCTCATCGCAGAGGGATACAAGCTTGACTCACCTGAAATAGCGATCAGCAGCCAGGATGACATCAGGCTGAACGGATTCGCACTTCAGTGCCGTGTAACAACAGAAGACCCGGCAAACAATTTTGCACCTGACACCGGTACCATCACTCAGTATCGAAGCGCCAGCGGCAACGGCATCAGACTGGACGGCGGAAACGGATTCACCGGCTCAGTCATCTCACCGTACTACGACAGCCTCCTCGTCAAAGTCTGCGCACACGACAGAACTTTTGACGGCATGATCAATAAAGAAGTCCGTGCACTCAAGGAGATGAAGATCGAGGGAGTAAAGACCAATATCGGTTTTCTGCTCAACCTCCTGAACCATCCGACATTCCGCAAGGGCGAGTGCAACACAGGATTTATCGAGAACAATCCGGGGCTGCTCAATGTAAGATCAGTAGCAAACAGAGAAGTTCAGGTACTGGATTACCTCGGCAATATCGTTGTTAACGGACACAAGGATAAAGCAGGCACATTCAATGTTCCTTCAGTTCCTAAGGTAAGCGGCAGAAAGATCGCAGAGCTCAAGGGAACCAAGCAGATATTCGAGGAAAAAGGAGCAAAGGGCCTTTCCGAATGGGTACTTGATCAGAAGAAAGTTCTTATCACAGATACATCGCTCAGAGATGCTCAGCAGTCACTGCTGGCAACAAGAGTAAGGACCAAGGACATGGCAAGGATCGCACCTGCCATGGCATATTACGGCAAGGACATGTTCTCATACGAGATGTGGGGCGGCGCGACATTCGACACTTCCATGAGATTCCTCGGAGAGGACCCATGGAAAAGACTGGAAGTTCTGCGCGAAGAGATCCCTAACGTCCTGATGCAGATGCTCATCAGAGGAGCCAATGCAGTAGGTTATAAGAACTATCCGGACAACACGATCCGCAAGTTCGTGAAGGAATCTGCAGCAGCCGGCATCGACGTCTTCCGTATCTTCGACTCACTCAACTGGGTCAAGGGCATAGAAGTTGCTCTTGACGAGGTGCTGAATGTCGGAGCCATCGCAGAGCCGACAATGTGCTACACAGGAGACATCCTGGATACTACAAGAGACAAATACACACTTGACTACTATGTAAAGCTGGCAAAGACCCTCGAGAAGAGAGGAGCTCACATTATCGGCATCAAGGACATGTCAGGTCTGCTCAAACCGATGGCAGCAGCCAAGCTGGTCAAGGCACTCAAGAATGAAGTTGCAGTTCCTATCCATCTGCATACTCACGATACATCCGGTAACGGAGTTGCCACACTGCTGATGGCAGCAGAAGCAGGCGTGGACATCATCGATGCAGCATTCAACAGCATGTCCGGTCTGACATCACAGCCTGCGCTCAATTCAGTAGTCGCAGCACTTGAGAATTCGGACAGAGACACCGGAATGGACAGCAGAGGACTGCAGTACATCTCGGATTACTGGGTAGACGTAAGACCTGTATACTGCGACTTTGAGTCCGACCTCAAGGCAACAACAGCAGAGATATACAGACTCGAGATCCCTGGCGGACAGTATTCCAACCTCAAGCCTCAGGTAGAGAGCTTCGGCATCGGATACAAATTCGACGAGGTCAAGGACATGTACGTCAAGGTCAACAAAATGCTGGGCGACATCATCAAGGTAACACCTTCGTCCAAAATGGTCGGTGACCTTGCGATATTCATGGTACAGAATGAACTGACACCGGAGAACATCGTGGAGAAGGGCGCGAACTTTGACTTCCCTGACAGCGTGGTAACATTCTTCGAGGGAATGATGGGTCAGCCTGAGTTCGGTTTCCCTGAGGACCTGCAGAAAGTCGTTCTCAAAGGCAGAGAGCCGATCACATGCAGACCGGGAGAGCTTCTGCCGCCAGATGATTATGAGGCTATCAGACAGCACCTGACCGAGGACCTCGGACTTGAGGGAAACGAGCAGGAACAGCTCTCATATGCAATGTACAACAAGGTGTTCGACGAATACATCAAAGGCCTGAAAGAAAAAGGTGATTTCCATAACATGGGAAGTGATGTATACTTCCATGGAGTGGCAGTTGGTCAGACCTGTGAGATCGAGCTCAAGCCGGGCAAAGTACTCGTGGTAACACTCGAGTCCATCGGCAAGGCCGACGAGGCCGGCAACCGTGACCTGACATGGACTGTAAACGGTTACAGACGTGTTGTTTCTATCAAGGACAAGCAGGCACTGACAAAGTCGATCACAGCATCACAGATACAGTTTGCCAACCAGGATGACGACAAGGAGATCGGAGCCAATATTCCTGGAACGATCATCAAGATCCTTGTACAGAAGGGCGACAAAGTTAAACAGGGACAGCCTATCGCCATCATCGAAGCGATGAAGATGGAGACCAACGTTCTGTCCACCGGTGACGGAGAAGTTGCCAATATTTATGTCAAAGAAGGCGATTCAGTAAAAAGCGGACAGCTGATCGCCTTGTTGGAGGATATTCAATAAAAAAAGGTACTGTGTACCGAAAAAAAGGAGAAGGTATTATGAAAATTCTAGTTATCAACCCGGGTGCAACATCCACTAAGATCTGCGTCTTTGAAGACCAGAACGAAGTAATGCGTGTAGGCCTTGATCACGAAGCAGCAGAACTGCAGAAGTATCAGAACATCGTTGACCAGGCGCCATTCCGCACAGAGGCTGTACTCAAAGCTGTAGAGGAAAACGGATACAAGCTTGAGGACTTTGATGCTATCTGCGGAAGAGGCGGACTCTTCAAGCACATTCCTTCAGGAACATATAAGGTAAACGATGCAGTTATCCGCGACATCGAGAACCCTCCATATGGTGAGCATGCAGCTAACCTCGGAGCTTACATTGCAAAGAACCTTGCAGACAAGGTTGGTCTCCCTGCATTCTTCGTTGACCCTGTTTGCGTTGACGAGTTTGAGGACATCGCAAGATATTCCGGACTGGGACTGCCTGGTTTCGAGCGTCAGTCATTCTTCCACGCACTCAACCACAAGTCCGTTGGACGCAAGGCTGCAAAAGACCTTGGCAAAGCATATGAAGAGCTCAACCTCGTCCTCTGCCATCTGGGCACCGCCTCCTCTCTGAGCGCCTGTCTGGGCGGC
>JAKSSO010000030.1 GCA_024403055.1 Mogibacterium sp. | reverse complement strand
AAGATGTACACTTTTTTTTTTTTTTTTTGCTGTGACTGAAGAGTCCGTAGTCTTGCGTCCGTTTAATTCAAAAGCCATCGACAGGAAGAAAAAGAAAGCGATCAGGATGCAGTGCCATATCTCCTGCCTTGTTACCTTGAGAAGCGATTTGTAAAAAATCGCACCGATGACGAGGAAAGCAATGAGAAATCTGGTGCCCATCAGAAGATATGGCCCCATGGTGCGCATTGCGATCTTGGAGAACAGCAAAGAAGAGCCTCTCAGTGCCAGAGCGAGGCCGACCAGAAATTCTCCTTTTCTTTCGTTCATTTCAAAATTCTTAAACATGCGACAATTATACACCCTCCGGCTATGGAAAACGACTACATTTTGTAGCATCATAGTGATATAATGCACTATGTATAGATACGTGCAGTTTTGAAGCTGCGCAAAATCAGAAAAGAGGTAGATACAATGACTAAGGTTGATATTTTCTCCGGATTTCTCGGAGCAGGAAAAACGACTCTGATCAAGAAGCTGATCTCAGAGGCTTATGACAAGGACGAGCAGATCGTTCTGATCGAAAACGAATTCGGTGAGATCGGTGTTGATACAGGATTCCTGAGGGACAGCGGAATACAGATCAATGAGATGACCGCGGGCTGCATCTGCTGTACTCTTGTCGGTGATTTCGGCAAGGCGCTTAACGAGGTTATTGAAAAGTATTCTCCGGACAGGATCCTTATTGAGCCATCCGGTGTTGGCAAGCTGTCTGATGTAATAATTGCAGTTCAGGACATCAACAATGAGAAAATCGAGCTGAATTCATTCACTACGGTTGTTGATGCCAAGAGATACAAATCATACATGCGCAACTTCGGTGAATTTTACAAGAATCAGGTCGAGCATGCGAGTGCGATCTTCTTCTCGCATCAGCAGGAACTGACAGACGAGCAGCTGGAGGAGTGCCTGAAGTTCGTTGAGGAACTCAATCCTGATGCCAACATTGTTACGACCGACTGGAATGAGCTGTCAGGCGATAAGATGCTGGAGATCATGGAAGGAAAGAAGACGCTGAACAGCGAACTCGAGAAGCTGCGCGAGGAAGCGCATGAGGAACTCGAGGCTCATGAGCACGAGCATCATCACCATCACCACCATCACGATCATGATGACGATGAGCATGAATGCTGCTGCGGTCACCATCACGATCATGATGACGAGGATGAAGAGCACGAACATGAGCATGAGCATCATCATCACCACCATCATGACGATGACGACGATGAAGAAGAATGCTCATGCGGATGCGGTCATCACCATCATCACCATGGCCACGACGCAGACGAAGTCTTTGATGAATTCGGGACTAAGACGGCCAACAAGTATGAAATGGCAGAGATTCAAGCGATCATTGATGACCTCGATGAGTGCGGAGAAGTGCTCAGAGCAAAGGGCATCGTAGAGAATGCCGAAGGCGGCTGGATCGAATTTGACTATGTTCCGGGTGAAGGCGAGGTCCGCGCAACGGATGCTGAGGCAACAGGCATGATCGTTGTTATCGGAACAAGGATCAACAAGGAAAAGATCAGGGAAATGTTCAAATTATAATATGGAGGTAAAGGGCTGTCCCCTTGTAAAAAGGACCGTCCCCCTAAAAAGATGAGAGAGAAACCTGTATACCTGTTCACGGGATTTCTGGGAGCAGGAAAGACAACTTTTATTAAGGAAACGCTGGAGAATCATGAGTTCGGCGACGACGGCCGCACTCTGCTGCTGATATGCGAAGAAGGCGACACAGAGTATGAACCGGATAAGTTCGTCGGCCAGCCGGTGCGTGTTGAAGTGCTTAATTCCATAGAGGAACTCAATGAGCCCAATCTGATGAGGATCTCTGCTCCGGACGATTTTGATCGTGTTGTTGTTGAATATAACGGAATGTGGGAGAATCAGCGACTGTTCGAGTGCATGCCGAGAGGCTGGGTCATCGCTCAGGAGATGGCACTGTTCGATACTACTACTTTCCAGATGTACAACCGCAACATGCGTCAGCTCTGTTTTAATAAAATGCAGACCGCTGATCTGGTCGTTTTCAATCGCTGCGAAAAGGGCCTGGACAAGATGCCTCTCCACAAGGAAGTGCGCATTGCCAACCGTAAGAACATGATCGTATATGAATACGGTCCTGACGACATCGAACCTGATGATATTGAAGACCCACTGCCATATGATATCAAGGCAAACAGGATCGAGATCGAAGACGACTGGTACGCTGAATGGTACCGCGATCTTAACGAGAACGAGGATAAATACGACGGTAAGACCTTTGTCATCAAAGGAAGAGTGGCGCTTTCGGAAGAACTGCCTGACGGACAGTTTGCTTTCGGTCGCCATGTCATGACATGCTGCGAAGCGGACATACAGTTTGCAGGACTGCTCTCGTATTACTCGGGACAGCAGAAGCTTGTCACGGGAGACTGGGTCAGGATCACCGCCAAAGTGCGCATCGAATATGCAGAGGCGTATCAGGAAAAGGGCCCTGTATTGTATGTAAAGAGTCTTGAATGTTGCGAACCTTGTGAGCCTGAGGTTGCAACGTTCTGATGTGATCAGGCAAGTGATCTGGACCGGTTGGACTGCTTGCAACAAAAGGAGATGTATGAATAAAAAAATTGGCATTAAAACAACAATAACGGTAGTTGTGCTTACGGTAATGATGGTAGCGAGTGCTGTGACAGATCAGGTGTATGCATTTGCGACATTTACCGGACAATCTCCGTACAGCGGAGTGGCATACAGCTCGTATTATCACAATAAGGACAAATTCAACGGGGATGTTATTCTGAACGGCATTGACGTGTCGACTTACCAGAGCGGATCGAAGTCGAGCTGGGCCAAGGCCAGAGATAACGGGGTCGATTTTGCAATACTTCGTGTTACAGCAACAGGCTACGGTTCGGCAGGAAATAAATTTACCGACTCGGAATTTGAGAAGCATTATAAGAATGCCAAAGCGGCCGGTCTGATGGTGGGAGTATATGTGTTCTCGCAGGCAATCACTGAAGACGAAGCTAAGTCTGAAGTTGATTATGCAGTTAAAAGGCTTAATGCACTTGGTATAGGCCCGAAGGATCTGGACCTTCCGCTTTATATGGACTATGAATTTGCAGGAAGCAGCAGCACGGGAAGAATGCAAATTGCTCAGAGCAAAGGTAAGTTCAGCAAAACAAAGGCAACAAGCTGTGCAAAGGCATTTTGCGAGAGAGTCAAGAGCTACGGATATGAGCCGGGAATCTATGCCAATAAGAGTTTTCTGACCAGTACCATTGATGGAGCAGCTCTTGGCAAGAGTTACAGGATCTGGACGGCTCAGTATTACAATAAGGCAGAATTTACAGGTGCGTATGATGTCTGGCAGTATTCAAGTGCAGCTAAAATCGACGGAATATACAATTCTGATGGCAAGAAGGTTTCGGTTGACGTTAATTTCTGGTATCTGAACCCTAACAGAAGCTCGGCTGTTTCAACTGACCTTGCAAACAGCACTGTCTCAGGAGCAGCAGACGTCCTTTATACGGGCAATCAGGTAAAACCTAAGTACACAGTGCAGATGGGAGAAAAGACGCTCACGGAGGGCAAAGATTACCGCGTAGGATATGCGCGTAATATAAAAATCGGTACGGCCTATGCGTATATCAGAGGACTTGGAGCATATTCCGGATACAAGCTTGTTCAATTCAATATTGTCAACAAACTGCCTGATCCTCAGGATGCAGAAGGCGAGCCTGTAGAAAATCTGGGCATCGGAAATTTTGTAAAACATGCGCAAGCTGTTGAAGAGACTGAAGGAAACCAGAATGAATCGGAAGACGGGTCTGTAGAATCGCCGGAAGATCCAGTAGAGGAAACAGAAGGTGCGTTGATACCACTAATCAGTCTCGCAACGGATGCCGAAGCAGCAGGATACCTGATGAGCGAAAAAGAACTCAGCGGCGTGATCAAAGGAACTACAGCAGCAGCTGTTAAACAGGCTGTTAAGCTTGATGAGAGTTGTAGTGAATACAGTGTACATGTTATTTCAAGGATAGGAGAGGAACTCGATGACAGTCTGGTCATGAAGACCGGAAGTCTGGTGGACATTCGGGACGTTGAAGGGCAGAGAGTAGCTTCGCTTAGAATCGTGGTAGATGGAACCGCGACGATCACGCTTTCAAGCACATCATATAAATATGACGGCAATGTAAAGAGGCCAAGTGTAACGGTTAAGTTCGGTGAAATGACAGCAGCGAAGAGTGCGACGAAAGGCAACGACTATTTCAGCTTGTATTATCCAAGTGGCTGCAAGACGCCGGGTACATATAAAATAACTATAAAAGGCAAGGGCTGCTTTGCAGGAACATTTACAAGCAACTACAAAATAGCGGTAGCAGGAACCTCGCTTAAGAAGGTGGAAAGAGCAGGTAAAGGTAATTTCAAGGCATACTGGAAGAAAAAGAGCAGTACTTATATCACCGGATATCAGCTGCAATATAGTCGGCACAGCGATATGAGTCTTTATCTTAAGAAAACGGTAAAATCATACAAGACAACATCTGCTAAGATCACAAAACGTCACAGAGGATACAAATACTATATCAGGATAAGAACATACAAAACGATCAATGGCAAGAAGTATTATTCGCCGTGGAGTGACAAGAAGACGGTCAAGGTAAAGTAGGTGAGTCCATGAAGAAACTGTTTGTGATTATTCTAATAATGTCGATGGTAATGGGCCTTTCGTCTGCGATGTGCTGGGCTGCAGATAATCATGGAGCTGATGCGCAGTCAAAATCCATGTCAGCAGAATCAGGAGAAGAGCCGATCCCGGATGAGAGTGTTACCAGAGAAGCCGGTGGAGGAGAGGTGATAGATGCCGAACCTTCGGAAGATGTGGCAGAAGAGACTCCTGAAGAAATGTTAGAGAATGTTTCTGAAGAAGTTACTGATGAAAAGAGTGGGGCTCTGAAAGAAGCTACTCAAAGCAACAATTTGAAATACTATGTTATAGGCGGAGCAGCGTTACTCGTGCTGATAGTAGTTATAGCAGCTACAGCCGCAAATAAACGCAGGAATACCTATCATTCCAGACATTGAAATAAATGAGAATAAAACGACTGAGTGATCAAGCAAGGGTTTTTATCACTCAGTCGTTTTAAAATGCACTTAAAGATTGGTTGTTTATGGTCGGAGTAGCTGAAGTAGAATCAGCTATGCTCCATGGTGTTGTAATTTGCAAACCTACGCAATAGCGTTGAACTGACAGCCTGCCGTTTGCAACACTTGATTACAATATTATTGTAGTGAAGATGCCTTGCAGGTGCTATAATAATATTATGAATAATAAAAAAATATTAAGTAGCGCGGAGCTGCTGCTGGAAAGAAATAAAGAAAAAGGGAACTACACCTCATACGAAGAGAAGAGGCCGTATTATGATGCGATCGCTTCGGGAAATGCAGATGCCGTCAATGATCTCTGTACCGAGAACTACGAATATCCTACAAGGATATTTGAAAGAAACGATTCGTACAGCGCAGCTGTAGAGGATTACAGATATGAAGCCTGCTGTGCCGCTGCAGAGTTTTGTTTTGTTGCGATCCGGGGCGGAATGCCGGACATGGTCGCCTACGATATAAGGGACAGATATGTTGCGGATATCAAAAAGGCGGTGTCGCTTCCGGACATCTTCTATCTGTATCACGGAATGGCGTATGACTTCGCCAGGAGAGTGCAGTTTGCGAAAATCAACGGAAAATTCTCGCCTAAGGTACGCAAAATGATGACTTATATAGAAGAAAATCTTAGAAATTCGATCAGTCTTCAAATGGTGGCGGATGCTGCGGAACTGAGCCGCACGTACGCTTCAGCACTTTTTGCTGCAGAAACAGGAATATCGATGAACGAATTCATCCTGAACGAGAGGATCGGCGAAGCAAAACGCATGCTGAAGGCGAACGATTATACGATCTCTGAAATTTCGGAATTGCTGCAGTTCTGCTCGCCAAGTTATTTCTCGAAATGCTTTCGTGCAAAGGAGGGCATGTCTCCTCAAAAATACCGAACAGATGTTTGATTTATGACCCGGAGATTGCTATACTATGGATACCATGGATTACAGAGAAGCAGTGAGAGAAGTGAATAAGAGGGCTGCGGGAGAGCCGGAGAAGGTCTATCTGTGCATAGACCTCAAGTCCTTCTATGCCTCTGTAGAGTGTGTGGAGAGGGGCCTGGACCCGATGACTACTGATCTTGTCGTGGCTGATCCCGAGAGGAGCGACAAGACGATATGCCTTGCGGTCTCGCCTTCACTCAAGGCTCAGGGAGTAAGCGGAAGAGCGAGAGTATTTGAGATACCCAAGGGTCTTTCGTACATAATGGCACCGCCGCGGATGAGTCTGTATATCAAATACGCTGCAGACATTTACGGAGTATATCTTGACTATATATCACCGGACGACATGCATGTATATTCCGTGGATGAAGTGTTCATCGATGTCACTCGCTACCTCGGCATGTACGGTTTTACGCCGCGAGAGATGGCGGTTTTTCTCATGAATGAAGTTTACGAGCGGATCGGAGTAAGAGCTACTGCCGGCATAGGTACCAACATGTATCTGGCTAAGATCGCTCTGGACATAACGGCCAAGCATTCACCGGATTTCATCGGATATCTTGACCAGCAGACTTATATCAATACTCTGTGGGACCACAAGCCGCTGCGCGATTTCTGGATGATCGGTCCGGGCATCAGCCGCAGACTTGAACGCATCGGAATCGATACGATGCGAGGCATTGCCAAAGCAGACGAGGAACTCCTGTACAAGATGTTTGGTGTGAATGCAGAGCTGCTTATCGACCATGCGTGGGGACTGGAGCCTACGGAGATAAGTGATATCAAGGGATACAGGACGAAGACGAATTCTCTTTCGCACGGGCAGGTGCTGATGCGGGATTACAGCAACAAGGAAGGCGAGCTGATCCTCAAGGAGATGGTGGAGCAGCTTTGCCTGGAGATGACGGATGCGCACAAGGTGACGAAGAATGTGTCTATTGCCGTCGGATACTCGAATGCGCTCAAGCTGCCGCTCGTGACGGGCAGCGCCTCGTTTAACGTAATGACCAACGCGCTCGGCGTTATCATGCCTGCGATGGTCGAAGTATACAGAAGAATAACTGATCCTGAATTTCCGGTTCGAAGGATGTTCGTGAATTTTAATGACATTCTGGATGATGATGCGGATCGTCAGATGACCATATTTGACTACAACAGCAATGAAATGGCAGAAGAGGGCAAGGATCGGGGGATGCGGCGTGAGGCATCGCTGGCGGATCCGTATACCGCTTCGGAGGCTGAGATGAAGCGCGATACCGCTTTGCAGGACGCGGTCAATGCTATCAAAAAGAAGTATGGCAAGGATGCGATGTTCAGAGGCATGGATCTGGAAGAGGCTGCAACAACGAGGCAGCGCAACCACCAGCGCGGCGGACACAAGGAGTAAAAATGAAGAAACCGAGAACAAGGATGACAAGAGAACAGAGGGCCAAGCAGTTTGCTCCTTTCAAGTCAGTCGGCGGACTGGATGAGGCTCTTCGCGCGAAGGAAGAGGAGCACCGCAGAGGCTACGAGAAAGTGGTCACGGTATCCGTCGAGGAGTCTGAAATGAACTGCGTGAGAACGGCGGAAGAATAGGCAAAAACAGCTTTAAAATGCTTGACTTGGAGGCGTTGCGAGAATATAATTTATCAGCGTGCGATTTCAGCATGCAGGAGCAGGTCATGCAGTCGACCGTTTACGGCGACTGACTATAGTACCGGTAACTCCAACACTAATAATTTATTACTAGTTATGCCGAAAGCAGTTGGTCGATCCCAATGGCGTCGAACAACCAAGTAGGCAGACCGAAAAAGTTTTCGAACTGAGTAGGTAGAAAGGAAACAAAGATGAAGTCTTACATCGCTAAGCCATCTGATATCGATCGTAAGTGGTACGTTATCGATGCAGAGGGAAAGACTCTCGGAAAGCTCGCAGTAGAGGCAGCTATGATCCTGAGAGGAAAGAAGAAGCCAACTTACACACCACACATCGACACAGGTGACTACGTAGTAGTTATCAACGCTGAGAAGGTTGCTGTAACAGGCAAGAAGGAAAACGAAAAGATCTACAAGAGACACAGTGGTTATCCAGGTGGTCTCAAGGAGACAACTCTCGGCGAGATGAGAGCTAAGAAGCCTGAGGATATTATCCTCCACGCTGTAAAGGGCATGATGCCAAAGGGCAAGCTCGGACGTCAGATGTTTAAGAAGTTAAAGGTTTACGCAGGACCTGAGCATCCACATGCAGCTCAGAAGCCTGAAGTATGGAATTGGTAAGAAGGGAGGATTAGAAAATGGCTAAGACAATGTATCAGGCAACAGGCAGAAGAAAATCCTCTGTAGCAAGAGTTAGATTAGTACCTGGCTCAGGCAACATTATCATCAACAAGAGAGATCTTGACACATACTTCGGTGAGAAGGATATCGTTAAGAACGAGGTTAAGAGACCTCTCGAGCTTACAGAGACTGCAGGAAAGTTCGACGTTATCGCAACAGTTAACGGCGGCGGATTCACAGGACAGGCAGGAGCACTGAGACACGGTATCTCAAGAGCTCTCTGCGAAGTTGATGCTGAAGCTTACAGAGCAACACTGAAGGCAGCTGGATTCCTCACTAGAGACCCTAGAATGAAGGAAAGAAAGAAGCCAGGTCTGAAGAAGGCAAGAAGAGCATCACAGTTCTCAAAGAGATAATCTCAGAACTGCTGAACGCAACGGAAACCTTGATATCAATGGGTTTCTAACAGAATGGATAGTTATGAAATTTGCAGAATTTCGGTTCGTTACTAACGTATTACTAACAAACCAGCTGAAATAACTATGTATGAAGGAGATGTATTCTATATGAAATAGAATGCATCTCTTTTTATATCTTGTTGATGGCATCAACAAGCTCCTGAATATCGAGCTGGGTATAAGTGTTGTTTATCAGATCCTGTGAATGCCCCAGGATTTTCTTTCTGATGGTTTCAAGAACCTCGGCTCTATGCATCAGAGAACTGCAGGTATATCTGCAGCAGTGCGGGGTGTGTTTGATTTTAAGCTGGTCCATAAGCGGGAGAAAGCGATCCTTGTAATAATTATCGTAGCTGTATTTCTTGCCGTTTTCATGATGAATCAGGTAATCGCTTCCGGTATCGTCGTACCACCATTTGAAAAAGGGATAAACCTTTTCGGCAATTGGCACCTTTCTGATGCCACTTTTTGTTTTGCTGGCAGTTATATCAAAGTAACGTTCTTCAAGGTGAACATCAGACTTTTTCAGATTAAGAAGTTCGGTTATTCGTACCCCGGAATAAATCAGCATAAGCACAGTCTGACACATATGATTGTCAGAATGCTCAAACAGCAGATTGATTTCCTCATCAGTAAATTTGCTGCGTGAATACTTGTTTGGATTCTTATCTCTGAAATCCGAGAGGTCGATATACTGGCTGTAATCCTTAGTTACATAATCATATTTCATCGCGTATTTGTACATAAGAGAAATAAGGTTTTTCATCTTACGCATGGTCGGGTAATTCTTGTCTGTTGTATCAAACAGATACTGCAGATCCCCTGAATTTATATCGATGAACAGTTTGTTGTGCAAAGGAGCACAGGCAGCGAATGCTGCTTTGTGAGCGGAAATTGTTGCATTGGATGCAGACTTGAATTCCCGTTCAGACCATTCTTCATATAAACCTTCAAATGTCAGGTTAGAAACTTTTAAGTCGTAAGGATTGCTGTTATAATCTGCAAGCATTTTAAGTCCTTCGGCTTTAGTGGCAGCATATCCTATTATCAAATCATCTCTCACGGATTTGCCGGCGTCCTGGTCAACGTGATACCCTATTGTTTTTTTGACCACGAACGGCTTTCTCCTTTTCCCCGATAGCTTATAGACACTTCCGTATCCATTAGGTAATCTCATCCATATACCACTTCCTTTCTAATAGAGGTTACTCAGCAACCTTCTTTCTAAGTATATTTTCGTCTGCGGCAATCAGAGCTTTTTCACTCCATGCCTTATAGATTTCAGCTGGCATAGTTCCGGCGTTCAGGCTGTCTCTATAGAATATGTATTCATTAAGAAAATCATTTACAATCATATTTTCTTTGTATTCCCATGTAGCTGGTTCAAAATAAATAGCCGTCACCTTTTTATTGTCGTTGGTTGTTACAGGTGCAATTTCCATATTTATTCCCTGTGCCTTATCAAGTGCAAATATTGTTGAGAATACATCTGCAAGAGTTTCAATCTGTACGCCGGGCTGCAGTTCTGTTGACAGATCTGTAATAGACATGTCCAGTTTTATGGCAATATCGTTCAGTACATCTAAAGGCATACTTATATCACCGGTTTCATATTTTTGCAGTGTTCTTACAGATTTTCCTATCATTTCTGCAAATTCGCCCTGAGCAAATCCCTTGGCTTTTCTGGCTTCCTTGATTCGGAATCCTATTTCATCAGTTGTTAAAAGTACATTTCTCATAACAATCTCCTTTCTGTTAGCAACAGTATACCATGCGTTAAGAGCATTGTAAATACATAAAATCAAAAAAAGTGAATTTAAAATACATAAAAAGCATTGACAAGCGCCATAAGAGGTGATATATTACTATCAAACACGAATTTAAAATACATATTACGAAATGAAGGGAGGGGTAATAATGGATATGATTAGAGCTGGAGAGCAGAAACTATATGTTGAACTGCCTGAGTTTACCGGCAGAAATGTGCCGATAAAAGAAATAGCGGAAGCTATGGGTAAAGATCCTCAGTACGTAAGAGTCGGACTGCAGGAAGGATGGCTTAAGCTTGGATATGCTCATAGGATCGGCAATTCAAGTGCATTCAACTACTATTGTCCGGACAAGAAGGTCTGGGAAGAAATCGGTTATTTCAGAAAGAACAAGTCATAACTGAAGTACGGTAAATAATAATGAAGCTGTTCCTGAGAGAGGAGGTGATACCGGTGGGAAAGCTGACAGTATCCGGAAACATGATAGTAGATGCAATGGGAGAAATGAAAATCACCGGTGATATTGTACCGCTGTCCTGGTACAGAGAAATCACTTTCAGGAACGGCCGCCCGGACTTCGGTGGAGCTGCAATACTGGCAAACCTTGTCTATTGGTACAGACCTTCGGTTAAGGTAGAAGAAAATACCGGGAATGTAGTCTGGAAAAAGAAATTCAGGAATGATTATGTACAAATGGGATACGCACAGATAGAAGAACGTTTTAACCTTTCACGTGACCAGGCAAAAGATGCTCTCAGAAGGCTTGAAGAAAGGGGCTTAATCAGAAGGCATTTCAGAACAGTAGATGCAGGAGGAATCAGATGCAATAACGTTATGTTTCTTGAAATCATACCAAAGAGAATATCTGAAATAACCTATCCCACAGAAACAGAGAAGGAAACAGAGAACGGGGGATGTATACAGATACCTGAGGGGATATATCCATACAGGTCAGTGGATATAAAGAATGAGGACACTGCATCAATGCATCCATCTGTGGTGTCTGAACCGGTGACAAATACAAAGAATATAACAGAGAATATTAACAAAGACTATCCATATATCAATCAGATAAGGGAGCGGTTCATGGAACAGATTGACTATTTCAGTCTGATATCCGATTACCCGCTGAGCAGTGGACAAATTGATGAGATTGTAGAGATAGCAACAGAGATTCTGGCATCAGACAGAAGTCACATTAAAGTTAACGGTGAAAACCAGCCGATTGCCTTTGTACAGGACAGATTCAGGCAGCTCAGAATGGGGCATATACAATATGTGCTTAACAGCTTGAAAGAGTATAAAGGAGGGGCGTCCAACATTCGTGGATATCTGATTACAACTTTGTTTAACGCACCGGCGACAATGGACACATATTACGGAATAAAAGTTAACCATGACCTTGCAAACAATTAGAAGGGAGAGAGATCACATGAAATATTACAAAAACATAAACATTATCGGTGTTGACCACGGATACGGCAACATCAAAACAGCAGGCACCTGCTTTCAGGCGGGAGTACTGGCGTATGACAAAGAACCTGCTTTTAAGAGCAATCTGCTTGTATGGAATGGCAGATACTATATCATCGGAGCCGGCCATAAGGAGTTTTCTGCAGATAAAATGAAAGACGAATACTATTATGTACTGACACTGGCGGCAGTAGCCAGGGAACTTAATATTGCGAAGACATATAGTGCAGATGTATACCTTGCTGCAGGCCTTCCGCTTACATGGGTAAGCGAACAGAGAGAGGCGTTCAGAAAGTATCTTCTTAAAAACGACTCTGTAGATTTTGTATTCAGAGGGAAAAAGTACCATGTTAATTTTGTCGGGGCGGATATATTCCCGCAGGGGTTTGCGGCGGTAATAAACAACCTCAGTGATTTCAGCGGAACAAATATGCTCTGCGATATCGGAAACGGGACCATGAATGTAATGTACGTTAATGACAAGAAGCCGGATCCGGGAAAGTGCTACACTGAGAAATTCGGTACACATCAGTGCATGATACAGGCTCGTGAGGATCTGCTTCGCATTCACCATGCAGAGGCACAGGAGGAAATGGTAACGAAGGTTCTGAGAACCGGTACTGCAGATATCGACAAGGATTACCTGGAAACAATAAAAACCACTGCAAGAGAATATACAGAAGGCATATTCAGAAGACTGCGAGATCACGGATATGAGCCGAAGCTCATGAAACTGTATGTAGTCGGTGGCGGCAGCTGCCTTATCAGAAATTTCGCAGACTACGATGAGAAGCGTGTAACGATAAATGATGACATCTGTGCAACGGCCAAGGGCTATGAACGAATGGCAGAAATGAGCCTCGGAAGAGGCGGTGGTCAGTAATGACAATCAAACGGATGAGCCTCAGATTCAATCTGGAGAACGAAAATGACAATCGGGCATGGAAACATATTCAGAGCCTGCAGGAATCAAAGAACCGTGCAGTAATTGATATGACAAATGCTCATTTTGATGAAGAAAATTCTATTCAGGAAGTCATCAGACAGACAATAGAGGAATGCTTAAAAGGGGTAGAAATAAAACCGCAGAATTCAGACACTCTACATGAAGAAATCACTGACGAGGAAAGCAGCTTTCTTGATGTCATGGACGATTTTCTGGGAGCAGAATGGCATTAAGCTGATGCCGTCTGCAAAGCGAATGTGAAGGCAGTGACATCATAGTGATGCCGCTGCTTTTGCCTTAGAGCATTCAGCACTGAGGCAGATAGTATATGCAAAGGCAGAAGAGGCAGTCCACAGGGATAGCGAGCATTGGATTTTGCCGTACAAAATCCATGAATCCACACCGCAAAGGGATGTGGACTTTACCCAGGGGACACCCCTGAATACCCCTGCGGACAACCGGGAAAGGAGAGAGATGATTAAGAATAACAGAACGGCGAGGATTGACATACGGCTCAGGCCGGAAGAAAAAGAAAAGATAGAAAGATCAGCAAGGCGATGCGGTCTGTCGTTAACGGAATATGTAACAAGCAGCTGCCTTCAGAAAGGATTGAAATCAAAATCGCCGGAGCAGCTGTGGGAACTTTTCAACGAACTGTATTCAGTAATAGACGAGCTTCCCGAAGACCGGCAGCAGGAACTGGCGAGACTGATAATAAATTTACAGGAGGCGATTTAATGGCGACAACATCATTATGGCATATTGAGGGACGACTGTCTGATCTTATTGACTATGTTGAGAATCCGGACAAGACAGTGCCGAAAGGAACAGAAGATTTTTTTAATGTCTTTGATTATGTAAGAAGAGAAGGCAAAACAAAGGATGAATATGTGACCGCAATAAACTGTCTGAAGCAAACTGCACTGCAGCAGATGATCCTGACAAAAAAGCAGTACGGTAAAAATGACAAGTATATTGCATGGCATGGCTATCAGAGCTTCAAAGTGGGCGAAGTATCGCCGGAAACGGCGCATGAAATAGGAGTGAAATTAGCACGCGAAATGTGGGGCGACAGATTTCAAGTCGTTGTTACAACACATCTTGACAAGGATCACATACATAATCATTTTGCTTTTAATTCGGTTTCATTCAGGGATGGCAGGAAATACAATTATTCAAAAGCGGAAATGAAAAGGCTGCGTGAAACCTCTGACAGGCTTTGCATAGAACATGGTCTTTCAGTGATTGAAAATCCGCATAAAGCTCCGTCAAGACCTGTGTGGCTGGATGAAAAAAGCGGAAAACCAACAAGATGCAATGTGTACAGAGAAGACATAACTGATGCCATGGCGAACAGCAGCAGTATTGCGGATATGGAGAAATATCTGCAGAGGCTCGGATATATTACAGATTTCAGCGGTAAGCACTGGAAGATCAGGCTGCCTCAGTATCAGCATTACACCAGACTGGATACCCTGAATGATTTATGGACACCGGATTATCTTGAAAAGAATCTTGGAATACAACCGCAGTACAGAAGTGAACCGGCAGAGATCAGTTATAATCCGCACATGCCCTATCATCATTACAGCAGTTATAAACCGTTTGTGAAAACAAGCTATATTTACAGACTGTATCTGTACTTCTGCTATGAGCTGGGAATATATCCGAAGAATAATTACTACAGACCTACCAGCCCGTTTCTTAAAGAAGAGTTGAGGAAACTGGATGAGTATTCGGATCGGGCAAAGTATATGGCTGAGCATAATATACAGACGATAGACGACCTGCTTGAGGCAAGATCATATATTGAGGGCAAGATCAATGAAATGACGGACGAAAGAAAACATCTTCAGAATAAGATTCGAAGAGCCACGCCTGAGGAAAAGGAAAAACTGCGAGTGGAAAAATCTGAAGTTAGCGGCAAGATAGCGGGACTAAGAAAACATCTGAAGATCAATCACAAAATAGAAGAACGCTCCATTCACATCCAGGAAACGCTGGACCTTATGACGGAAAATGAGGCGAGAGCGAAGGGAAAAGTGATCGATAAAACAGCCTGCAACGAAGTGCAGGACAGAGGAAAAACACAGA
This sequence comes from Mogibacterium sp., assembly GCA_024403055.1. GTDB lineage: Bacteria > Bacillota > Clostridia > Peptostreptococcales > Anaerovoracaceae > Crickella. Next base: position 399 of record JAKSSO010000030.1, on the reverse strand, counting down.
AAGAACGTGACGATGCAAGGTAGCAAAAAACTGATGTCGCGTGCGAAATTTTAAGTGTGTACTGTCTTTACAGTAGCAGTTTTATCAAGCAATCGTTATCTTATGCATAGGATGAATTTTTCAGTTGATGCATCTTATATTACCATTGCTGTATCTAAAAGCAGAATTAAAGAAAATATGCGAACATTGCGATAATTGTGCAGACGCATTATAATGTAATTAATTTATCCATATATTAAAGCATCCCGAATCCGATTTTGCGAGAAGGAGTATAGTAATGTTAAAGAAAACACTTTCATGATTCACCTGAAGGGGCCAATGTCTTTGACATTGTAAAGTGGTATAAAAGACCGAAGAAAATCCTTGTTGGTGAGAACTCAATGTTTGAAAAATGGACCA
>JAKSSO010000003.1 GCA_024403055.1 Mogibacterium sp. | reverse complement strand
TTCTCGACTCTCGGATGGCCAGAGAAGACTCCTGAACTCGAGTATTTCTACCCTAACAATGTAATGGTAACAGGTTATGACATTATATTCTTCTGGGTAGTAAGAATGGTATTCTCGGGACTCTACACAATGGGTGAGATCCCGTTCAAACATGTATTTATTCACGGACTCGTTCGTGACGAGCAGGGACGCAAGATGTCAAAGTCTCTGGGCAATGGCATCGATCCTCTTCTGGTCATCGATGAGGTCGGCGCTGACGCATTGAGATTCATGCTCGCAACAGGAATTTCACCTGGAAACGACATGAGATTCCTGACAAGCAAGCTCGAGTCAGCACGTAACTTTGCGAACAAGCTGTGGAACGCATCAAGATTCACCATTATGAACTTCATCGGTGAGGACGGAGAGTTCCTGCCTATGGCAACAGCAGAGACTGCAAAGCTGCGTGAAGAGGACAAGTGGATCATTGCCAAGATCAACGAGGGTGCTCGTGAGATCACAGCAGATCTGGACAAGTTCGAGACAGGACTTGCAGGACAGAAGGTATATGAACTGATCTGGGATGTATACTGTGACTGGTATATCGAGCTCGTAAAGCCACGTCTGTGGGGAAGTGACGAAGATGACAAGATGACTGCAAGATACGTTCTGCAGAAGACACTCAAGGATCTGCTCAAGCTCCTGCATCCGTTCATGCCGTTTATCACAGAGGAGATCTGGGGATCTCTGCCACGTACAGAGGGAGAGGTAAACGAGGAGAATCCGGATGGACTGCTGATCAGAGCAAACTGGCCTGAGTATTCAGCAGAGATCGGTGAGTCAGCTGAATATGCTGATGCTGTTAAGAAGCTTGAGACTGCAATGGAGATCATCAAGGCTGTACGTAATATTCGTGCAGAGGCTGAAGCAGCTCCAAGCAGACATGTCAACCTGATCGTTAAGACAGATACTCTGGCAGACGTTATTCCTGAAATCGAGAGCTACATCAAGAATATCGCCAATGTTGACAGCATTGCAGTTGAGGGCATGGATGCTGCAGCACCTGATGATGTAATGTCAGCAGTATTCAACGGCGGAGAGATACTTGTTCCTATGGATGAGCTGGTAGACAAGCAGGCTGAGATCGAACGTCTGCAGAAGGAAAAGGCTCGTCTTGAGAGTGAGGTCGCAAGAGTAGAGAAGAAGCTTTCCAATCAGGGATTCGTTGCAAAGGCTCCTGCTGCTGTTGTTGAAGAAGAGAAGGCAAAAGGCGAAAAATACAAGGAAATGCTCGAGACAGTAAGCACCAGACTCGAGGTCCTGTTAAATAAATAATGGCACACGTAGACGGACTGGAAAGAATGAAGAGGCTCCTTGAGGAACTCGGTGATCCCGAGAAGGACTTCAAGGTGTTCCATGTTGCCGGAACCAACGGCAAGGGCTCGACCGTATCCATGATAGCCCTGATGCTGGAGCAGAAGGGATACAACGTGGGAGTCTATACTTCTCCGCACCTGGAATCATATTGTGAGAGATTCCAGATATGGAACGGTGAGCACAGACTGATAACAGAAAAGAGATACGAGGAGCTTGGACGCTGTGTTGATGAAGCAGCGTCGAGGCTTCCGGAGGCACTCAGATACGGATCGAAGACGGGCATTACAGTGTTCGAGCGTCTTACGGCAATTGCTTACATGTGGTTTGCCGAGGAGAGGCCGGACTACGTAGTCCTGGAGTGCGGCCTCGGCGGCCGGCTCGATTCGACCAATACCATTGAACGGCCGCTGGTCAGTGTGATCACGCAGGTCGGCATGGATCACACTGCCATCCTCGGCAGAACGATCCTGAAAATTGCCGCCGAGAAGGCCGGTATCATCAAGCCGGGCGTTCCTGTGGTATCACAGACGGAGGACCTGCTGGTCAGGAATGTCTTCACACGTATTGCACGAGAGCGCGGTTGCGATTTCTATGATGCGTCGCTTTTATTTGATCAGCTGAAGGGCACAAAGCTTCCGCTGCAAGGCAAGCACCAGCTGAAGAATTATGCTACAGCATGCGCAGCAATGCAGGCTGCAGGACTTGAACCTGAGACGTTCAACGAGGATACTGCGGTTCCGTCCACATGCTACGGGCGTTTTGAGATTATCGGTAAGGATCCGTACTGGATACTTGACGGAGGACATAATCCGGATGCGATCGATGCACTTGCGGATACATACACATCATGGAGCCGAAAAAATAAAATCAGAAGAACACTGGTTATTTTCGGTTGCATGAAAGACAAAAACTATGGCCGTATGGTACAATCAATAACAGCTAAGCTTAAGGGCTGCACTTACGCTACAGTGACTATTCATGATGAGCGAGCAGCAGATTCCGAAACTCTCGGAGAAGCTATTGCCGGCTATGGCAGAAATGTTATCTGCTATGATGATGCCGAGGAGGCATTTGCTTCTGCAAAGGATCAGAATTATGAAGCTGTACTGGTAACAGGATCCATCTACCTGGTAGGTGAGATGCGCAGATTGCTGCTTGAACAAGCAGGTTAAGCTATTTCTAATTATTATAAATGCGTGTAGAAAGGGAGTTGTGTTATGTTTGACAGAAACGGAAATGACAACAGCAACTATAATCAGATGATTATCGAAGAGATCGCTAAGGTCTCTCCTACAGTTGCAGGTTTTGTTGAGAAGGAGTACAACAGACAGAAGAATAACGTAGAGCTTATCGCGTCTGAGAACTATTGCTCAGAGGCAGTAATGGCTGCATGCGGAAGCTGCCTTTCGTGGAAGTATGCTGAGGGTTATCCATATGTAAGAACTTCAGGAAACAAGGGCAGATACTATGGCGGCACTGAATTCGTTGACCAGATGGAAGAGTATTGCTGCGACGCTTGGAGAAAGGTATTCAACACAGATTATCATGTAAACGTTCAGCCTCATTCAGGTTCCCAGGCTAACTTCGCTGCTTACAAGTCGATCCTTGAGCCGGGCGATACGATCCTCGGACTCAACCTTGACAACGGAGGACACCTGACTCACGGTTCAGCTGTAAACTTCAGCGGCAAGCTGTATGACGTTCATTTCTATGACGTAGATGATAAAGGATTCATCGACATGGAGGATCTTAAGGCAAAGGCTAAAGAGCTGCAGCCTAAGCTGATCCTGACAGGTGCATCTGCTTACTCAAGAATCATTGACTTCCCTGCTTTCGCAGAGGTTGCCAAGGAAGTAGGAGCATACTTCATGGTTGACATGGCACATATCGCAGGCCTTGTTGCTGCAGGCGAGCATCCATCACCATTCGGATATGCTGATATCGTAACAACTACAACTCACAAGACTCTGAGAGGACCTCGTGGCGGACTGATCTTCTGCAGACCTGAACTTGCCAAGAAGGTTGACTCTGCAGTATTCCCATATGCACAGGGCGGCCCTCTGGAGCACATTATCGCAGGTAAGGCTGTTTGTGCAGAGGAAGCAATGAAGCCTGAATTCAAGACTTATCAGGCACAGGTTCGCAAGAATGCTGCTGCACTCGCTGATGAGCTGATCAAGCTGGGATATAACATCGTAACAGGCGGAACTGACAACCACGTATTCCTGATCGACCTTTCAGATCACGAATTCACAGGTAAGGAACTCCAGTTTGCATGTGACGAAGTCGGTATCACTCTGAACAAGAACTGCGTACCTAACGAGAAGAGAAGCCCGATGCAGACTTCCGGCGTTAGAGTAGGTTCAGCTCCGATGACTACTCGCGGATACCTTGAGGACGACTTCCGCAAGGTTGCACACAGAATCGATGAAGTTGTCAAGAAACTTGACGCAGAGAAGGCCGCAGAGGTAAAATAATTAAAAGCAGATTTTTAGGAGGAACAGATATATGGTCAAATTATTAATCGGACATAAGGGTAGTGGTAAGACTAAGAGGATGATCGAGATCGCCAATGAAACAGTTGATACAGCAAAGGGCAGCATCGTATTCATCAACAAGAATGCAAGACTTATTTACGACCTCGATTACAAGATCCGAGTTGTATGCATGGAGGATTACCCTCATATCACCAACGAGGATGAGTATATCGGATTTATGTTCGGAATCATGAGCTCGGATAATGATATTGAGACTATGTTCCTGGATGGAGTTATGAGACACAGAGATTTCGCTCTGGAAGTTCTTCCAAGCTTCATCGAGAAAATCAAGACGATCTCTAAGGAGACCGGCATCGACTTCGTTATCAGCGTAAGTGCTGAGCTCGAAGAGATGATCGGAGTTGACTTTGACGACATTGAGGTTCTTAACTGATTTGACTGAAATGCCCCGGGTTCGCGGCTCGGGGCATATTTGTTTATAATGAGTGTTTTAGAAGATATTTCAAAAGGAATAGAGGCCGGACGTAAACAGTTCGAGCAGATCATGAGAAGCGACAATGGGGATGCTTCTCCTTTTGGATATGTGGAAAAACACATATATAACGACAACATCGGCCCGGGAAAAACAACGGCCAGCGAGCTTGCGCTCGGTGACAACCTGGGATACATGAGATGGCTTCTTGCCCGGGGATACGGCGGACAATTCCGTCTGCTTTATCTTGACCCGCCTTTTTTTACCAAGGCAAAGTATAATGCGACGGTCAGTGTAAGCGGCAAGGACGGCAAACAACACAGACTGCATCATCTGGCATACGATGACACTTTTGAACGCGATCTCGAATACTATGTCGAGAACATGACGGCAAGACTTCTGATGATGATGGAACTGCTTGCTGAAGATGGCACGATGTGGATACATCTCGACTGGCATTCAAGTCACTACATCAAGATAATAATGGATGAGCTGATGGGTGAGAAGAATTTCGTGAACGAGATCATATGGAGCTACAAATCGGGTGGTTCGGGCAAGAGGCATTTTGCTCGCAAGCATGACAGCATTCTGGTCTACAGCAAGACAAAGAATTACTATCTCAATGTTCCTACGGAGAAGTCATATAACAGAGGCTTCAAGCCATACCATTTCAAGGGTGTTGAAGAATTTCAGGACGATCAGGGCTGGTACACTCTGGTCAACATGAAGGACGTGTGGACGATCGACATGGTCGGAAGGACGAGCTGTGAACGTACCGGATATGCAACGCAGAAGCCACTTGAACTGATGCGACGTATCATCGAGGCATCTTCGGAGGATGGCGATCTTGTCGGTGATTTCTTCAGCGGAAGCGGAAGTTTTCTCGAGGAGGCCGAACGACTTGGGAGAAGATGGATCGGATGCGATAATGAAGAGCTGGCGACAGCAATGGCAAAGAAGAGACTCGACCTCATCGAGGCCGATTACATATACAGGACTGAGGACGGCATGACGCTCAGGACCGGCAGGCTGGATCTCGAACTGAAACAGAAAGAAGTGCTGGAGAACGGCAAGTGTCTTTTCAATTACAGTGTGAAGAGATTCGATCCTGAGATCGAGATCGGATACATTCAGATGAATGATCGCAAATATGTAGAAGAAGCACTCACAAATGACACAATTCAGTTTATCGATTATGTTATGATTGACCCGGATTACAGTGGGGCATTCTCCTGTGAGATAGTAACGGAAGATTTTGAGAATATCAGATTTCTTTCGCGTGGAAATGCAGCAGTGACAGCAGTTGACGTTTTTGGCAGAGAATATTTGGTGAGAATGGACTATGAGTAAGAAGAAACTTGAGGAAGAGATCAAGGCCGCAAATGTCATGGCGGCAACTGATCCAAAATATCATGGAAAATCCAAACTGAAAGTAAGAGTCGGAGAGGTAGCAATGGCAATGATCGGTGCTGTTATCTTCTCGTTTGCATCTATCTGCGTAATGATACCTAACGGGCTGACCTGCGGAGGAACTGCCGGTCTTGCAAGAATGGTCCAGCATTATACCAACTGGAACTATTCGCTGATATCATACGGCTTTGCGGGAGTGATCCTACTGATAGTATGGCTGATGCTGGGATTCAGAGAAGCGCGCAAGATAATACTTCTGTCTGTAACTTATCCTACCGTTTATGCCATATTCGAGATAACAGGATATGAATTCAAGAGTGACGATCTCTTTCTCTGCTCCTGCTTCTGCGGAGTATGTTTCGGTATATGTAACGGACTGACCTTCAAGGCGGGATATTCGTCAGGCGGAGCAGACTCGATCGCCAAGGTCATAAAATATAAAAAGCTGCAGCATGTCGGACTGAATGATATTACTTTTATTATCAATGCAGGTGTTGTAGTTATCAGCGCATTTGTATTCAGCCTGGATACTGCACTGTATGCACTGATCACAATGTTCATTTCGATGAAGGTCGGCGAAGCAGTCATGTACGGATTCAATGACAAGGTGGTACAGCTGGATATTCTGACAGATATTCCTGACGAGCTCTGCGACTATGTCATGTATGAGCTCGGAAGAGGTGTAACAAGCGTTGAGAAGATAGGCGAGTACACCGGAGAGAAGCGCAAGCAGCTCCAGATACTCTGCTCGCCGCGTGAGTCTTTCCTTATCAAGAGATTTCTGGCAAAACATGACCAGCACTCATTCGTTACCGTGCTGAGAGTCAGCTCGGTATGGGGCGCTGGCAGAGGTTTCCAGGATATCAACGAAATGGAATAGGTATTCCTACTAAATGGCAGAAGAACAGATTCTGGCCGCTGCTGGAGCGGATCCTGGATATTAGTATTCCTTTAAGCATTGAAGGTCGCAGGAACATCTTGATCCGGAATCATATTGCGTTGTGGGATACGATTGAAGAGTGCGATATAACAGGCTCAAGTGATAGTAGCATTAAGAATGTTACACCTGTTGACATCATGAAAATCCTTGACGAAGCAGACATAGAGGAGATCTACTGTAACGGAACTACTTCGTACAAATTATTTATTAAATATCTGTATCCTGTCTGCAAGCGCATGCCTGTTAAGCTTCCATCGACCAGTCCCGCAAATGCGGCATGGAATATTGAAAAGCTTTATAATGAGTGGAAAATCATTAAACAGCATGTGTAAAAATACGAAAAGAATTGACAGGTATTTAAACAAATAATAAAATTAATCAAATACAAACATGAAGAAAAAGGAGATGTACTGTGAGACATTTGATAGACATCAAAGATCTTTCTGTAGATGAGATAATGGATCTCATACAGACTGCAAATGACATTATCGAAAATCCTGAGAAATATCAAAATGCGTGCCAATATAAACAGTTAGCTACGCTTTTTTTTGAGCCTTCTACCAGGACAAGACTTAGTTTTGAGTCAGCAATGAATAGTTTGGGCGGCAAAGTTTTAGGCTTTTCTGAGGCTGCAAGCAGTTCAACTGCAAAAGGTGAAACTGTAGCAGATACGATCCAGACTGTAAGCAGCTATGTTGATATCATAGTAATGCGACATCCTAAAGAGGGTGCACCTCTTGTTGCATCAAGGGTATCGGAAGTGCCGGTCATCAATGCGGGTGATGGTGGTCATAATCATCCGACCCAGACACTTACCGATCTGCTGACGATATATCGTGAAAAGGGAGGTCTTGATAACCTTACTATCGGTCTTTGCGGAGACCTGAAGTTCGGAAGAACCGTACATTCTCTTATTACTGCAATGTCCAGATATTCAGGGATCAAATTTGTTCTCATTTCACCTGAGGAATTACGAATTCCACAGTACATCAAAAGCGATGTTCTTGAACCGCGTAACATTCCTTATGAAGAGGTAGCCAGCCTTGAAGATTCAATTCCTGATCTGGATATCCTGTACATGACAAGAGTTCAGAGGGAAAGATTCTTCAATGAGGCGGATTACATGAGATTGAAGGATACATACATTCTTACGCCGGATAAATTAAAGAATGCAAAGGATAGCCTTTCCGTTCTGCATCCGTTGCCACGTGTTAATGAGATATCTACAGAAGTGGATTCGACACCGTATGCATGCTACATGAGGCAGGTAAAGAATGGTAAATTTATTAGAATGGCACTTATTCTGAAGTTATTGGGGGTAACTGTATGATAATTGGACAGATTAGGGACGGCATTGTGCTGGATCATATTACCGCAGGACGCGGAATCGAAATATATGAGCTTCTTGGCCTGGATAAACTCGAGTGCACTGTAGCAATGATCAAAAATGCAGAAAGCGAGAAGATGGGCAAAAAGGATATCATAAAGGTTGGTCAGGTAATCGATTTGAACTTTGATATTCTGGGATATATCGATCCGGGTATTACAGTTAATATCATCAGAGACGGCAAGCTGGTAAAGAGGGAGCATCTCTCTCTGCCGGAGCGTATCAAGAACCTTATTGTGTGCAAGAATCCTCGCTGCATAACATCATCCGAGCGCAGCATTCAGCATGAATTTGTTCTTGTTGATCCGGAAAAGAAGCTGTACAGATGCCTGTACTGCGAGAGTGAAGCACCAAAAAATATTGGTTAATACTCGATGTTGGGATCCCGTTCCCGCAGATCGTTGTTAATCAGCCTGCCCAGAGAGTCAAAGCGACTGAACTTGAGCGTCGGGAGGCAGAAGAATTCATCAATGAGCAAAAAACTGCCTCAGACTATTATGAAGAAACGGATGAATAACATGACATGAAAAAAGTCCTCTTTCAGGCCGGTGCCTGAAGGGGGACCTTTTCTTATGTATTCATGAAGTTTTTTCTACATATATCTTATATGCACAAGCAAGAATGATCGATCTGTTCAGATACTCTTTGTCAGTATCTTTTTTTATATCAGGTACTTTTTTATTAAAAATATCGTCAATGCTCTTTTCCAGCATTTCAGCAAAAAAATCATAAGTAGCAGGTATCGTGCTGTCTTCAACAGCAAAGAAAACATATCGGCCGATTTGTTCCATGCTGAAGACAGATTTAAGGACACACACCACGAGCAACTTGGCAAGATGCACCCTTGAATACTGCTTGTTGACAGGGGGCTTGACAAGACCATGTTTAACATAATTATTGACCATGGATTTGGTTAAAGGGCTGTCTCCTATGGAGATCGGCTCGAGAGTATTGTTTATCCAGGTTATAAGCTGGTCGGAGTACAGAGATATTTCAGGAAGATCATTCCATCTTGGCAAGCTGAAATCACTTATATTAAATGCAGCTTCTTTCATAAGATAATTACCTCCTGTTTGTTTTCTTCAAAAAGACAATATCACGTAAACTTCACAGAGTCAAGATTGACATAATAATAAAAATGATGTAATCTAGTTTTCGAAACTAGATACAACCATCCATTTTGCAAGGAGGAGATACATGAGGGCAAATCAGTTTGTTAATGTTCGGCAATTGCTGAGGGATTGCACTGAGAGACACAGAGACAGAACGGCTTTTATCATAAAAAAAGAGGGCAAGTATAATAACATCAGTTTCAGCGACTTGAGAACTGATATTGATGCTTTGGGTACATACATGCTGTCAGCCGGGATGCAAGGACAGAGGATCGCCGTAATTGGACCGAACTCGTATGAATGGCTTCTTGTCTATCTTACTGTTGTTTGCGGTGTTGGTGTTATTATCCCGCTGGATAATGGACTTCCTGATGGTGAATTGCTGACCTGCCTTGCTTCATCTGAAGCGGATTGTATTATTGCAGATCGAACTCATAAGAGCGTACTTGAAGACCTGATTTTGTCCGGAAAATGCAATCTGCAGAGGATCATTTACATGGATGAACTCGCAGACCATATCGAAGTGGGAAAGCGGAGATTGAGATACGGGGATAGAGCCTACATTGATGCGCCTATTGATAACATGGCTATGAGCGTTCTCATTTTTACATCGGGAACCACCAGCAGATCCAAGGCTGTCATGCTGTCCAATCTAAATATTGCATCAAATATCTGTGCGCTGGTCATGCATGAAGATATAAGGAAAGATGATATTAACCTTGCATTGCTCCCTTACCATCATACATTCGGACTGATGGGACAGCTGGTTTTCATATATCAGGGTGCTACGACTGCATTTTGTGACGGTATCAGACACATACAGAAGAATTTCAGAGAATATGGAGTAACGGCGTTTTTCTGTGTTCCTCTTATCATTGAGTCACTTCATAAGAATATTCTGAAAAAAGCTCAGAGTAGCGGAAAACTTGAAAAGATGAGAAAAATGCAGAGTCTGAGTCGTTCTTTAATGAAGCGTGGGATAGACATTAGAAGGACGTTATTCAGGGATGTCATTGAAGGTCTTGGTGGAAAACTCAGGCTGCTCATAAGCGGTGCAGCTGCAGTAAAGCCTGAGGTCATCAGTGACTTCCATGATTGGGGCATAATGGCAATACAGGGATATGGAATGACAGAATCATCCCCGGTTATTGCAGCTGAAAATCCTGAAAACCTGAGACCGGGGTCCGTCGGAAAGCCTATACCGAATGTAAACGTCATGATAAGCGCCCCTGACTCCGAAGGCGTAGGAGAGATAATGGTTCACGGCAGCAATGTCATGCTGGGTTACTACAGAGAGCCTGAACTGACGGCTGAGACTATTGAAAACGGATGGCTTCATACCGGCGATTACGGAAAGATCGACCGGGACGGATACCTCTATGTTACAGGCCGCAAGAAGAACGTCGTGGTTTTGAAGAATGGCAAGAATGTTTATCCGGAGGAAATAGAGGCATCGATCAATACCCTGCCATATGTGGCGGAGAGTCTGGTTTTCGGAGCCGGGTCTGTGGAGAACAATGATGAGGATTCCATTGTTGCAGCTGAAATAGTAATTGAGAGTGGTCTTGATATTAATGAAAAAACAATATGGGATGACATAAAGAGAATCAACTCGAAAATGCCAAAGTACAAGCATGTAAAGGCATTATCCATAACGAAAGAACCAATGCTCAGGACTGCAACAGCAAAAGTAAAAAGACAGCTTGAAATTGAAAAGGTCAAGCTCAGCAATACATTGAAACGAATAAGATAGATCGTGAGAAATAATCAGCGCAGCCCGTTTGGGCTGCGTTTTTTCTTATGATCCGGGGGAGCGCTTTTTTCTGCGATCCTGCCATTTTATATAGTATAATAATATAGTATAAGATCTTCTGGGAGGTGTGTAAATGAGTGAACATATCGATCTTTATGATATTGACCGACAGCTGACAGGTGAGGTCTCCGATAGGAGACATTGCCCGGCAGACAGATATCGACTTTTTGTTCATGTCTGCGTATTTGATAAAAAAGGACGGATGTTGATCCAGAAGAGAGCGTCTACTTTATCCATAAGACCTTCCCTCTGGGATTTCAGTGCAGGTGGTGCTGTCAGTGCCGGTGAGACGAGTCAGATGGCAGCTGAACGCGAAGTGATGGAGGAGGTCGGACTCAAACTGGATCTTTCCGATCACAGACCTGTGATGACGATGAACTTCATAGTCGGATTTGATGACTTCTACACAATTGAGATCGATAGTGAGGATCTTGAATTTACGCTTCAGGAAGGCGAAGTTGAAGCTGTAAAGTGGGCGGATGCGGATGAGATATGCGAAATGATGGACGAGGGCAAATTTGTCCCTATCGGAAAGGAATTCATTCGATATATTTTCGTGGCAAGAGAAGGAAAAGGCGCCTGGAAGATGTAAGTGGATTCGGTTTGAGTCTGAAGTGACGACTTATACGCCACTGGAAACAGTGATGGAATGGTTAAGTAAAAATGGAGAGTGATCATATGAAGCTTAAGAATATACTGATAGTGGTCAGAGACATAGAGAGGTCTAGGAAATATTATCATGATCTGTTCGGACTCGAGCTTGTCGTGGACAACGATGGCAACATGATCCTGACCGATGGACTTGTCCTGCAGGCTGAGTCGTATTGGAAGGACTTCCTCAGACGTGATGTCACATGGAAGAATAATTCCTGTGAACTTTATTTTGAGGAAACTGACATAGAGGGATTTATTGAAAAGCTGGAAAGTATGTATCCGGAAACGGAATATGTTGATCGGCTGAGGACACACAGCTGGGGACAGAAGGTGATAAGGTTTTATGATCCGGATGGCAATCTTATTGAAGTAGGAACACCAGTGAAGTAAGGCGGTAAAGATATGGAAGTTACTAAGAAGTTGTTTGAACTGGCAGATGAGAAATACGCGGATTTTCAGGCCAGACTTACGCCAACGATCAGCCGGAAACTGTTTATCGGCGTGCGTGTCCCCGCTGTAAGAAAGCTTGCAAAAGAGATATACAGATCAGGAGACTATGAGGATTTTCTGGCAGATCTGCCGCACAAGTATTATGATGAGAACATGCTGCATGGCCTGATACTGTCTGAATTCAAGAACTATGATGATTGCGTGGCAGAGGTGGACAGATTCCTGCCGTATGTAGACAACTGGGCTGTGTGCGATATCATGTCGCCGAAGTGTTTTAAGAAAAACAGAGACCGTCTGATCGACAAGATCGTTGAATGGTCGGGGAATGACGCGGTATACACCAGCCGTTTTGGCATGGAGATGCTGATGTCGCATTATCTTGATGAGGATTTCAGGGAAGAATATCTTGAGATACCGGCGAATGTTCGCATTGATGATTACTATGCAAAAATGATGGTGGCCTGGTTCTTCGCGACGGCTCTGGCAAAACAGTGGGATGCGACGATTCCGTATATCAGAGACGGCAGGTTGGAGACCTGGACTCACAACAAGACGATCCAAAAGGCCAGAGAAAGCAATCGCATTACCGGGGAACAAAAGGAATACCTCAAGACATTAGTAAAGGCGAAAAAGCGACCGTTGTGATACAATCAGCTCGACAGATCTGAAGATGAGACTTCGAAAGGTGAAAACATGATTTACTGCGTTGAAGATGACAATAGCATAAGGGAACTGGTCGTATATACTTTGAATTCTACAGGCTACAAAGGGAAGGGATTTGCCAATGCTGAAGAATTCTGGGAATCGATGAAAGAAGAACTGCCGGAGATGATCATACTGGATATCATGCTTCCGGGTGAGGACGGAATAACCATTCTAAAAAAACTTAAATCATCGCCTGTCACGGAGCAGATCCCTGTCATGATGGCAACTGCCAAGGACAGCGAAATAGACAAGGTTGTCGGTCTGGATCTCGGTGCAGATGATTATCTTGCGAAGCCTTTCGGGATGATGGAAATGGTTTCAAGAGTAAAAGCGATCCTTCGAAGAATGGGTCCACAGATCAGAGCAGACGTTGTGAAGATGGGGAACACTGTGATCGATGCGAACAAGCACAAAGTAACTGTCGATGGACGAAAGATCGTTCTGACACGCAAGGAATTTGATCTGCTGCTGCTGTTTGCTGAAAACCCTGAAAGAGTGTTCACCAGAGAGCAGCTACTTGCAGGTGTATGGCACTCTGACACATATGTCGAGACCAGAACTGTAGATGTCCATGTTGGTACGCTAAGAACCAAACTTGGAAAAGACGGTGATCTGATAAAAACGGTTAGAGGCATAGGATATCGTATGGAGGCAGGAGATGCGTAAGAGAATATTCAGAGCGATCAGTCTGGTAACATTACTTGCACTGGTCGCTTTTCTCGTGTTTATCATGGGAAGTACTTATGAATACTTTTCCGGCCTTCAGGAGCAGCAACTTAAGAATCAGGTAAAACTGGTCGCCAACGGTGCGGAGCGATCTGGCATAGAGTACTTCGACACAATGGATGTAAAGGGCGTAAGAATAACATGGATAGCCTCTGATGGAACGGTATTGTACGACAACGAGAGTTCCGCTTCTGAGATGGAAAACCATCTTGCCAGACCTGAGGTCAGGGAAGCTATACGAACCGGATATGGTGAGAGCAGCAGGTATTCATCGACGCGTCTGGAAAAGCAGTTATATTGTGCGAAGAGGCTTAAGGACGGCAGTGTTGTCAGGATGTCAGACAGTCACAGTACGGTGCTGACATTATTGCTTGGCTTTGCGCAGCCAATATGTTTGATACTGATGATCGTTACGCTGATCGCCTTTGTTGTTGCATCCAGGGTTTCCAGTAAAATCGTTGAGCCGATAAACGGCATTGATCTGGATGATCCGTTGTCAACTGATACTTATAACGAGCTTGATCCACTGCTAAACAGACTATCAGCGCAGCAGAATCAGATCAGAAGAGACAGGGCTGAGCTGGAGAAAACTGAACATATAAGGCAGGAGTTTACTTCCAATGTTTCGCATGAGATGAAGACTCCGCTTCATGCTATTTCAGGATATGCGGAACTGATCAGGAACGGCCTTGTAGCTGATGAAGATGTTAAACCGTTTGCATCCAAGATTTATGACGAATCCAAGCGAATGTCACAGCTCGTTGAAGATGTGATAGATTTGTCCAAACTGGATTCAGGCATTAACGAGAAAAAAGTTGAGCACACGGATCTGTATCGCATTGCCGAGAACGCTGTAGAGAGCCTCGAAAGTTTTGCTGCAAACAACAGTGTGACACTGGAACTTGAGGGCGAGAGTGCGATGCTGGATGCTGTGCCGCATCAGCTCCACTCGATAGTGTATAACCTCTGCGATAATGCGATCAAATACAACCGTGAAGGGGGCAAAGTCAGTATCGAAGTACATGATGAAGCTGAAAGGGTGACGTTGAGAGTGTCAGATACAGGCATAGGTATTCCGGAGGAGAGTATCGATAGGGTGTTTGAAAGGTTCTATAGGGTGGACAAGAGTCACTCCAGGGAGGTTGGCGGAACGGGCCTCGGTCTGTCGATCATCAAGCATGCAGTAGCGATCCATAACGGAGATATTAATATTGAGAGTGAAGTGGATAAGGGAACGACGATAACAGTCACTCTTCCGAAGAAACAGTTTACATAGATTTTACATAAATCAAACATTATTTATTACATTTATGCCATAAGATTATTCTGAGGAAGAATGATTGATTGAAAGGACATCTAAATATGAGTGTATCAAATGTTATCGCTTTGCTTAGTGGGGTAGCTTTATTTCTCTTCGGAATGAACCTGATGGGGGATGGTCTTAAGAAAGTTGCCGGCAGCAAGCTGGAGCTGATCCTGTACAAGCTGACCAGCAATTCGATAAAAGGCATCCTGCTCGGAACGGGTGTTACGGCTGTCATCCAGAGTTCATCTGCAACTTCTGTTATGGTCGTCGGATTCGTTAACTCGGGAATGATGAAGGTCAAGCAGGCGATCGGCATTATCATGGGAGCAATAATCGGAACCAGTATTACAGGCTGGGTCATCTGCCTGTCATCTGTTAACGGAAGCGGTATCTTTGAGATATTGTCGACGGACACACTGACTACTGTCCTTGCCGTGGCAGGAATAATCCTCCTGATGTTCACGGATAAGGAACAGAATCACCATCTGGCATATGTGTTCCTTGGATTTGCTGTGCTGATGTTCGGTATCGGTGCAATGACCGACGCGGTTTATCCTCTTCGCGAAAGTGAGACATTTATCAATATGCTGACGACGTTCTCCAGTCCGCTGATAGGTATACTTATCGGTCTTGTTTTTACGAGCATCATTCAGAGTGCTTCTGCGGCAGTAGGTATTCTCCAGGCACTTGCCGTAACAGGAGCGATAGATTTCAAGCTTGCTTTGCCTGTAATAATGGGTATAGCGATCGGAGCGTCGGTACCTGTACTTCTTTCGGCACTTGGAGCAAATACCAACGGAAAGAGAACTGCACTGATTTATCTGATGGTAGATACACTTGGAGCGATCTTATTCAGTATCGTTTTCTACAGTGCTAACGCATTTGTCCATTTCGATTTCATGAATAAGGCCATGACAATGGCTAGCGTGGCACTGCTGAACACTGTCTTCAGAATGATCATTGTGCTGATGCTTACTCCGATGATCGGCCTGATGGAGCGTATTGTTACTCACGTTATTCCGGATAAGAAAGAAGAAATAGAAGAGCTCAAGGATGCAGAACGACTTGAAGAGAGATTCATCAGTCATCCAAGCATAGCAATTGAACAGATCGGCATTGTTTCAAATACAATGGCTGAATTGACAATGAACAATCTTGAGGTGGCACTCGGTCTGCTGGGCAATTATACGGCAGACGGATTCAAGAAGGCGAGCAGTCTGGAAAAAATCGTAGATAAATACGAGGACAGGCTGGGTACTTATATTGTTGAAGTCATGAAGAACGAGCTGAGCGAAGGACAGAACAATATCCTGAGTACGTTCCTGCGTTCCATCACTGACTTTGAAAGAATAAGCGACCACGCCAAGAATATTGCAGAGTCGGCTAAGGAGATCCATGATAAGAAGATGGAGCCTTCCGAGGCCGGCAAAAAAGAAATTGAAAAACTAGTTGCGGTAATAAAAGAAATATCTAGTGTTACGTTCGAATCGTTTACGAAGGATGATATTGAAACATCATACAGGATCGCACCGCTGGAGGAACTGGTCGATGACATGTGTGCCAGATATAAAGCAGACCATATTGAAAGGATACAGACGGGCGAATGCAAATACGAGAACGGATTTGTATTGAATGATCTGCTGACAGACATGGAAAGAGTCAGCGACCACTGCTCCAACATAGGCATTGCAATGAGAATGCAGCATGGCGAGATCCCTAACAAACACAGTCTGGTATCTAAAAAGGAGATAGAAAAAGAACACAACTTCGAGGAATACTATCACGATTATGTTGAGAAGTATTCATAGAGAAGCATTTACGGAGATGCATTCCAGAAGATGTGGGATAGTTCTGATAAATATAGTGATATTTTTCACTTGAAATGAAGAATATCACTTTTTTATTTGAAAAACTGAATTTCTTGCCGTAAAATAGCATAAAATTGTTAATAATAACAAGCTTTCGGAGTGTATTTAGATAAGCAAATTATTTTAAGGAGGAAACAATGAGTAGGACATTAGTTGCATACTTTTCAGCAACCGGAATTACGCGCAAACTCGCATTGAATTTTGCCGAGACCCTGAACGCTGATATATTTGAAATAATTCCTGAACAGCCATATACAGAAAAAGAAATCAACTGGACTAATCCACTGTCCAGATGCAACAAGGAGAAGATCGGCAAGAAGGATGTTCCTGTTGCAGGAAAAGTTGAGAACATGGTTGACTATGATACTGTCTTCATTGGATTCCCTATCTGGTATTACTGTGCACCTAACGTTGTAAGCACCTTTGTAAAGGACTATGACTGGAGCGGCAAGAAGGTTGCTCTGTTTGCAACTTCCGGAGGAAGTGATGTAGGCAAATCGGTCGAGAAACTCAGACCGTTCATGCCCGGAACACCACACATGGCCGGAGCGAAACTGTTCGATGGAAACGCATCAGCAGAAGAAATACTGAACTGGACAGAACGTATAATAAAATGGATGTAAGAGCATTAAAAGCGGCATTTCCTCATACGACACCTGTAATGGCGGGATATGTATTCCTGGGCATTGCATTTGGTCTGATAATGATATCTGAAGGCGCAGAACTGTGGGTACCTGTGGTCATGAGCCTTCTGATCTGTTCGGGTGCGCTGGAATTTGCAGCAGTCCCGTTTTTCTTCATGCCTCCGGACTATATCGGAATGTTCTTTTTCGGACTTATGCTGAACATCAGGCATACTTTCTATGGCATACCGATGCTTGAGAAATATGCCGACATGGGAAAGCTGAAACCTCTCATGATATTCTGGCTTACTGATGAGACTTTCACTATATCGTCGACCATCGAGCCGCCTGAGGGCGTTGACCGCAACAGATTTTACATATGGATCAGCGCTCTGGACTATTCATACTGGATAATAGGAACGGCTCTGGGTGCGGTATGCGGCAATCTCGTACCTTTTGATCTTGCCGGCCTTGATTTTGCGCTTACGGCATTATTTATCGTGCTGTTCCTTGAACAGTTCAAGGGGCGTGAGGGTGTTTTCGGTGGCAGCTTCGGATTTGTTCTGACTGCATTGTCACTGATCGTTGTCGGCAAGGATAAGATGATACCTCTTGCGATGGTGCTTATCCTTGCAGGTTTGCTCTTGGGACGGAAATGGATCGAGCCGACGACCGGATCTGATAACGGGTCGGCCGCTAATGACGGTTCGAGTTGCGGAAAGAGTGAGGTGTGCGATGAGTAATATTGAAACTTTGATATTGATAGCAGTGCTCTCACTTACGGTAATAATCACGAGAGGTCTTCCGTTCATGGTGTTCAGCAGGAAAAATGAGCTGCCGCACATCGTGAAATATCTTGGCAGTGTACTTCCATCGGCGATGACCGGACTACTCATAGTCTATTGTTTTAAGGACTACAACTGGCATGAGATGACTGAGATCGTGCCGGCAATAATTGCAGCGGCTTCAGTGTGCGGCATCCATCTGTGGAAGAAAAACATGATCCTGAGCATTTTTACCGGTACGCTGATATACATGGTGTTGTTGAGGATAATGTAGGTCGCACCTGCATATCTCGTAAAATCAAAATAGTTATATGTATGAAGAGGGGCGTGCGGAATACTCTTTTGATGATAATTGCATGCTGTGGCATCAATTGTGAAGATTTCATTACACAATTTTCACATGCTCATGATGAAAAAAAGATTTTTAAATGTATAATCTGGCCATGAGCAACAAGTAAAAAAGCCAATACCAAAAAACAAAAACAATTAAAAAACCCATTACCACCAAATACAAACCAATACCACCAATAAGAAAACAGAAAAGCTAATGGCATAGAGCAGATAGCGAAAAGCGGGATGAATTTGAACTCCCGCTTTTTTCTTACCGGAAAGGTCAAACGATGCTCTTTTCACGTCGGATATTTTAATATGAAATATTAGAGCTGGGTGTACTACCCATGTGTTACCCACGAGCCGCTTTGAAGCGCTCTATGATGCAAAATGTTTCAATCTGATTTTTTGCAAACAAATGTCGCAATGAGAAAATAAATATTTTGATGAAATTGTTTCAATACGCTGATCCATTCAGAAATGACACACGTTCAAATGCGACATTTCGGAACGAATTGCCTTATTGAAACAAAAGTGAAGAAAATAGTGCCGGAGGCTTAGGACATATTTGCATCAGTTATGCTATTGAAACAAAATGCCCAAATTGTTCAAATATATGATGCGACATTAGCGCATGGAAAGTGATATTGAAACAACTGATAACAATTACCTGAAAATAATAGGACATTCGATTCTGAAAAAACATATTGAAATACAACCCTGACGACACAACTAAACACGACCAAACATCACATTAACACATTACATGAAACGACAATTTAAACTAACGCCGGGATATCATTATGAAAAGGAGGTAATAATGGAAAATGTCAATATTGTCAGATGTTTAGAGAAAATGGAGACTGATCTTTGTGCTTCAATTGCTAAAAGAGAGCGTTCAATTAAGAAAGCTCCGGAGGGTGCTCTTAAATGTTATAAAAACGGCAATAGCTATTCCTGGTACAGGATAATATTTGAAAATGATGAAGATGGAAATATAAGAAGAAAGCGATCATTTCTAAAAAAGGAGGAATCCGCATTAGCAGAGAAGCTGGCGGTCAAAGGATATAATGAGGACGCGTTGAAAGTGGAAAGAAAACGACTCAAAGCTACGCGACTGTTCCTGAAGTATTTCGACGCGGATATCCCAGGAGAGAAATACCTTGAGAAAAATGCGGAGTATTGCAGACTGGCGGCAAACGCACTCAAGTCGAAAGGGTACTCGGATGAGGAACTGCAGTGGATGAATGCAAAACGACCGTATGAGCAGCCATATCAGGAAAAGCTGACGGTTCCTTGCGCGCTGGATTATAACGTGCGATCAAAATCGGAGGCTGAGTATGTTGCGACTTTCGTGAAATACGGAATTGTATTCAGATACGAGTGGCCGATCAAATATGAAGATTATTCCAAGCCGATCTTTCCGGACTTTACGATTCTGGTGCCGGGTACGGGAGAAACGTTCATTTGTGAACATCTGGGATACATGGATGACGAAAAATATGTTGCTGATAACGCAGAAAAGATCGCAATGTATTTCAGGCACGGTGTGTTCCCGGGAGATAAGCTCGTACTGAGTTATGAGTCTGGAAACAAAAGATTCACATCGTTGGATGCGGAGGAAATCGTGAAAAATGAAATTTTGCCAAAAATTCCAAGGTCCGATGAAGGTCGTTCAAAAGCAGCACACTGGATAGACTAAAACGAGGTATTGAAAAAAACTATAAGTGTAAGTCCGTGTTTTAAAGTATCATTTTATGGTAATGATCAATTGCTCGAAATATGAGCTGTTTGTGACATAATGTTCAAATAGCCTAAAAAAACAATACAGATAGGAGTGTGCGAAACATGAGAATTGACGCAAAAGGAAAACAGTGCCCGATCCCTGTTATCATGGCAAAGAAGGAACTCGAAGCAGGTGCACAGGATGTTGAGATCGTAGTAGACGGACAGGTTCAGGTAGACAATCTGTCAAGACTGGGAGACAGCCTTGGAAGACCTGTTACAAGTGAACAGTTTGAAGAGGGATTCCTTGTAAAGTTTGCAAACGGTGAGACAAAGGTTGGAGCAGCAGGCGTACAGGATGGAAGCTATGCAGTTTTCTTCAATACAAATGCTATTGGAACAAACAACAGCGAGCTCGGCGGCAATCTTGCAAAGATGGCTATTTTCACATTATCTGAGAGTGAGCAGATTCCTTCATACGTTCTTTTCATGAACGAAGGTGTTAAGCTCGTTGCAGGAGAATGCGAACCACAGATCGTTGAGAACCTGAGCACTCTGATCGAGAAGGGCGCAAAGGTGCTGGTATGTGGAACTTGCCTCAGCTACTATGGCATCAAGGAAGAGCTGAAGGTCGGAACTGTTAGCAACATGTACGACATTCTCGGAGCAATGCAGGAAGTTTCCAAAGTCATCAAGCTGTAAGGACATCGGTCTACAGATAGAAAACAAGAAAGAGGCGGACAGTGGTTCGCCTCTTTTTTCGTGCTTAGAGTCTTCTAGCTGCATAGCTGCATGCCGTAAGTAAGAATTTTGTGACATGCAGGCAATAACTGTCTTGTAGGATGTTTTGAGCAAGAGTAAAATATATGTATCTATGTTTTCAGATGGTATCGGAGTGATCATGAAAAACAGACCTGATATAAGAAAGATGAATATTGAGCTGTCCAGACGCTATTACGGATGGGTACATGCGAAGCTCAATGAGAATAACCGAAGCATTGTTGTAAGCGGCAAGCTTGATAACTGGCAGGATATTCTGGACGCCTGCGGCTTGTGTGTGCACAAAGAAGGTGGCTGGCATGTTGTCAATCACATAGAATTCACGGGGGCAGAGATCCCTCCGATGCACATGCCTGCAGAGACGGATGATTCGCTTGACGGACTGAAGCCGGACGTGCTGATCATAGGCGGAGGCATATGCGGATCTGCCATTGCAAGAGAATTATCAAGATGGCAGCTGGATATTCTGCTGGTCGAAAAGGAAGCGGACCTCGCAGTACAGGCTTCCTCCAGGAACGACGGACAGGTGCATGTTGGTGTTGATCAGAAAAAGCCTAATATCAAACTGTCTTACCTGCTCAGAGGAAACAGCATGTATGACAAAGTCTGCGAGGAGCTTGGGGTGCCTTTCGAGCGCTGCGGACAGTATGTTGCTTTTAAAGAGTGGTGGTCATGGCCGCTGCTCCAGATGATGGCTTTTGCTCGCCGCAGTATAGGCGTCTGGGATACCAGAGTAATAGGCAGGAAGAAGCTGTATAAAGCACTGCCTAATCTTAATGAAGGCTATCGGTATGGCCTAACCAACAGAAGCGCCGGAGTTGTATGCCCTTACGGCCTGACGATTGCTTATGCTGAAAACGCGGTCAAAAATGGCGCGAGGGTCAGCCTGAATACCGCGGTCATCGGGATGGATGTCCTGAAAAACGGGAATGGGAAACCGGATGAAAGAGGCTTTGCACAAAGTAAAACGATAACGGCAGTTCATACCAACAGGGGAACTGTTTATCCGAGACTCGTAATAAACGCTGCAGGAGTGTGGTCAGACAGGATCGCGGCGATGGGCGGAGACGAGTTCTTCTCGATACATCCGAGACGCGGGACCGAAGCTGTGCTTGACAGAAAGGCCGGCGATCTCACCGATACAATATTTTCGTATAGAGACATAATCGCCAAAGGTGAGAAAAACACCAAAGGCGGAGGCATCATTCATACTGTAGACAACAATATTCTTATCGGACCGGATGCGGTAGAGACATACGAGAGAGAGAATTATGCGACGAACAGGGCAAGCATGGACTGGCTCTTCAACAAACAGAAGAAGTCGTCATCAAAGCTCAGTGAGCGCAATGTCATAACATATTTCACAGGAGTCAGGGCGTCAGACTTTGAAGAGGACTTCATTGTTGAGAAGGGGCGTGAGACTGATAATCTGTTGCACTGTGCAGCGATACAGTCACCGGGACTGACTTCGGCACCTGCACTGGCTGTGGATGTTTCGCACATGGCTGTTGAAATGCTTGGCGGAGCAGGAGAAAATCAAAGCTTTGATCCGAGACGCAAGGCTATTCCTAAACTCAGTGAGATGAGTGAGGCTGAACGATCTGAGCTGATCAGGGAAAACCCTGATTACGGAGTGATCGTTTGCAGATGCGAGGAGATCAGCCGCGGCGAGATCATCGACGCACTTAGCAGTCCGATCTGTGTGCCTACTCTGGACGGAGTGAAGCGGAGAGTGCGTCCGGGAATGGGGCGTTGCCAGGGAGGCTTCTGCGGACCTGTGGTAACGAAGATCATAAGCGAGTTCATGGGTGAGGAAATGTCAGAAGTCACCAAGAGCGGCAACCATTCGAATCTGACATACGGACGTATAAAGTAAGCCGGGTGTGAAAGAATATGATGAACAATAAATATGATGTAGTTGTAATAGGAGGCGGACCTGCAGGTCTGGCGGCAGCGATAAGTGCTCACAAAGCGGGCTCGGCTGTCTGCTTGATCGAAAGGGAGCCGAAGCTGGGCGGAATACTCAAACAATGTATTCACGACGGCTTTGGACTGGTTCAGTTTGGTGAAAAACTCTCCGGACCTGAATACGCGGAGCGCTTCATTAAAGAATTTGAGGAGCTTGGGATAACAGCAAGAACATCGAGCTTCGTGACAGAGATCACACGTCACTCAGAACAAAGAGACGGAGATCAGTGTTTTGTGATCAAGCTGGTGTCCTCAAGTGGAATGGATACGATCATTACTGAGTCGATCGTACTTGCAACAGGATGCCGAGAGCGCACTGCCCGTCAGGTGAGCATCCATGGAACAAGACCGGCGGGTATTTTTACAGCCGGATCAGCGCAGAATTACATCAATCTGCTGGGACAGCAGGTGGCCAGAAAATGCGTTATACTCGGCAGCGGTGACATCGGACTGATAATGGCAAGGCGTCTGACGCTTGAGGGTGCGGAAGTTCTCGGTGTGTACGAGGTGTTGCCTGTTCCGTCGGGACTGGCGAGAAACATACGCCAGTGCCTGGAGGACTTCGATATTCCGCTTCATCTGTCGACCACAGTAACAAAGGTTTTCGGCAATGAACGTGTCGAGGGCGTAGAGATCGCAAAAGTGGATGAGGACCTGAAGCCGATACCCGGCACTGAGGAGCGGATCGACTGCGACACCCTCATAGTATCGGTAGGACTCATACCTGAAAATGAGCTGGCTGAATCGATCGGCGTGAGCATTGATCCGAAGACCAAGGGGCCGAGCTGCGACGTGAATTATCAGACTGACGTACCGGGAGTTTTCTCCTGCGGTAACAGCTTCCACGTATATGATCTTGTTGATTATGTTACGCAGAGCGGAGAAGCGGCAGGCAGATCCGCCGCGGAATATGCGAAGGGAAGACTCGGCAGAGCGGCACATTTCGATGTGGTCATACCGCCTAAGAAGGCTGTAACACCGGGCAGGATCGTCTGTATCGGATGTCCTAAGGGTTGCGAGCTTGAGGTCACCGGAAGCGGCGACGATATCACGGTAAAGGGCAACAGCTGTCCGAAGGGCGAAGCTTTCGCGGTCCAGGAGACGCTCAGACCAATGAGAGTTCTATGTACATCCGTCAGGACTGTTTTCCCGGATCAGCCGGTGATCGCAGTAAGGACCTCGACTGAGATACCTAAAGCACAACTCTTTGAGGCAATGGAGATAATAAACAGCTTCACTCTTGACCACAGGGCCGAGGTGGGCAAAGTAATTATAAAAGATATTCTTGGCAGCGGAGCAGATGTAATTGTTACCGGCCGTGTCTATGAACAGGCTATGTAATACGAGGAGGACATAATGGAACCTGTAGTATTGACCTTTGATATCGGAACACAGAGTACGCGTGCTATCCTTGCGAGAAAGGACGGCAGCTTTGTGGATACTTACCAGTATAAATATGATGAGCCGTATTTCGCTGATCATCCACTGTGGGCAGAGCAGAAACCGAACTTCTATTATGACGCGATATGCAAAACGTCTAAAGAGATACTTGCGAGAAACAAAGACGTTGTGAAAGACATCATCTGCGTAACGGTAACTACGATCCGAGATACAGTGCTTTGTCTGGACAAAAACAACAAGCCACTTGGCAATATCATCATGTGGCTTGATGCGCGCGAGGCAAAGTATGAGCCTGAGAAGGTGCCGGCCCTGCACCGCAAGCTGTTCAGGGCTGTCGGAATGTTGGAGACGATCGAGTATCAGTATCGTTCATCGACCTGCAACTGGTTAATGCAGAACGACCCGAAACGCTGGGAGAATACGGGCAAATATGTATTCCTATCTGCATATCTCAATCTGCTGATGACCGGAAATCTGGTGGATTCGACAGGAAGCCTTATCGGACACATGCCGTTTGATGCTAAGAAGCGTGCGTGGATGGACAAGAAGGGCCTGACATATGCAGTCTATGCAATTCCTGAGGAAAAGCTCGTCGACTTTGTTGAGCCCGGCGAGATCGTGGGAAATATCACCGAAGAGTGTTCTGCAGAGACGGGTATTCCTGCGGGGCTGCCTCTTATTGCGACAGGATCGGACAAGGGCTGTGAGACTGTGGGGCTTTCGGTACACAAGCTGGGAACAGCGGCAGTATCATTCGGAACAAGTGCGACTATCCAGATCGCTGATAAAAAATACATTGAGCCTCAGCCATTCATGCCGGCATACTGCGCAGCTATACCGGGAATGTACAATCCTGAGATACAGATATACAGAGGATACTGGATGCTGACATGGTTCATCAGGGAGTTCTGCCAGGAAGAATCGCGCATTGCCACGGAAAAGGGCATTATTACAGAGGAACTTCTGAACGAATACCTAAAAGACATCCCTGCAGGTTGCGACGGACTGATGATACAGCCGTACTGGTCACCGGGAGTCAATACCCCGAATGCAAGAGGTTCCATGGTGGGATTCAATGATCGCCAGACCAAGTATCATATCTATCGTGCGATAATAGAGGGTATCAATTTTGAGCTGATGTGTGCCAAGAAGACGCTGGAAAAGCAGTCCAAAGTGCCTATTACAGAGATCTACGTCGGAGGCGGCGGAGCAAATTCCAAAGAGATACTGCAGATAACTGCGGACATGTTCGGAATTCCTGTAAAGCGCATTCAGACCAATGAGGCCAGCGGACTCGGTTCATCACTGGTCGGATTTGTATCAATGGGAGAATTCGACAGCTATGAAGAGGCTTCAGCAGCAATGATACATACCGGAGACATTTATTATCCGGATCCTGAACAGCACAAGCTGTATTCAGAACTTTTCGCGATCTACGAGAAGCTGTACGGTAGTCTCAAGAAGACATATAACAAGGAGAAACTCATCTACAGGAGGAAGTATAATGGCTAAACCATACAAGGGCTTTGAGCCGAA
This sequence comes from Mogibacterium sp., assembly GCA_024403055.1. GTDB lineage: Bacteria > Bacillota > Clostridia > Peptostreptococcales > Anaerovoracaceae > Crickella. The sequence continues at coordinate 32,346 of JAKSSO010000003.1, read as the reverse complement.
ATGGATAAAAAATGCTGCACCTGCTGACAGCTACCGTTCCATTTTCAGATGGGGCGACCCTGAATTCGTTAAATACCCTAAGGAGTCGCTTTTTAATCTCATGAAGGATACTTTCGAGATGAGCGATGCCGATTTTGCACAATATAACATGGACACGGGTTTCGACAAGGTCGAGCTGCCGGATAACCCTCCGCAGATGGATGAAAAGCACGTCAAAGCGTTCAGGGAAATGCTCGGTGATGCGAAAGTGTCGCAGTCTGATTATGACAGGCTTTCGGTGGCATACGGACAGACTGCTTATGATCTGATGAGGATGCGTCAGCACAGGATCGAGAACCTTCCGGATATCGTGCTGTATCCGGGCGAGACTGAGGAAGTAGAGAAGATAGTAGCATACTGTGTTGAGAACAGTATCCCTCTCTACGTATATGGAGGTGGTTCATCGGTAACTCGCGGAGTGGAATGCATTAAGGGAGGTGTATCTCTTGACATGCGCCGTAATTTCGGCAAGGTACTGAATTTCAATGAAATTGATCAGACGATAACCGTTCAGGCCGGAATGTCAGGTCCTAAGCTCGAGGAAGCCCTGAACAATGCAAAGACTCGTTTTGGCGCAAAAAGAGCATATACATGCGGACATTTCCCGCAGTCATTCGAGTATTCCAGCGTTGGCGGCTGGGTCGTAACAAGAGGCTCCGGCCAGAATTCGACATATTACGGATGCATAAGCGATATTGTTCTTTCACAGAAGTATGCGACACCGCAGGGCGTTGTCGAGACCAGTCATTATCCGCGCGAGGCTACCGGACCTAACCTCAACCAGATCATGATGGGAAGCGAGGGTACTTTCGGCGTGCTGACAGAAGTCACACTCAAGGTTTTCCGTTACATGCCAGAGAACAGACATCGTTTCTCATATATTTTCAAGGACTGGGAGACTGCAATGGATGCAGCCCGCGAAATGATGCAGAAGGAATGCGGATATTCATCGGTATTCAGACTGTCTGATCCTGAAGAGACCAACATGATGCTGAGGCTCTATAATGTAGACGATACACCTCTTGCACCTATGCTCGATGTTTTCGGATACAAGGACATGGAGCGTTGCCTTTTCCTCGGATTTACTGACGGAGAGAAGGGCTATTCGAAAAATGTTGCGAAGAATATTGCAAAGATCGCACTTAAACATGGAGGCATGCCTCTGACGGGATATGTATGCAAGAGCTGGGAGAAGGGCAGATTTAACGACCCGTATCTGCGCGATACTCTGATGGATTTCGGTATCGTAACAGACACGCTCGAATGCAGCGTTAACTGGTCAAACATGGAGAAGGTGCACAGGGAAGTGCGCAAAGTCTGCCATGCACTGCCGCATACTGTCGTGACTACTCACATGTCACACTGCTATCCGCAGGGAGCTAACCTCTACTTCATATTCATTACACCGATGACGGATGCAGAGGAGTTCAGACGTTATCATACGACTATACTGGATGCCATTCAGAAGTCGGGTGCCGCTATCAGCCATCACCACGGCATAGGCAAAATGTTCGCGCCTTGGCTCGAAGGCTATGTCGGAAAGACAGAGTACGGAGTATTCCGCGCGATCAAGGATTATTTTGACCCTGATTACATCATGAATCCGGGTGGAACTATCGGACTTGATCTTGAAGAAAAAGACAAGAAATTCCTGAAAGAGAAATAGGAGGATCATGAAGGAGTACTATATTTTAACATTCGGATCCACACATGCAGCTATCGCAACGGATCATATTCTGAAACCAATCGGATGCACTATCATGCCGGTGCCGAGATTTATTTCTGCAAGCTGCGGCATATCGATACGTATCATGCCGGAGAAGAGAGAAGAAGCGGAAAGTCTGTTTAAAGAGAAGAGCACGCTTGCTGAGGGTGAGTACAGCTACTACCATGTAGTGCAGGGCGATCCTGCCGATACTCCTGATAACAACGAAGTGATGTGCGATAGAATTCTTCTATAAATGACGGCGTTCGCATAGCTTCAAACAATTGGTGTTTCAGTCAATACACCTTTAGAATCAATGGAGACACGGAGAGTGTCTCCATTTTAGTTAAATTAAGAAAAGAGGTATGGGAAAATGACTTCAGCTAAGAAGGACAAAGTGATCATTATCGTTGCCGGACTTATCATCGGCGTGATCGCAACATTGCTTGTTGTTGCAGGAAACCCTAAGAACATGGGATTCTGCATTGCCTGCTTTATCAGAGATACAGCAGGTGGTCTCGGTCTCCACAGAGCAGCTCCTGTTCAGTACATCAGACCTGAGATCATAGGAATCGTTATCGGCGCATTCGTTTGCGCTCTTGCCAAGAAAGAGTTCTCACCTCGTGGCGGATCTGCTCCTATGACAAGATTCACACTTGCGTTCTGCGCAATGATCGGATGTCTGATGTTCCTCGGATGCCCGTTCAGAATGGTGCTCAGAATGGCAGGCGGAGACCTGAATGCACTTGTAGGTTTTGTAGGTTTTATCGCAGGAATTCTCGTTGGCGTTGTGTTCCTTAAGAAAGGATTCTCACTGAAGAGAACGTATAAGATGAATACAAGCGAAGGCGTTATTCTCCCTGTTGTAGAAGTGGTTCTGTTCGCATTACTGCTGGCAGCTCCTGCTTTTATCTTCTTCTCAGAAGAAGGCGCAGGCCCTGGCGCAATGCATGCTAATGTATGGCTCTCACTCTTCGCAGGACTCATTGTAGGAGCTCTTGCTCAGAGAACAAGACTGTGCATGGTAGGCGGTATAAGAGACGTGGTACTCTTCAAGGAATCAAGACTGCTGCTCGGATTTGCTGCTATCTTCGCATCAGCACTGATCGTTAATCTGATCCTCGGATTCGTTAATTTCGGATTCACAGAACAGCCTGTAGCTTATAATGACGGTCTGTGGAACTTCCTCGGACTCTTCCTCGTTGGCTTTGCATGCTGCCTCCTCGGCGGATGCCCGCTCAGACAGCTGGTAATGTCCGGTGAGGGAAATGTTGACTCTGCAGTTGTTGTTCTCGGACTGCTGCTGGGTGCTGCATTCTGCCACAACTTTGGTCTTGCTTCAAGCGGCGAAGGCCCTACACCTGCGGGAAAAATCGCAGTTATTGCAGCAATCGTAGTTGTAGCACTTATCGGACTCGTTAATTCACGCAAGAAGGAAGCGTAGGTCCTGCTTCCCGTCAATAGGAGGAATGGAAATGATAGATGCAAGAGGATTGTCCTGCCCGCAGCCTGTTATCATGGTCGCTGATGCTCTCAAGAGCGGCGAGGCAGAATATACAGTAATGGTAGATGCCGTTACACCTAAAGAGAACGTTACACGTTATGCCGAGAGCCACGGATACAGCGTATCTGTTGCCGAGGCAGACGGAGAGTTCACATTAACACTGAAAAAGTAAATGAAGTGCATATAATAATCAAAGAGGGCAGTCTGAATGTTTCCGGGCTGTCCTCTTTGAGTATATTATCGTCTGATCATGAAATACATCGGCTTTTTTCTTTATTTTGACTATGAAATCGTTTATCATAATACATGCATTAAGGAGAGCTGAATGAATACATATATTGCAACTTTTTTTATGCACTTCGGTGCAATAAGATATCAGAAAATGTGTAAAGCCTTGGGATATGAGGCTGTTGCAATGCCTGTGCCTCGCGATCTCAGCAGCAGCTGCGGGACTTGCGTGAAGTACAATGCACCGCAGGTACTTATGGACGAGGCACATGATGAGATAGAACAGATCGTAGAGTGTACGGATGAAGGTTACAGGCTTCTGTACAAGGCTGCAGACTGCTAGGATCATAAAGACAGTTGATCCTGATAATTTTGAACCATGAAGATGGAGGAAAAAATGAAGAGAATACTTTTGTTTGCCATGGCAATGATCATGGCACTGTGTTTTACTGCGTGCGGAGGAGATGTTGCTGATACAATAGAGTGTGCATCCCTGCAGGAGCTCAGTGAGAAGATAAACTGCGCCATGATCACACCTGATAATGTCATGCCTGAGGATGAGAAGTTTGTCCTGATAGATGGGGAGCCTCAGATCGCGGAATACAGCTTTACTGTAGACGGAGTGGAGTGCTCACTGAGATGCGCAGCTGTCGGAACAGATGTGGACATCTCCGGCATAAAGGATGGTGGAAAGTCCGCTTTCGCAGAGGCAGACGAGGATAATTACTATAAGGAGACGGATGAGTACAAGGCTCAGCGCTGGCTGACTGTAGACGGACAGTATGTTTTTGCTGTAATGGATAACAGCAAGTGGGAGTGGGACAAATTCGCGGAGATACAGACACAGTTCTATGACATGAAACCGATGAACTGGACTTCGGAGGTCCCTTTCGAGGATTACAAATTGATCGAGGGCAATTATCTGACTGAGGATCAGAATGTCTGTGCCATCTCTGTAGTGGGTGATCACGCAGGCATATATGCTGTTGTCAGCCAGGAGGACGGCAGCAATCTGTACTGGGAGATGGAAGGTGTACTGAAGGGCGACAAGCTGGAGTACGGCGAAGGAAAGATCTCGAAGATCGTTTTCAATGAAGAGGCGGGCGAAACGGAGACCACGGAAGTTGGAACTGAGCCTGCGGGATATCTTGAGATCAAAGGGGATAAACTCGTATTCTCAGGAGCTGATTCAAAGCTGCTTAGAGCCGCTGAATTTGTTAAGTCCGAATAAAACCATGGAGGTTATTGATGTTTAATTATATGTGGCCGATAGCCCTTGTTCTGCTGTCGAATACTATCTATCAGATAGCGGCCAAAGGAATTCCGGGGGAGATGAATTCCTTTGCTTCGCTGACTATAACTTATGCTGTTGCAGCGATATTCTGCCTGATAATGTTCTTTATCACTAATAAGGATTCTGCGCTTCTGATGGAGTATGCGAAGACCAACTGGGCACCGTTTGCGCTGGGAGTTGTTATCGTGGGACTTGAGGTCGGATTCGTTTTCGCTTACAGAGCGGGGTGGCCTGTAAGTGAAGCCTCTGTTGTGGCCAATACTTTGGTAGCGATCGCCCTGCTCTTCGTTGCAGCACTGCTCTACAAGGAGCAGATAACGATGACCAAAGTGGCTGGAATAGCACTTTGCATCGGAGGACTGGTGCTGATAAACAAATAGGTGTCGGGCCGCAATTTTAGACGCGAAATATATACAGAAAAAGCAAAAAACTCCTTGCCAATGCAGGGAGTTTTCTTTATAATATATGGGCGTGTGTTATGCACGCGAATTAACTATATCACACACCAGAGTGAGCCGCGGTGCCCCGGATAACGGGAGTTGAAGGCAGATGGCTTTGGTGGAAGAAAAGAACCGGAGGTTTAAAAAATGTCAGTAGTATCAATGAAACAGCTCCTCGAAGCAGGTGTTCATTTCGGACACCAGACAAGAAGATGGAACCCTAAGATGGCTCCTTACATCTTCACAGAGAGAAATGGAATCTATATCATCGACCTGCAGCAGACTCTGCAGCTGGTAGAGAACGCATATGATTTCATGAGAGAAGTTGGAAAGACCGGAAAGCCGGTACTCTTCGTTGGAACAAAGAAGCAGGCTCAGGCAGCTATCAGAGATGAGGCTGAGAGATGCGGAATGTACTTTGTAAACGAGAGATGGCTGGGCGGAATGCTCACAAACCACAAGACTATCAGCAAGAGAATCGAGAGACTCGCAGAGATCAACGCTATGGTTGCTGATGGAACTATCAACAAGTACGCTAAGAAGGAAGCCCTTAAGATGATGGCTGAGGCTGAGAAGCTTGAGAAGTACCTTGGCGGAATCAAGGAAATGAAGGGAATGCCTGGCGCTATCTTCGTAGTTGACCCTAAGAAGGAGAAGATCGCTGTTAAGGAAGCTAAGATCCTGGGAATCCCTGTAGTAGGTATCGTAGATACAAACTGCGATCCTGACGATGTAGATTATGTAATTCCAGCAAACGATGATGCTATCAGAGCCGTAAAGCTGATCACAGGTTGCATGGCAGACGCTATCATTGAGGCAAAGCAGGGCGAGAGCTTTGCTCCTGCAGAGGAGACTGAGGCTGTAGAGGCAGCTGAAGAGACTGCAGAAGAGGCATAAGGAGGAATAAAAATGGCAAACATTACTGCACAGTTAGTAAAGGAACTCCGTGAGCTTACAGGTTCCGGAATGATGGATTGCAAGAAGGCTCTCACAGCTGTTGAGGGCGATATCGATAAGGCTGCAGACTGGCTGAGAGAGAATGGTATTCTTAAGGCTCAGAAGAAGGCAAGCAGAATCGCTGCAGAGGGTCTCGTAAGAACTGAGTTCAACGAGGATCACACTGAGGCTGCTATCGTAGAAGTAAACTCCGAGACAGACTTCGTAGCTAAGAACGAAGAGTTCATCGGATTCGTAGAGAAGATGGCAAAGCAGGCTCTGACTAAGGTTGCTGCAACTGTAGACGACTTCATGGCACTGGATCTTGACGGCGATGGCAAGACAGTTAAGGAAGAGCTTACAGAGAAGATCGCAAAGATCGGTGAGAACCTGAACGTAAGAAGATTCGACAAGATGAAGGAAGACGGCGTTAAGTACGTTGGATATACTCACGGCGGCGGACGTATCGGCGTTATCGTAGGACTCAAGACTGAGGCTGCTTTCAATGAAATCGAGCAGGTTGGTAAGGATGTAGCTATGCAGGTTGCTTCCATGGCTCCTAAGTTCGTAAACGCTGCTGAGGTTGCTCAGGACTGGCTCGAGAACGAGAAGAAGATCCTGAAGGAAGCTCTCATCAATGAGAATCCTAACAAGGCAGCTATGGCTGACAAGATCGTAGAAGGTCAGATCAGAAAAGAGCTCAAAGAGGTTTGCCTCACAGAGCAGGCTTTCGTAAAGGACAGCGACAAGTCAGTTAAGCAGTACGTTGAGGAAGCTGCAAAGGCACTTGGTAAGGCAATCGAGGTCGTATCAATGAAGAGATACGAAGTAGGTGAAGGACTCGAGAAGAAGGAAGAGAACTTTGCTGAAGAGGTTGCTGCTCAGATGAACAAGTAAGAACCGAGACTTTTAAGAAATTATAAGAAATAAAAATGACAGGAGTTTAACTCCTGTCATTTTTTCATGTTTAAAAGTTTATTTCCACAGTTCGGTCGGATATGTGCCGTTCGCTTTGAGCTCTGCGAATTTTGCAACTACATCAGGCTTGTCCTCCTTGTAAGTCACTCCGAACCACTTGTCGGAAGATGTGAGGATCTGATAGGAGCAGCTTCCTTCTCTGATCTGTCTGTTGATCGGGCTCTGAATGTAGAACTCGCCCTTGAGAGGGTTGTTCTCGTTGATGCCGACCAGTGCTTCAGCAAATCCTGATTTGAGGCGTTCCATGTACTCATATGAGAATCCCCAGCAGTTCATCGATACAGGTGCATCGGAAGGAATGATCTCCTTGCTTCCGTCTGCAAGTGTATCTGTGATCTGTCCTGCGAGTTCATTTGCTGTTCCGTCCTCATTGAGTTCAGGCTCTTTGGCTACCTTGAGGTGTTCAACGATGCCTGTCATCTTTCCGTCCTGCGAAGTGCATATGCCGCGGGAAACCGTTCCATTTTCGGAGAGCGTTTTCTCGATCTCGAATCCTATCATGCAGTGGTGCTCGGCATCACAGTCGTTCTTAAGGAAAGCATAGAGCTTGCGGAAGCCTTCCTTGCCGTAGTAATCGTCTGCATTGATGACTGCAAATGGTGCATCTATGATGTCACGTGCAGCGAGTACTGCCTGGCCTGTTCCGTATGGCTTGGTGCGTCCCTCAGGTACGCTGTATCCGTCCGGAAGGTCATCGAGTTCCTGGAAAGCATAGTATACGTCTCTGTATTTTCGTGCTGCTCCGGAACTTATGTGTTCCTTGAAAACATCTTCAAAATCGTGCTTGATGATGAAGCATACGCGTCGGAAACCGGCTTCGTATGCATCGAAGAGGCTGAAATCCATGATGATATCGCCCTGTTCGGTGATTTTGTCGAGCTGCTTGTTACCACCGTATCTGCTGCCCATGCCGGCAGCCATGATAACTAAAATAGGTTCCATATGCATTCTCCTTTTTGTGTTTTCTTTTTATTTAGAAAGACGAGCGCGTACGGTCTCTTCGCCCATTATCTGCTGGATGGTCCAGACATCCGGTGACTGTGCACGACCCATCAGCTTGATGCGGATGACTGTGCTGACATGTCCGACATGTCCTTTGTAATCGTCAGGGTTCTTTTTGTAATCCTTAGGCTTTGCTGCGTATCCCATGTCAGTTGCGATCTCTCTGATCTTGCTGAACCAGATCTCGTTATCGTCTGAGTGGTCGTAGCTGTCGAGATAGCGGGAGATGATCTCTTCTGCGTCTGCAGCTGCTTCTGCAGGATATTCATCAACGATTTCGAAAGATTCTTCGAAGAAGTAGCTGATAAAGTCCATTATCTGACGAGCGTATACCAGGTCAGCTCTAGGTCTTGCGTCATGACGACCGATGTCAAGGATCTGTTCGAGGTAGTTCATGTCTTTGAATACATAAGCGTACTCAGGAGCGAATTCCTTGGACCATTTGCCGAGCCATGCTGCGATATCTGCTGCAGGTATCCTGAGCATTACACCCTTGCTGACGTCGTTGAGCTTGTCCAGGTCGAAAAGTGCTCCGGATGAGCTCATCTTCTCGCATGTGAATTCGAAATCCTCGATCGGTGCATCCGGGTTGGCCTCGCGCCATTCCTCATAGTTGGAGTTCAGGATGGTGAGCAGATACTCGCGAACTGCAGCCGGATGGTAACCCTGGCTGCGGTAGTAGTCGAGTGACAGTTCAGGATCCTTTCTCTTGGAGAGCTTGCGCTTGTTGCCGTCTTCTCCGATTTTCATCAGCTGTGCTGTGTGACAGTATACAGGCAGTTCCCATCCGAGGTCGTGGAAGAGTTCCACATGGATAGGAAGTGAAGGCAGCCACTCTTCACCGCGGACAACGTGAGTAGTTCTCATCAGATGGTCGTCAACTACGTGAGCAAAGTGGTATGTAGGAATGCCTGTCTGCTTGATGATAACGATATCCTGGAAGTTCTCAGGTACGGACAGTTCGCCTCTTACAGCATCGACAACTGTATTTCTTACAGCATCCTCTGCGCTGACATTGGCAGCACCATTAGACTTGAGTCTGATAACATAAGGCTCACCGGCCTCAAGTCTGGAGATGATCTCTGCTTCAATAGCAGGGTCCTTATCCCAGTCTCTGTATTTTGACCAGCCGGCATAGATGCCTGGGGTCAGCTTTGCAGCATCCTGCTGCTCACGGATCGCTGTGATCTCTTCCTCGGTCAGGAAGCAAGGGTAAGCGAGTCCCTTTGACAGAAGCTCCTTGGCGAATGTGCGATAGATCTCGCCGCGGTGGCTCTGTGTGTAGTCGCCGTAAGTTCCGATATCACCTGTCTGTGTAACGCCCTCGTCAAAGTTGATGCCGAAGAAGTCAAGTGATGTGATGATGGTCTCGACTGCGTTTTCAACAAAACGCTTGTCGTCAGTATCCTCGATCCTGAGATAGAAGACACCGTTGCTCTGGTGAGCGAGACGTTCGTCTACGAATGCACCGTAGAGGTTGCCGAGATGGATAAAGCCGGTAGGGCTTGGTCCGAGACGTGTTACCTTGGCGCCTTCAGGAAGCTCACGTGCAGGATACATTGCTTCGTACTCCTCAGGAGTATGTGCAAGCTCGGGATATATTAAATTACTAAGTTCCTTATAGTTCATTTCTTTGGATTGCTCCTTGTCTTTTTAAAGAATTTTCAACTCATTTATTATAACGCAACTGGGCGTCCTTATGCTATAATAATCGCATATGATTATTTTTAAGATTATGTTGATAATACTGATTTCCGCGCCGGTCGTAATACTGGCTGTTTTGATGTACTCTCAGGCAAGAGACTACTCGATAAAACTGAACAGGAGAGACAGAGCGATTGAACGTGAGCGGAACAGACAGAGAACAGGGAGATACTACTGATGTCAGGGCTCTTTATTACAATGGAGGGCGGCGATGGTGCCGGAAAATCCACACAGATAGAGAATATTAAGAAGTATTATGAAGCCAGAGGATACGAGTGCATATGCACACGTGAACCGGGCGGTACTCCTGTAGGAGAAATGCTTCGCAATGTTCTTCTGGACGCAGCCAATACGGACATGGATGATGTAACGGAGATGATGATCTTTGCAGCATCCAGATCACAGCATGTGCGTGAACTGATAAAGCCGGCTCTGGCAGAAGGCAAGATAGTGATCTGCGACAGGTTCAAGGATTCTTCAGTCGCGTATCAGGGCGTAGGAAGAGGACTTGGCGATATCGTTGAAATGGTAAATGATGTTGCTGTAGAAGGACTTGTTCCGGATATTACATTCTGGATGGACCTGGATCCCGAAACAGGACGTGCACGTGTTGAGAAAAATGGGGAACCTGATCGCATGGAGAGCGAGAAGCTCGACTTCCACAGCCGCGTATACGAAGGGTACAGGGGGCTGCAGGAGAAGTATCCTGAGCGCATCAAGAGAATAGATGCAACAAAATCCATTGAGGAGATCAAAGAAGACATTTATGCCGAGCTCGATAAACTCACTGATCGTTAATATTACTGAGGGCGCAAGCGCGGCCCACGCCTACATGATCGAAGGCGCGGTCGGCGAGGCCCGTGACACATTCGTGCAGGAGTTCGTCAAGGGCCTCTGCTGTCAGGCGGGGGACCCGGCTGACAGACCTTGCGCCGAATGTGCTTCGTGTCGTCAGATCGATGCCGGAACCAGCATGGATGTGTTCCACATGGAGAGAACGAGCCCGAGCAAAAACTATTCTGTAAGAGATGCAGAGGAACTGATAGAAGTGCTTGGAATGTCACCTTACGGAAGATACAAGATCGGAGTGATCGACAGGGCTGATGAACTGAGTGAGACTATACAGAACAAGCTGCTCAAGACTCTTGAAGAGCCTGAAGCCGGTTCTGTTATCATTCTTGCCGTCAGCAACCGCGACAATCTGCTTCAGACAGTACGCTCGAGATGCAGCCTCATCCGCATGGCTGATCATGCAGACGAAGAGGAGACGAGGGAACACAGTGAAGCGATCAGAGAGCTTGCGGGATCACTGACAGGTGACCATTGTGCTTTCTATGAATTCAGACAGGATATCGAGAAAAAGCTCAAATCAAGAGAGGATGCGCTGGAGATGCTTGCTCTCGTAGAAGACCTTTGCAGAGACAGAATGGTCGCAGGTGACAGACCGGGGATCATGGCACAGGCTATCGATCTTATCGAGCTTGCGACAATGGATATACAGAGACAGATGGATCACAGGAAGGCTCTTAAGAGACTGTTCCTGGAAATGGAGGATATATGGTAGAGATCGTTGGAGTTGGCTTTATAAAGTCAAGCAAAACATATTATTTTGACCCAAAAGGCGAGAAATATGAACTGGGTGACATGGTCATCGTTGAGACGGCCAGAGGTATGGAACTGGGACATATTCTGATCGCCAACAGAGAGATCGATGAGGATGAACTGGTCGCTGAACTCAAGCCTGTAGAGAGAAGAGCAACAGCAAAGGACCTGGAGACATATCAGGCAAATCTTGCCAGAAGAGACGACGCCATGAAGGTGTGCGCTGAGAAGATCGCTAAGCATGGCCTTGAAATGAAACTTATCGATGTTGAGTTCATGATCGACGGGACCAAGATCGTGTTCTATTTCTCAGCAGACGGAAGAGTGGATTTCAGAGAGCTCGCCAAGGATCTTGCGGGTCATTTCAAGAACCGCATAGAACTTCGTCAGATTGGTGTTCGTGATGAAGCCAAGATGCTCGGAGGCATAGGTATCTGCGGACGTCCGCTTTGCTGCAGCAAGTGGCTTTCAGATTTCCAGCCAGTTTCGATCAAGATGGCAAAGCAGCAGAACCTCTCGCTTAACCCGACCAAGATATCGGGTACCTGCGGACGACTCATGTGCTGCCTCAATTTCGAGGACAAGACATACAAGGAGCTTCGCAAGGGCATGCCTAACGACAATGAGAGAGTTGACACGCCTGACGGATATGCCAAGGTAGTCAACGTGGATTATTTCAATGGCAAGGTCAACTGCCGCGGAATAGAGATCGATGCAGAAACAGGTGAAGAGATCTTCTCACAGGAGATCAGATCCTACAACAAGGAAGACATCCGACGCAGAGGCAAAAAAGGTCAGAAAGATGATGTTGAAGTGGACATCAGCAAAGACGAAATGCGCGAACTGAAGAAACTTCTGGAGGAATAAAATGGAACGCATTGACGATACCGGACTGGGCGGAATGCGCGTTATCCAGAAGGAGGGCATCGGATACGGAGTCGACGCTATTCTGCTGGCGGCTTTCGCTGCCGGTGAGACCGGGGCAAAAGGCCTTCGTGAAGGATCCTCAATACTCGATCTCGGAAGCGGGAGCGGCATCATCGGTTTTGCGCTGCTGCACAAGGTGAAGGGGTCGTCTGTAGTAGGAGTGGATGTACGCGAGGGCGCTGTTGACAGAGCGGGACGTGCAGCTGAGCTGAACGGTGTGATGGACAGAATACATTTTATCTGTGCTGACTGCAAAGGCCTGGAGAAGATAGAAGGAATCGATGCGGTCGTAAGCAACCCTCCGTACTTCAGAAAAGAGGGAGCGATACCAAGCACGACCGGTGACAAGTATCTGGCACGTCATGAGACGAGCGCAACGCTTACGGATTTTGTTGAGACTTCTGTCAGAATGCTTGACAACGGCGGCAGCCTGTACATGGTCCACAGACCTGACAGGCTTGTGGACATATTCACCGAACTCAGGGCTCACGGAATGGAGCCCAAGGAGCTGCAGCTCGTGACACCACACCCGGGCGAGGCTGCTAACATCGCATTGATACATGCGGTCAGAGGTGCAGGCAGTGAACTGAAGCTGCTGCCGGATATCGCTGTTCACAAAGCGAACGGCGAGTATACCGACATGATAGAACGGATATATGAGCGAAAGTAAAAAGATGACAAGGGGACTGTCCCTATGCCATCTTTTTTGCTATAATAAAGCCAAAGACATTTTTATTGAATGAAAGGAGAATTCCCATGTTACAAATGGATCTTAAGAGCGTTCTTGTCAGCATTCTGCTGATCGCGCTTATCGTTCTGGTTGTATTTCTGATCATTCTTATCAATAAGGTAACTTATACGATCAAGAATGTTAACCTCATTGTAGATACAGGCGAGAAGGCTGCAACTAACATGAAGAACAACGTTGACAGCAAGGTTGCTGTTGTTAAGGAGAAGACTGCGGTTGTCGGAAAGTATGCAGGTAAGGGACTCGGTCTCGTATCCGGACTGTTGGGTAAATTTATCAAGTAGTACTGAAGGAGAGGTAACAAAATGACAACTAATCAAATTTTAGTAATCTGTCTCCTTGTCGTACTCGTTGGATTTGTCGCAGTACTCGGTAATATGGGAGTATATGCAGTACAGCTTCTGAAGAAAGTCAAGGAGCTCGTAGTTGCAGGCAAGGATTTTATGGGCGGAGCAAAGGATACTGTTTCCAAGGTTGGCGACAGCATCACATCCTCAGCAAATAACCTCGTTGCATCAGCAGATACAACTACCAAGGTGTTTGGAGCTGCAGGAGCAGGAATCGTTGGATTCAGTCTTCTGAGTGCGATCTTCAGAAAGCTGTTCAAGAGAAAGAGCAGAAAGACAGCCAAGGCAATAAAGCGTTCGGAGAAAGAGCTCAAGGCTGCAAAGAAGGCAAGCAAGAAGGCAAAGAAAATTCAGAAAAAAGCAAAAAAATTAGCTAAGGCAGGAAAATAAATGGCAAAGATACTTGTCAATAATAATGGGCCACTGTTTGGAGAGGTTAAGATAAGCGGCGCGAAGAACGCCGTTCTTCCTCTGCTTGCAGCGACTTTGCTGACAGATGAAACATGTGTAATTGAAGGCGCTCCGGATCTCGTAGATGTAGAGGTCATGAAGAAGATGCTCCTCAATTATGGTGCATCGATCGATACATCGGAGGAGGGCGTGATCAAAGTGACGGCAGAGGAGATTGCTTCTGTTGAGGCTGATCCTGAGGTCGTTCAGGAGATGAGAGCATCCATTTTCACGATGGGACCGATGCTCGCAAGAGCGGGTAAGGTCGTAATGCCAATGCCGGGCGGATGCACCATAGGCAAGCGTCCTATCGATCTTCATCTCAAGGGCTTTAGAGCTCTGGGAGCAGAAATAGTCGAGGAGGATGACAAAGTAATTGTTTCCGTAGGTCCGGAAGGACTTGTTGGAGATGCCATCTATCTGGACTTTCCTAGTGTAGGTGCGACAGAGAACATCCTCATGGCTGCAACACTGGCCAGGGGAACAACGATCATAGAGAATGCGGCCAAGGAGCCTGAGATCATTGATCTGGCCAACCTTCTTAACAAGATGGGTGCAAGGATCAAGAGTGCAGGAACTGACATGATAAGGATCGAGGGAGTTGAGAAGCTCACCGGATGTATTCACGGAGTTATTCCGGACAGGATCGAGACCGGAACATTCATGCTGGCAGCTGCGATCACAAGAGGAAGACTTCTGATCAAAAATGGACTGCCGGGACATGTCAGACCTATTATCTCCAAGCTCAAGGAGTGCGGGGTATTCGTAGATGCTACACCTGAAGGCATTCTGGTAGATGCAACAGAAGGTGAACTTGTAGCTACAGACATCAAGACCCTTCCGTATCCGGGTTTCCCTACAGATATTCAGTCGCCGTTCATGGCATTTCTTACGACTGTCAAGGGAGAAAGTGTCGTAAGAGAGACTGTCTTCGAGAACAGATTCATGCATGTTGTTGAGTTGAACAGAATGGGTGCAGGCATTACTACCTGGAACTCCAGCGAGGCAACGGTACCGGGAGGCAAGAAGCTTCGCGGAGCCAAGGTAAGAGCTACTGACCTGCGTGCCGGAGCTGCAATGGTCCTTGCTGGACTTGTTGCAGATGGCATGACTGAAGTCAGCGAGATCTACCACATCGAGCGCGGATATGAGAACTTCGTAGGAAAGTTCAAAGCTATCGGCGCTGACATCATGAAAATCGATGAGGACTAGGTGATGGCAGATACTCAATATTTGAGGCTGCTGGCCGAAAAATACCCGAATCGCAAGGCTGTAAGAACAGAGATCATCAACCTCAGAGCGATTCTTGCACTGCCTAAAGCGACGGAGTTCGTGCTCAGTGACATTCATGGCGAATATGATGCATTTCAGCATTTCGTAAGAAGCGGATCCGGAATGATAAGGATGAGGATCGATGAAGTATATGGCAGGACTCTTACGGATGAGGAGTGCGATGACCTCGCTTCGCTTATATACAATCCGCGTGCTGAGATCAACAGAAAGAAGAAAAGCGAAGAGGATTTCAATAAATGGTGCGGAACTGCTATCGTCAGACTTATCGACATCTGCAGAGTCGTTACCAACAAATATACACGTTCCAAGGTAAAGAAGCGTCTTCCGAAGGCTTCGGCATATATACTGGATGAGCTGCTCTTTACAGACGACGTGGAAGACAGACACAAATACTACGATGAAATCATCGAATCCATCATTGAGTATGAATCGGCAGAGGATTTCATTATCGATCTGACTGATGTTATCAGCAACCTGACAGTTGACAGGCTGCATATCATCGGAGATATTTACGACAGAGGTCCCAAGCCGCATGTCATCATGGATTACCTGATGGCCAATAGAGGCATAGATATCGAGTGGGGCAATCACGACATCCTGTGGATGGGTGCTGCCTGCGGCAACAGGGCATGCATAGCAAATGCCATACGTATCAATGTCAGATACAATAACTTCGACATGCTCGAAGTCGGGTATGGCATCAATCTGAGACCGCTTTCCTCACTGGCTCAGAAGATATATGCTGATGACCCTTGCGAATGCTTCTACCCTAATGTGCTTGAGACCAACAAGTACGATCCTATTCCTGAGGCACATGCAGCCAAGATGCACAAGATGATCTCGGTCATCCAGTTCAAAGTGGAAGGCCAGGAGATCATGAAGCATCCGGAGTATCATCTGGAGAACAGGCTGCTGCTTGACAAGATGGATTTCGAGAACGGGACCATTGAGCTGGATGGCAAAGTATATGAGCTGAGAGACAGTAACTTCCCGACTATCGATCCTAAGGATCCTTACAGGCTGACTCATCAGGAAGAAGAAGTAATGGTTGCTCTAGAGGGTTCGTTCAGAAGATCCGAGAAGCTGCAGGTCCATATGGATTATCTTTATTCACATGGATCACTGTACAGGATCGCAAACGGCAATCTATACTATCACGGATGCATTCCATTCAACGCGGACGGTACACTCAAGAGCATCGAGATCGATGGCGTGGAGTATTCGGGATATGATTATCTGCAAAAGCTGGACGAGATGGTCAGAAGCGCTCACGTTCTTGCGGAGGATGATGGGGGCGAAGCTGCATCGATAATGATGTATCTCTGGCTGGCAGAGAACTCGCCGCTGTTCGGCAAGGACAGGATGAGGACTTTCGAGCGCTATTTCATAGCAGACAGGAAAACACACATAGAGAACAAAGCCGCATATTACGATCTTATCGAAAGAGCAGACATTGCGGATGTAATACTGGATAATTTCGGACTTGATAAAGAGACGGGAAAGATCATGAACGGACATGTTCCTGTCAAGATAAAGGATGGAGAGACTCCTATCAAGGGCGGCGGAAAGATATTCATTATTGACGGAGGCATTTCCAAGGCTTATCGTAAAACTACAGGAATTGCAGGTTATACTGCGATCCTGACATCCAAGCACATGTACCTTGCGGAGCACAAGCCGTACGAACCGCTTCGTAAGGATGGCACACAGGTATTTCACAGACCGGTCATGCACCTGATAGATACTCAGGATGTACGACTCAGAATAAGTGATACTGATAACGGTGCTGAGCTCATGGCTCAGATCGAAGACCTGGAGGCATTGAATGATGCTTTCAAAGGCGGATATGTTAAGGAAAGGTGGTAGTTATGGTAACAAAAATACTGGGCGGCGTACTTGTTGTTCTGTGCATATGGTATGTTGCATTGCTGATCAAGGATAATCACAAGAGAAAATTATGAGAAACATTATTATAGGACAATCAGGTGGACCTACTGCAGTTATAAACGCTTCGCTGTATGGCATTGCCATGGAGGCAAGAGAGCAGGGAGTCCATGCATACGGAATGGTAAACGGAATCGAGGGCTTTCTCGAGGATCATGTTGTTAATCTGTCTGACTACAGCAGAATGAAGGATTTTGACCTGCTCAAAACAACTCCTGCTGCATTCCTCGGCAGCTGCAGACACAAACTCCCGGAAGACATAGATAACGCGGTTTACCCTATTCTTTTCAAGAAATTTGAGGATCTGGAGATCGATGCAGTTTTCTACATCGGAGGTAACGACTCGATGGATACAGTCGACAAGCTGAGCAGAGCCGCAAAACAGTTCGGTTCTGACATATGCTTTGTTGGTGTACCGAAGACCATCGACAACGATCTGCCTGTTACAGATCACACACCGGGCTACGGATCAACAGCGAAGTTCGTAGCTGCAACTGTCAGGGATATCGTATGGGATGCAGGTGTATATGAACATCCTGTAGTAACTATCATAGAGCTGATGGGAAGAAATGCAGGATGGGTCACTGCGGCAAGCATGCTGGCCAGAACTTCATATGAACCTAATCCAATGCTGATATATCTTCCTGAAGAGTTCTTTGATGTGACGGACTTCATACGTGATGTCAAGGCAGCACTCAAGGAAAGCAACTCAGTTGTAGTATGCGTTTCAGAGGGCATCAGGGACAACACAGGAAGACTCGTCTGCGAGTATGAGGAAGAGTCGGTCAAAGACCAGTTCGGACATAAAATGCTGGCAGGCTGTGCAGCCGTACTTGAGAGGATCGTCAAGAGAAGCATCGGATGCAAGTGCAGATCCATTGAGCTTAATCTTCCTCAGCGCTGCACATCCATCATGATCTCTGCAACTGATTCTGATGAGGCAGAGCAGGCCGGAAGATTTGCGTTGAAGAACGCACTCATGAACAGTGCGGAGACATGTGGCAAGATGGTCATCTTCAAGCGTTCGGAGGGAAAGCCTTATCACATCGATCTGGAGATGATCCCTGTGGGAGAAGTATGCAACAAGGAAAAGCTCTTCCCTGAGAAATGGATCATTAACGGCAATGATATTTCCACAGAATTCCTCGATTATGTTAGACCGCTGATCCAGGGCGAGAATCATATCAAATTCGAGAACGGAATACCTAAGATCATGAAGCCGGTATATAACAAGAATCAGAGCATGAGATAGAACGGCATATCCAACTAATATGAGTCAAAAATAAAGGACCTTCGCTTCTGCATGAAGGTCCTTTTTCGTATGATCTTGTGTTTCTATGATCTATTCGACTGTGTAGTTGATCACTCTTGCTTCAGGATAGAATCCTGCGTGGCTGTCGGCCTTTGACATCTTCTTGATCGTAGTGATCGCAACGATGTAGAGGACGATGACAAATCCGAACAGCATGTATTCAGTGGCTGCTATTCCGATGAATGCAAGTGTATCGTATATGCCGTGAATGATCATAGGTACGATGAGAGCCATTATTCTGCATAAGAGTGATCTGCCTCCCTTGCCGAGGATCGAATTCTTCTTGGCAAGTGCATAGAAGACACCCATGAACACTCCGCAGAACGCGTGGAGCGGAACTGCTGTAACAGCTCTTACGATAGCTGTCTGTAAACCGTACTGAGCTACATACATGATGTTCTCATATACGGCAAAACCTACAGCAGAGGAAACACCGAATACGATTCCGTCAAATCTGTAATTGAATGCCTTGCTTTTCCAGCTTCCGATCTTAAGTGCCAGATACTTGAGGATCTCCTCCCAGAATGCAGCCAGCGCGAATGCATTAACGAGTGCATATCCGAGACTGCCCTTTGGATAGTGAGGCAGGAACTCTGCGGCAATTGCTTCTATATAACCTGCTGCGATGCATGAGAGGATACCGAAGAAAATGATCTTGAGGATCAGAGGAAGAGGTTCTTTCTCGACCTTGTCCTTGGTATAGACATATATGATTATCAGTAAGCCCGGCACGATGGCGAGCATAAGAAGGTCACGACTCATAGTGAAAAATCCTTTCATTATTTGTAATAGTTATTCTATATTGTAGCATAATTTAAACAGAAAATGATATAATATCAAATTAGTATTATAACAATATGAGGCATGATCGCATGAATGCACATGCCGTTATCATAAAAGAGGTAACAGAGATGAAGAGAATTGCACTGCTGACAAGCGGCGGTGATGCACCGGGAATGAACGCAGCTATCAGAGCTGTTGTACGTGCGGGCATCGATGCAGGAATGCAGGTATACGGTGTCAGAAGAGGATACGAAGGACTGATCGAAGACGACATCATGGAAATGGGCAGAAATGACGTTGGCGGCATTCTGTACAGAGGCGGAACAATACTGAAAAGTGCCCGCAGCGAACGTTTCCTGCATGGCGAATGGGTAGATGTTGCAGTTGAGAACCTTCGCAGAAGAGGCATTGACTCGGTAGTCGTTATCGGCGGAGACGGAAGCTTCCACGGTGGACTTGAACTGGCAAAAAGAGGCATTTCAGTAGCCGGTATTCCTGGTACCATCGATAATGACCTCGGCTATACAGAGTATACCATCGGTTTTGATACAGCACTTAATACTGTGGTCGAGCTGATCAACAAGATAAGAGATACATCCACATCTCACGAACGTACCACCATCATGGAGGTAATGGGCCGTCACTGCGGAGATATCGCACTGTACTCCGGACTGGCATGCGGTGCTGACATCATCCTTGTTCCTGAGGTAGAGATGGATACGGAAGAACTTGTCCGCAGAGTCAGGGAACACCAGGCAATGGGCAAGGGACATATTATCATTGTCAAGGCTGAAGGCGTAGACATGCCGATCCTTGAGACACAGCAGCTGCTGGAGGCCGTTACAGGTCAGGAAACAAGAAGTGTTGTTCCGGGCTATATCCAGAGAGGCGGAAGCCCGTCTGTTCAGGACAGACTGATCGCTGACCTGACATGCGGAATGGCCATCGACCTTCTTGCACATCCTGAGAAGAGACCATCGGACAGCTTTGCAGTGGGTGTCAGCGGAAGCACTCCTTTTGCAGTAGATCTTAAGGATGCGGTAGAGCAGAAAAGAGTATTCAGAAGAGATATATACGATCTAGCAACTGTTCTTGCATAAACGGTTATTTAAGAGAAAATGTACTATAGCGAGCGAGGAAAAAACATATATTTCAGCCAGCTTTTTGAAGAGGACTCGTGGTTCCATCTTCCTTACTGGGAATCCGACATGAGACATAACGGATGCGGCCTCATAAGTCTTGCAATGTGCATCGACCTGCTCACGGGAGCGGATCTGGATCCGACTGATGTATACAGGATGCGCGAAGAAGCGGGCCTGGACCAGCTCAATGTTGCGAACAAGGAGGGGACCAGTGTCTGCGGTGGAGACGTGACCCTGAGGCTCAATGATGTGAACAGAAGGCTTTTCGGGATAGAGTCAAGACCGATGGAACGGACTCTCGAAGCATTCAGAGAGGTACTACAGAGAGAGAACAGCGTGATATGGGCGAGCTCAAGACAATGCGATTTCATCAACATGCTGGGCGACCGCTGGTACAAACCTGACGGACACGTGATACTTTTCTGGCGATATGAAAACGGCATCTATTATGCCAAGGATTGTGATTACACGAAGGAAACAGGCTGCGACATCCCGTACACGGAAGCTGACATGAAGCAGTGGCTCGACGGACATAACAGACAACAGTTCGAACTGGTACCGGTAAAATAAGCACGAGTTATCTGACAGGCAGAGAGGAAATAATAATGTTATTTGGAAATACCACAAGAGGAAAAGAAAGTTACCTTTCAGTGATAATGAATCAGATGCTCACCAAGCTCTATGATCAGAACGAGTATGTCGTATATGATACCATGCGTGAGAAGGTAGAGAACGGAGAACCCGGCAATGAGGAGACCTTCATGCAGACTGTCAGGGAGTTTCGTGTGACATGTCTCTACGAACTGCTTGAAGTAATCGAGAGACAGTACGAAGGCTTCACTGACGAATTCGAGGGAAGGTATTCCAATCTTGCCTTTAATAATATCGGAATTGATTATCAGGAGGTCCTCAGATTCGGACCTGATATCAGATCCATGTATCTTCTCATCTGTAACATGATCCTGGATCAGGAATTTGATGAAGAGACGGGACCGGACAGTGGAGATCAGTTCTACGAGAATTTCAGATATAACATGGAGGCTTTACCAAGACTCGAGGCAGCGGCTATCAATGCATCAAGAGAGCTGCTCGAAATTGATGGCCTGTTGAAATAAGGAGGAAGAAAAAGTGAGTAAGGTGGATCTGGCTGCTGAAAAGCACAGAAAAGGTTATAACTGCTGTCAGGCTGTAGCCTGTGCCTTTGCTGATGAACTCGGAATGGATGAGTCTGCTCTGTACAAGCTCACAGAGGGATTCGGCGGTGGAATGGGAACAGGCAAAGGCATATGCGGAGCCGTAAGCGGTGCTGCTATTGTCTGCGGACTTGTCAACAGCGACGGTGACATAGAAAATCCGGGACAGACCAAGGCAAAGTCGACACGCGCAGCAGGAGCCATTCAGAGACAATTTGTGGAAAGAGCAGGAGCTCTTATCTGCAGAGACATAAAGACAGGGAACAATGGAGGTCAATTCACTTCCTGTGAGGATTGCGTAAAGATCGCAACTGAGCTTGCAGAACAGGAACTGGGACTTTAAGAATGATAGCGGACAGTAAGAAAGAATATAAGATCGGAGTGCTTGCAGTACTGAGCTGCCAGACGATATGGGGATTTCTTCCAATATACTGGCAGGCACTCAAGCCCATAGATTCGGGCATCATCATTCTGTACAGAATAGTGACGATGTTTATTTATTGTTATATTGGGGCAAGATTCAAATACAGCCGCAAAGAGATATTTGAACCGCTCAGGGACAAGGCGATAAGGAGAAAGTGCTTCACAGCAGGACTGATCCTGACGGCCAACTGGAGTCTGTATATATGGGCTATCAATTCGGGCAGAGTAATACAGGCTTCGATAGGCTATTATATCGAG
Organism: Mogibacterium sp.; assembly: GCA_024403055.1. GTDB lineage: Bacteria > Bacillota > Clostridia > Peptostreptococcales > Anaerovoracaceae > Crickella. The sequence goes on along the minus strand of JAKSSO010000003.1, from coordinate 10,094 downwards.
CCTATCGTAATATGCCTGTTCGGTATCATTCTCTTCCATGAAAAGCTGACAAAGTACAATGCTGCTGCGATGGTTATGGCACTGATAGCGATACTTGTGATCCTGTTCCATTTCAGACAGCTTCCGGGAGTAGCTCTCGGACTTGCCCTTTCGTGGGCAACTTATTCGGCAATCAAGAAAACATCCGACAAGCCTGTAATGATCTGTCTCGTATATGAGACCATGATCTATGCGGTAATTGCTCTTGTGGCAATAATCGTTCTGGAAGCAGGCGGCAGGGGTGCACTGGCAGTGGCTGAGCCGGGCAAGTATGCTCTGCTGATGCTGACCGGACTTGTGACATGCGTTCCTATAGGACTGTTCGGCGTATGTGCAACAAGAGTAAGCCTCTTCCTGATAGGCCTTACTCAGTACATCAGCCCGACGATCACGTTGATTATCGGCATCTTTCTGTTCAAAGAGCCGATCGATATAGTCCAGATCATCGCATTCGTGATAGTCTGGATCGGACTGGTATTCTTCACGATAGGAGAATTCAGGGAAAACAAATAGAGGTGTATATGAAGTACGATGAAGGTATAGACCTGATGCTTAAAGGCGTCAAAGGATTCCATGGAAAATTCAAGAAGGTATTCGGACAGATGGCTTTACGCCTTGACGATGACGCATATCTTGTTTCTAACGGAAGTCTAATGCTCGCGGGTATCATGGAGGACGACGTCCTTGTCAGCGACATGAAAACCGGTTATCTGGGACCGTATTTTTCTGCAATGCCGTGGGTCAACGCAATAATTTACGGCTGCTCTCCGGATACAGTAGCTGTATCGGAGAAATATGAAGAAATGCCGGTCGCTCTGGATGATCTGGCTCAGATAGCGGGAGCTTATGTTCCTGTCATTGATGAAGCTACTCCTGAAAAAATGGCGGCAGCTCTTGAAAATTCTTCTGTGTGCCTGGTAAAGAGTTCGGGATTTTATGCAGCTGCATCAAACATGCGTAAGGCTGTTGCTGCTGCACAGATCGTGCAGAAGGCATGTGAAGCTCTTGTTCACGGTGAGATGATCGGCGGTGCCAGACCGATGAATGCTGAGGTATCGGCAAAGCTGAAAGCCGAGTTTGAGGATGAATATGTTGAGACCAATCAGGCTGAGACTGTGGAATACATCGGTTATGATGAAGAGACATTCGCCATGAGAAACAGTCTGATCGAGACGGGCAAAAATCTCGTAAGAGAGGACCTCGTTTACGGTGCATGGGGCAATCTCTCAGTAAGAGTGAATGAGGACAGGATGCTGATAACACCGTCTTCAATGGATTACTTTGAAATAAAGATCGAGGATATCGTTGATGTCGATATTCATACAATGGATTTCGGTGAGCAGAGAGTACCTAGCTCAGATGCTTTGATCCATGCGGAGATGTACAAGAAGATCCCGGGATGCAATGCGATAATCCATACACATTCCAATGCGATGAGCGTTTTCGCAGCGTGCGAGGCCGGATTTGTTATCAACGATCCTAACATGAAGAATCTGATCGGAGATATCAGAGTGATCCCGTTTGCTGAGAATGCTTCGGAAGAGCTCGCGGATAATGTGGTCGCAACAATGGAGGAGACACATGCAGCTGTTCTATCACACCATGGTGCGATATTCTACGGACCTTCACTTGAGGTCGCATATAAGATCGCAGAGGCTGTCGAGCTGACGGCCCGCAAATTGCTGAAATATGACTGGAGGCCTGAAGATGAGGAGGAGTGACAGAGAAATCATAGACCTTGACAGAATGTGTGAACTGCTCGAAGAAGAGGAGGTGCTGAGACTGGCGCTGAGTGATGCAGAGGGCACATACATTCTTCCACTGAACTACGGATATAAGGCGGAGAACGGAAGTGTCAGTTTTTTCATACATGGAGCACGCGAGGGCCGTAAAGCGGGCATTCTTCAGGATGCGGCTCGAGACGGACGAGAAATTCCGTTCGAGATCGACGGCAGACGCAGTGCGCTGGTAGCTGACAGTTGTTCCGCTTCATATTATTACATGAGTGTAATAGGCAAAGTAAAAATCAGTGTGCTTGAAGGCGACGAAAAAATCGACGGTCTTAACACACTGATGCATCATATCATGCCCGCTCCGGAGTATCACTATCAGGAAGAGGTCCTGCAGAGGACTCTGATGTGCAAACTATCGGTTACCGAATGGAGCTGCAAGGAGCATAAAGCTTAATATTGTTCTATAAAATATAATTGACGCTGTGATCCTCGTTCATGTACAGGATGCGATCACCGAGCAGGTGGGCGAGGACATCGTCATGAGTTGACAGGACGATGGTCATGCCTGCTTCCTGAAGGGACTGAAGGAAGTCGACCAGCCAGTCCTGCGTGCGGCGGTCGAGACCTGCGAGAGGCTCGTCGAGTACAAGAACATCAGGATTCATGGAGAGTACGCTTGCAAGAGCGACTCTCTTTTTTTCGCCTCCGGAAAGCTGATAAGGCGCACGTTCTGCAAGTCTTTCGATATCGAGAGCTTTGAGGAGGTCGTCAACTCTTGAGTCAACAGTCTCTGCATCAAGACCCATCTGAGTCGGGCCGAATGCGATCTCTTCTCTTACATTATTGCAGAAGAGCATTACGTCAGGATTCTGGAATACGAAACCGATGCGCTGATGAAATCTCTTTGCAAAGCGATCGTTCTTCATCGTCCCTGCATCGATGATATCATCGTCAAACGTGTATGTTCCCTGCTCTGCGAAAATGAGACCGTTCAGCAGCTTGAGTAATGTGGACTTGCCACAGCCGTTTGAGCCCTGGAGCACAAGTGTTTCACCCTTCTTCACATCAAAACTGACATGACGAAGCGCGATCAGGCCATCGTATGCGAAACATATGTCATTCAATCTGATCAGTGTCTTCTCCATTATTCCTTGTCTCCGTATCCTCTGCATACCATAGCATCATACATTTCATCAGCCATCTGCCTTGATTTCAGGAAGGTCACAACGAGTATTCCTGAAAGCGAGCTGCTTTTGCTCCTGTTGATCCCGACTGAACGGAGTTTGAGAGCATTAAGCATGTCCAGCGCAATGTCACCCAGTATGACGATATATTTTAATGTTATGTCTAATGTGAAAATAAAAATTCCGGGTATGTGGAAGGCTGCAAGTCCGGATGTCAGCCTGTTCCATTCAGTGGTAGAAGCGAGTATCCCGATCAGTGAGACTGATGTGAAGACCTTGGTCGAAACTGTCAGCATCGACTGCGGGGAGCCCAGAAAGACAGCCGGCAGAAGTATAAGTGCCGAGATGAATGCTGCCAGCAGTGCTGTAGATACTGTTTTCTTAAGGCTTTCACTGTTGAGCAGACAGACGTGGATGAGTACAGTCGCAAGAATGGAGTATGTAACAAACATATTCTGCGAGATGCTGCAGCAGAGTATAAGCGCAAGGCAGATGACCAGCTTGAGCGGGGCAGGGAAGGCCTTGCCGAGTCTGCCGTATGAGGTCTTGGAGGAACGTAGCAAACGGAGCGTTCCCATGACAGAGAGAACGCTCTTGCCAACAAAGCCGTCCCTGTCGGAAACGGCTTTGTAATTTTCTTCAGTTTTCATCCATTCCGGAAAATTAGTCATAATTTATTTTACTCTTCATTGCGGCTCCAATCAACCTAAATGCAATGACGAGTATCGAAACTCCGACAACAGCAGATAAAATGTAAGCGGCCCATTCAGGCAGATTGCCGAGAGTATAGTCAGGCATCAGAGAGTTCCAGCTGAACTGTTCGGTCATGGTCGGAATTTCAGCGATGTCCCACTCGCCCCATGCTGTTCCTGCAGCAAGTAGACCGAGCGGAGTAGCCAACATCAGAACTGCAAGAAGAATGCCTGCTTTTTTGCTGCCAAAACCTGTACTGCTGGTCTTACTGAAATTTTCTTCACCATAGAAGCTGTTCGAGCTGCCTGCTGCCAGAAAACTGTATATTGCAACTGTAAATATAACTTCTGCCAGACCGAATATAGTAAGATGACCTAACATCATTGCAGGAATAGATACTGACAATCCGTACGGACAGTACAGAGGCTGACCTGCTGCATTTGTAAAGAGCAGCGGCTGTATGCCGAACTCTATCGCAGCCATAAGCGCAGCTGCATTTATGCCGAGATATGAAGCGAGACCTGCCGAAACGATTTTCTTCTTGTTGCCTGCGTTCAGCTCGTCAGCTTTGAACATCCTGCAGAACATTCTATATGAATAGTATCCCACATATGGAAGAACGAAAGCCATGTTAAAGCAGTTTGCTCCGAATGCAAGTATGCCTCCGTCACCGAAGAGCAGAGCCTGTACCAGCAAAGCGATCGTGACGGCAATGCAGGCTGCTTCGGGGCCTAGAAGAAGTGCTATCAGAGTTCCTCCTACAGCGTGTCCTGTTGTGCCTCCCGGCATAGGAATGTTGAACATCATTCCGAGGAATGAGAAGGCTGCTCCGATACCGAACATGACCATTTTATCCTTAGGCATTTCGGCTTTGAGCTTTTTGATCGAGTGGACCCATGCAGGTATTGCAGCAGCTGTCATTACTGCGCATGTTGATGGGCTAAGATAATTATCAGGGATATGCATGAATAACCTCCTTAGGTAGATATATAAATGTATTGGCATTTATAATTATTTTGTTATAATGAGTGTAAATGAAGTATCCCCCGGTTACAAGCTCCGGTAGGGGATGTAAATTGAAAATAATATAACGCTTGAAATTCCAAGCTTTTTAGGAGGTCAAAAAAATGAAAAAAAGCGTATCCCCCTCATATCAGAGCAATGAAGCTCAGAATTCAGAGCATGCGCACGAGCATTCTCATGAGCATATAGACAGTGTAGCTCACGAGCACATGCATGAACTGGGAATAGCACATGCACATTCGCATTCACATGGCGAGCATGGTCATGTTCACAGTGAGGAGAGCAAGAAAGCCGTACTGAACAGACTTTCCAGGATCATAGGACACATGCAGTCCGTGAAGAACATGGTAGAGTCGGACAGAGACTGCAGCGACGTTCTGATCCAGCTGTCAGCTATCAACTCTGCTGTTCAGAGCGTATCAAGAGTCATTCTCAAGGAGCATCTTTCAACATGCATTATCGATGCAGTTCAGGCCGGAGATTACGAGTCTATCGATGAGCTCAATAATGCGATAGATAAATTCATGAAATAACGGGATCAGTGTCAGCACATCATGGAACGTTTGATAGAGTATTTTGAAAAGAATAACAAAGTGGCACTTGCGTATTCCGGCGGAACGGATTCGGCCCTGCTTCTGCATGCTGCATTGAAAGCAGGTGCTGACATCAGTGCATACTGTGTCAGGTCTGAGTTCGTGCCTTCTTTTGAACTGGAAAGTGCAGTGGATACAGCGGAAGCAATCGGTGCAAAGGGAACTGTTCTGAAAATGATAGACATGGCTTTGCTCCAGGATGAGAGTATCACCTGCAATTCTCCGGATCGCTGCTACTACTGCAAGCGGGCGATGATGTCGGAATTATGCAGGGCGGCACATGCGGACGGATTTGAACTTGTGATAGACGGTAACAATGCTGATGACTCCGCGGATGACAGGCCGGGCATGAGGGCAAGTGCTGAACTCGGCATGAGATCACCTCTCAGAGAGCTTGGCATCACAAAGGCTGAGGTAAGAAGGCTTTCTGAACTGGAGAGGCTGCCGACAGCTCACAAGCCTGCATATTCATGTCTTGCGACTCGGATCAGAACAGGCGAGGAGATAAACGAGGCGGCACTCAAGGCGACGGAGACGGCAGAGCGATATCTTTTTGAACTGGGCTATTCTGATTTCAGAGTAAGAAGGCAGGGCGACGATGCGCTGATACAGGTGACGGCAGGACAGATGGATAAGCTGAACAGCGAGCTTGAGCTCATCAGAAAAGAGCTCGGGCAATATTATCGTAACATAAATGCGGACACGGTTCCGAGGAAGGCATCTCTATGAAAGAGAACATAAGCGAAATTCTGAACATGGTAAAGGACGGTACACTGTCAGTTGATGACGCGGTACTGAAACTGAAAATGCAGCCGTACGAGGATATCGGATATGCGAAGATCGATTTTCACCGCAAGCTTCGCAAGGGCGTAGCGGAAGTGATATACGGTGAATCCAAAACAGCAGAACAGATCGCAGGAATCATGAAAAAGATGATGGAAGCGGGCCAGGAATTCATCATGGTGACCAGGATAGATGCAGATAAGAATGCAGCAGTCGAGAAAATGCTGGCAGATGTTCCTGCAGGAAAAGAATACAGATATTATGACAAGGCGCGTATCGCCATTGCAGGTGAGATACCGCCAGCCTCTGGTATCGGCAGGATAGTTATCGCGACAGGCGGAACGAGCGATATCCCGGTCGCTGAAGAGGCAGCTGTAACAGCCGAAGCCCTCGGCAATGAGGTGGTGCGTCTCTATGATGTCGGAGTTGCCGGTATCCACAGACTCTTCGACTCAAGCGAGGAAATAATGCAGGCCTCTGTCGTGATAGCGATAGCAGGAATGGAGGGCGCACTTGCCAGCGTCGTAGGCGGGATCGCAAGCTGTCCTGTAATAGCAGTGCCTACCAGCGTAGGTTACGGCGCAGCATTCGAGGGACTGAGTGCTTTGCTCTCAATGCTGAATTCCTGTGCGAGCGGAGTATCTGTCGTGAATATCGACAACGGATATGGAGCAGGATATCTTGCACATCTGATCAACCACATGGGCAAGCAGATCTGAGTAACAGATAATGATGAAGAGGACAATGAAGACTTTATATATAGACTGTGCAATGGGTGCAGCGGGAGACATGCTGACAGCAGCCCTGCTGGACCTTGCAGATAAACCTGTGGAATACCTGAAAGAGCTTGATGCTCTTGAGCTGCCCGGGATAAGCTACGCTCTTGAACCGGCGGTCCAGAAGGGCGTGAACGGATCACGTGTAAAAGTGATGATCGGTGGCAGCTATCATTCAGAAAACGGGGATGAGTCCTGTAATAACAGCGATCATCACCATCATCATCATGAACACCGCAGCCTTGCTGAAGTTCTCTCAATAATAGATGCGAGCAGTGCGCCTGAACAGGTGAAGAATGATGCAAAGAATGTCTATCGCATGCTTGCCGAGGCTGAAAGCAAGGCACACGAAGAGCCGGTGACAGAGATACACTTCCATGAAGTAGGCATGCTGGATGCGATCGCAGACATTACCGCTGCATGTTATCTCATGAGAAGAACATCGCCTGATAGGGTGATATGCTCACCTGTAAATGTCGGAAACGGAACAGTAAAATGTGCTCACGGAGTCATGAACGTTCCTGCACCTGCGACCGAACTGCTCCTGCAGGATATCCCTTCGTACAGAGGCGCGGAGAAAGAGGACGATATAGAGCCTGTTTTCGGGGAGTTGTGCACACCGACGGGTGCCGTACTGCTGAAGTATCATGCTGATGAGTTCTGCCGCAGCAGAGCAGAGTTCGAAGAGAAACTGAGATCCGGAGAGATAGCGCACACCGGACGCGGAATGGGAAGCAAGGAATTCGAAACTGCAGTTAATTGCGTGAGTATTTATGTGCAGGATGGAGTATAATATCTACAATGAACAGAGATAAAGTAATTGAACTTGAATGTAATGTCGATGACATGACTGCGGAGGAGATCGCCTTTGCGATGGAGCGTCTGATGGATGCAGGAGCAAAGGATGTTTTTGCTACGCCGCTTGTCATGAAGAAATCGAGACCGGGAATGATGCTGACAGTCATGACTACTGAGGACAGACGAGAGGAGATGCTTGAACTGATCTTCAGATACACTTCGACCATAGGCATCAGAGAGCTGGTTTTCGAGAGATATATTCTGGACAGAACTGAAGTTGAGGTCGATACGGCTTACGGCAAGGTAAGACGCAAGGACGTCAGCGGCTATGGAGTGAGCCGCAGCAAGTATGAGTACGAGGATATTGCCCGTATTGCACGTGAGAACGGTCTCAGTATTGATGAAGTCAGAAAAGAGATAGAAAAGTAGAGGCGGGATCCTGAACTGGATCCGGATAAGGAGCGTGAAAATGGAAGTTACGATCAGAGACGACGAGATCAAAAGAGCCGCTATACTTGATGCAAAGAGCTATCTTGAGCAGGAGGGTGTTACAGATCCGGAGGTAGGTATCGTTCTCGGAAGCGGACTGAATGATTATGCCGACAAGATGAAGGACCCGATAAGGATCCCTTATGATAAGATCCCACACTTTGCGACGGGCAAGGCTGAAGGACACAGGGGAGAACTGGTATACGGCGAACTCTTCGGTAAAAAAGTGATAATAATGGCAGGAAGATTTCATTATTATGAGGGCGGTTCCATGGACAAGACGGTCTTGCCGGCAAGAACGTTGCTGGCTTTCCCTTCATTCAAGAGAATGATAATCACCAATGCTGCCGGATGCATCAACAAAGACTGGAACCAGGGCGATCTGATGATCATCAGCGATCATATCAACTGCAGCGGAGCCAATCCACTGATCGGCACAAATCTGGACGAATACGGTCCGAGATTCCCGGACATGACCGATACCTATGACAAGGTGCTGAGAGATAAGCTCAAGGCTGTCGGCGAAAAGGAAGGTATTTCGCTCAGAGAGGGTGTGTATGCAATGATGAGCGGACCTTCGTTCGAGACACCGGCGGAGATCAGGTTCCTTAGAACTATCGGAGCAGATGCAGTCGGAATGTCCAGCGTTCCGGAGGCTATAATCTGCAATCATGCAAAGAAAGAGATAATAGGCATTTCAATGCTCAGCAACATGGCTGCAGGCGTGCTTGATCAGCCGATCAACAGCGCTGAAGTCAATGAGACGGGCAGAAGGGTACATGATATATTTAGCAGGGTCGTAGACCTGGCCATTCAGATATAGGAGGCGTAAAAATGTCAGAGAAATTAACAAGAGAAAAAGCAAACGAGATACTTCACAAGCATGTAAAAGGCGAGAACTACATCGTTCACAGCTATGCAGTAGAAGCGATCATGAAGGGTCTTGCAAAGAGACTTGCGCCGGATGAAGTTGAGTACTGGGGCATATGCGGACTGCTGCATGACCTTGATGAGGAAACATGCCCATGGAGAACAGACCTGTCAACTCACGGTCCTACTTCTGCCAAGATACTGAAGGACGAGGGTTATGATGATCCTGTAATGGCTAATGCCATCATGGCTCACAATCCTGTCTGCGGAAAGAATCCTGAGACAACACTGGAGTACGCTCTTATCGCAGCAGATCCAATGAGCGGCTTTGTCAAGGCTGTAGCTCAGATCTATCCGGACAAGAAGCTGGCAAGTGTTAAGCACAAATCAGTAGCCAAGAGATTCAACGAATCAAGATTCGCAGCCGGCGCTAACAGACAGTACCTTATGGAGATAGAGAAGACCGGTATCAGCTGGGATGAATTCATCGATATTTCATTAGAGTCGCTGCTTGAGATCGCTGACGTACTCGGATTATAAGGAACAGGGAGAAGTAGTAAGAATGTTTGTATATTATCCTCAGGGCGTATGTTCACAGATGATGGAAATAGAACTTGATGGAGATACCATCAAGGAAGTCGTTGTTACGGGAGGCTGTCACGGCAACCTTCAGGCAGTCAGCAAACTGGTACAGGGAATGAAAGTAGACGAGGCTATTGCAAGGCTCGAAGGTATCAGATGCGGATTCAAGCCGACGTCATGTCCTGACCAGCTGGCAAAGGCTCTGAAGAAGGCAACGGGTAGATAAATGACATCATGGAATGTATATCCAAGACCTCAGCTGGTGCGTGAGGACTGGGAATGTCTAAACGGAGAATGGAAACTGAATGGGGATGGTGTGATAAATGTGCCATTCTGCCCGGAGAGCGAGCTCTCCGGGGTCGCAGGTCAGAAGTTCAATGGGAAACTGACCTACGAGCGCACGCTTAGCGTGCCGGCAGAATGGCAGGGACATCGCATCCTCCTTCATTTTGGTGCGGCAGATCAGATCTCTGAAGTATATATTGACGATACCTTCGTCGGGAAACACGAAGGCGGATATCTGGCCTGCAC